>JBBTSP010000074.1:0-3630 GCA_038064655.1 Patescibacteria group bacterium | reverse complement strand
CAAGCAACCGGCGAATATGAGTCTCTTCCTTTTGATCAGTGGGTAATTGAGAGGATGTATGATCCTGCCAATTATATAAGATCATGTAATGTTAATGGGAAAATTACTTATGGATTTCGATCCCATTATCCAACTGTTACCAATAACATTGCAGAAGAAATTATTAGATATAGGAACAATCTTCCTAATATTATTTCAGAAAATCCAGATCTTCATCTTATAACTGAAATTAATGGCCGGCAAATCGATCCCCAACGGACTATATTACAGGGCGAGGCGAAGTTTATCAACCTCGGCTTTATGGAACTGCCTGGATATCCAAATGTCAGAATTATGATTGGCGGAGCTTTTGATGAAAACGGAAAACTCGTTATCCAACCTTTTGCGGTTAACACTGATCGCATTGTTTTTCCTGATGGATCAGTGTTGCTTCCTACAACAACGAGGTTTGTCCAAACTGATCAAGATGCAAGAGATAATTATGATGAAATATCATGGAGTTTAGACGAATTAATTAGTACTATAGGCAATGTTGTTATTGTAACACCCGATCACGCCCTTGAACAGATTGAAGATATTAGCATTCCTGTTGAAGAAATGACTGTCAAAACATGGAGAGGAGGGGTTATTGGCGGTGTTGAATTTGTAGGACAGTTGAAAACTGAAGGACCAGCTTCTGAGTTCCCCGGCCTGCTCCCCTCCACCGTTCCCACCGCCACGGTTACCGTCACTCCGCCACCCCCGAGTCCATAGTGATTTGATGATCGAGGATAGAAATTCGAGGGTTGATTTTGAAATTCGAAGATTGAAGATTGAAAAAACCTTAAAACGTTTTCCAATTTTTTCTTAAATTATAAAGTTTTGCTCCGAGTTTTTTATATTATGGACTTCCATTTCGTTTGCAGAACCAATTGCCGCGTCAAGATGCCTTTTAAACTCTTTTTCATGTCTCCTTTTTGCCCAACCTTCAGCAATATTGGCTGGGCCCGATTTAGATGCTCTCCGCATCTGTGATGCTAAATCATTTCTTTCAAAAACAGGTAGCATTTTTAATGCCGTATGTATTTCGATCATCAGCTGATATGATTCCTGATAAACCTCCAAGTCTCTAAAAGATTGTATCATAAATAGATTATCCATCTTCCATCATCAAACTTCAAGATCTATCTTCCAACTTCGACTCTCTATCATCAAAAAATCATGAACAACAAGTAATTAAATAAATGGATAAATCCGCTTGACAAAAATTTAGAACATCTCTATAATTACTTAAGATTAATTAATTTTAAAAGCTTTTAGCCTAAATTATGGATAATCCATCTTTATTTTTCCCAAGAGACCTTCTGTTAAATATAGAAAAATATTTAGACCGGCCGGAAATTATTGCTATTAAAGGACCAAGACAGGCAGGCAAAACTACACTCCTTAAACAGATTAAAGAAATACTCATTGCTAAACTCATTCCTGATAAAAATATAGTTTACCTAACTTTTGAGGATAAAGAAATTTTAGAAAAGTTTGTTCTTGATCACAAAAATTTTATTAAAAGCTTTATCCAACCGTCTGCTTCTAAATTTTTTTTCCTTCTTGACGAATATCAATATGTCCCTGATGGCGGACAAAAACTTAAACTTTTATATGACATTTTTCCTCAAACAAAATTTATTATCTCCGGTTCTTCTTCGCTCGAATTAGTTAATCAAACTGCCCGCTATTTGGTGGGGCGGGTTTTTTCTTTTTATCTTTACCCATTAAGTTTTCGTGAATATATTAATGTCAAAACACCAAATTTGTTATCAACTTTGACTGAGAAACAAAGATTATTAAGAGACTTTTTATTTAAAGGAAAAGGGGTTAATTTAAAGATTTTATCTTCTCCTTTTATCAAGGATTTTAAAAAACTTTTTGAAGAATATGTTACTTTTGGCGGCTACCCCGAAGTAGTCAAGACAACTGATTTAGAGATTAAAAAAGAGGTCATAAAAAACATTATTAACACCTATCTGGAAAAAGATATTGTTGGACTTCTTCAAATTGGAGATTTTCTTAAATTTAAATCATTGGCGGTAATGTTAGCCGCCCAAATTGGTAACTTAATTAACTATCAGCAATTAACAAATGATAGCGGGATCCATTTTAATCGGTTAAAAAACTATCTTTCTAATTTAGAAGAGACCTATATTATCAAAATTCTTCCTCCATATTATAAAAATCTTACGACCGAACTTAAAAAAAATCCAAAAATTTATTTTTTTGATTCGGGTCTTCGCAACTATTTGGTTGGTAATTTTTCCCCATTGGATAACCGATCAGATAAAGGGCAACTTGTAGAGATGGCAGGTTTGACAAACTTATTATTTTCCTTTACAGATAACCTTAATTACAGATTTTGGCGCACGACCGGCGGAGCCGAACTAGACTTTGTTCTTAAACAAGGAGAGATTATCTATCCGATCGAGGTGAAATATTCCTCATTCAAAAGACCGCAAATTAGCCGATCTTTTCTTAGTTTTATTAATACTTATCGACCAAAAACCGCTTTAATTCTTACTAAAGACTTTATAGGAAGTGTAACAATAAAACAAACCCTTGTCTATTTTGCCCCAATCTATTATTTTTGATCTTAGAGTAATCATATGGGAGTGGATATTTTTTTAAAAGCTGGAAAAAAAGAGTTTGGCTGTCGATTGTATTGGTTGACAAATTTAATAGAGGACTATCATTGGCGATTTAACAAATCTCTTCCTTCGCTTTTTTCTGAAAAAAAATTAAATCAGCAAGAAACAAAGCAACTCATTGATTTTTTGGAATTTTCTCTTGTCAATCTCATTAAAGATAAAGGAAAGCAATTAAAAAAATTTTCATCAAATTATTTTAAAAAAATTATTGAGATTAAAAAAAAGCTATCAATATTAATTGGTCTAATAAAAAATAAGGAGAATATCGATTCCAAATTGCGAGGTTTGACAAGAAGATTAGAATATTTTACCGAGACTTATGGTGTTGATCCTTATGAACAAAGGAAAGAAATAATTTTGGAATTTGATGAAAAGATTGTCCTGGTGAAAAAATTAATTGAGATGTTGAAAAAAATTATTAAAAAAAACGGAGAGATCGTAATTGGTTAATTTTTAATGCTTCTGATTTTATAAATTTGTTTGTTTCTTGTTTTCTTATCTCTCTTTTGCTACTCTTTCTATATGTTTCGGCTCAAATCGTATTTAACAGGGTTCATTTGTTTATTTGCTTATTTGTTTATTTCTTCATTAACTCAACCCGTCCGCGCCACCGAGACCTGTACCGGCGCTCCCACTTGGAATGATTGTGTATACAATTCTGACTGCGGTAGTCCTCATACCTGCAGCTGTCGCAGTAGCTGGAAATATTGTACTATTACCGCTCCCACCGCCACTCCAGTCCCTTATACTTGTACCCAAACCTCTGGTCAGTTTTGCTTTGGTTATTCATGTTCATCATGGAATTATTGCTCTGGTTCAGGAACTTGCTATGCTGCGCAGAATTGTTGTAAAACTTGCCCGCCGACCGCCACTCCCATTCCCCCCACTCCTACTCCTACCCCGCCTCACATTCCAAATGATAATTACTGCAACTACACGACCGGCCGCTGCC
>JBBTSP010000073.1:0-28610 GCA_038064655.1 Patescibacteria group bacterium | reverse complement strand
GCTTTAGATTATGGAGGCAGAGATGAAATGTTGCGTGCAGTAGAACAAATTAAAAACTTAAATGACAAAGTTTTTGATAAATTTTTAGATACAAAGGATTTGCCATATCCAAACCCCGATTTAATAATTCGAACCGGCGGAGAGCATCGGCTTTCCGGATTTTTGCTTTGGCAAAGTCAATATTCAGAGTTAATGTTTGTAAAAAAATATCTTCCCGACTTTAAACCAGAAGATTTTGAAGGATGTATAAACTCTTTTGTTAAAAGACAAAGAAGGTTTGGGAAGTAAATTTTTATTTAAAATATTTTTTATGAACACTTGTCAAGAAGAAAAAAAGTTATTAGAAAAAATAATCAAAAAAGATGAGAAGGCGCTTTTTTACGTTTATAAAAAATATCAACCCTCAATCTTTAACTACGTTAAATCGCAAATCAATAACTATCAAACCGCCGAAGAATTAACTCAAGATATCTTTATAGATTTTATTGAGGCGCTTCGCGATTTTAGATTTCAATCCTCCTTAAAAACGTTTTTATTTTCAATTGCCAGACATAAAATAGTTGATCAAATAAGAAAAAAAAAGATTAAAAATATTCTTTTTTCCAGACTTCCTTCATACATAGTTGAAAGTTTAAAGGTGGTTTTTATCGACGAAGAGATTGATAAAAAAGAGTTAAAGGAAAAAATAACAACAATATTTGAGTCTCTTCCGAATGATTATCGATTAGTTCTACGACTAAAGTATATAGAAGAAATAAAAATTAAGGAAATTGCGGATAAATTAAAAATGAATTTTAAAGCAACAGAGAGTTTGCTATTTCGAGCCAGAAAAAGTTTTATTAAAGTATTTAATAATGAATTATGAGATCAATAAATTTACGAATGAAACAAAAATTAAATGAAGTTTTTTCCGTTGAGTCAAATGATCTAGGTGCTAATTTTTTAACAAATTATTTTAAAAGATTTACTGCATATCTAAAAGTAGCTCCGTTTGTTTATATAATCCCGATTACTTTTCTGGTATCAGTATCTTTATATTTTTTATTAGGTAGATTTTTGATCAAATTAGTTACTGTCCTGCAATATGGATTTTAAAAAAATATTGATAAGTTGTTTATCTTCTTTTTTAATTGTAATTAATAGATTTATTGGGCTTATTTTTAACCCATACAAAACAATGCGTAAGATAAGTGTGGAGAAAGATTAT
The DNA here is from genome assembly GCA_038064655.1 of Patescibacteria group bacterium. Taxonomy (GTDB): domain Bacteria; phylum Patescibacteriota; class Microgenomatia; order UBA1406; family GWC2-37-13; genus GWC2-37-13. Next base: position 27,403 of record JBBTSP010000073.1, on the reverse strand, counting down.
TATCAGCCAGCATTTATCATTGGAATAATTTTTATATATTTCAAATTTATTTATTATTTAAGAGATAAAATTTACCCGGCGACGTTAATATATTTTTTATTTATAATTAATGTTTTTTTAACAGTAATCTTTTTTTATCTATTATCTAAATTATTTAGCAAAAATAAAAAAGAAATATATTTTTCCAGCTTTATTTTTACTTTTTCTTACTCGCTTTTACCTACAATAATTTGGTTTTTATCGACTTCAATTCTTTTTATTTTTCTACCTCCACCGAGAACCTTTTCAATACTTGGAAAAGGCTTTAGTATATTTTTTGTAGCCTATTCTTTGAGTTTGTTAATTTGGAAGTTAATTCTAGGATATTTAGCGATTCGATTTTCTTCAAAACAAAACTTTTTTAAAATTTTATTTATGATAGTTCTTTATTTAATTTGGTTTATTCCTTATTCAATAATCTTATATCAACTAAAGCTTTTTCGTATTCCGTTTATTTAATCGTCTTTATTATGTCTTCTACCCACGGTGCAACTTTATAATTTTTAATTTCTCGTTTACTAATCAACTCAAATCCATAAGCAAAGTCGAAGTTGGGAGTAGGAAGATCTATCAATTCAGCCTGATAAATATAATCAATTTCATGTTCGATAAAAATACTGTTTGGATCCTTGGCCTTATAAAAAAACTTATCTAAAAACTTTGGCTCGCTTACTAATCCAGACTCATCAATGTTCCACTCTCTTTTTAAGATTTCATAAATAGCTTCTAAATTATTTTGCAGCTTTTCATTTTTGTAAATTTGGTGAGAAGAAAAAGTTAAGTCAAAGTAACCATCAAAAGCTAGGTGTTTTCGATGCTGAAGAACGATTTTGTTTTGGTAGGTTAAAATGGTAGTAAATCCACGATGAAGTATCCCTGATTTATGTGCTTTCCATCTTTCAACTTTCCCAAGAATTTCATCATTTTTGTCGATCTCTGCTAAAAACAACTTCCTTTTGTAATAATCCATGTAAAAAATTATACTATATGATTCAAATGATTTTATATTTTGATGCGACTAATAAATATATGAATCTCAAAGATTTTAAAACGGCAAAAGAAAGGCGAGAGTTTTTGGAAAAAGAACTAAAAATAAAATTGGAAAATGTTTCTCATGCACATGTCGATGATGAAAAAACAATACATTGTGAAAATTTAATCGGATCAACCACTATTCCGTTGGGAGTTACAGGACCTTTAAGAGTTAACAGTAAAAATTATTATATTCCTCTCGCGACGACTGAGGGGGCCTTAGTTGCATCGGTCAGCAGGGGTTGTAAAGCAATTAATTCATCAAACGGCACAAAAGCATATATCGAAAACATAGGGGTTACCCGAGGTCCAGTTTTTGAAACGTCTGGACTTGAAGAAAGCATAAAATTTAAAAGGTGGCTTGAAGATAATTTCAATCTTCTTAAAGCTGATGCAGAGAAAACCTCTTCGTATTTAAAATTAAAAAAATTAGGAATAAGGATTGCAGGAACATATGTTTATGTTAGATTTTATTTTGATACCCAAGACGCGATGGGTATGAACATGGTGACGATTGCGTCTGATGCAGTAGCTCAATTTATTGAACAAAAGACAAGAGTTAAATGCTTATCAGTGAGTGGTAATTTTTGCATTGACAAAAAACCGGCTTGGTTGAATTTTATTTCTGGTCGGGGTAAACGAGTTTGGGCAGAAGTAATTTTAAAAAAAGAAGTAATGAGAGAGGTGCTAAAAACAACACCAGAGAAATTTTTTGAAGTTTGGTTAGCTAAATGTATGATTGGATCTGCCATGAGCGGTTCTCTAGGGTTTAATGCTCATTTTGCCAATATTGTAGCGGCTTTTTTTGCCGCAACTGGTCAAGATTTAGCACATGTGGTCGAGGGAAGTATGGGAATGACAACCTGTAAGGTTCTAAAAAATGGTAATTTACATGTCTCTGTCTATCTACCTGCAGTAATGATTGGTACAGTTGGAGGTGGAACTAAACTTAAAACAAAACAAGAAGGTTTATCAATTATTGGAGTAAAAACCTCAATAGAGCTATCAGAAGTTTTGAGTGGAGCGGTCTTGGCAGGAGAGATTTCATTACTCGCATCACTTGCGGAAGGAACTCTAAGCAAGGCTCATGAAAAGTTGGGACGTTAAAATTTTTATTTAATAAATTTTATGGTTGGTATTGTCTCTTACGGTTTTTACGTTCCCAAATATAGGATAAAAACGGAAGTGATCGCAAATGTCTGGGGAAAAAATCCCGAGGATGTAAAAAAATCTTTATTAATTGAGGAAAAGGCAGTCGCCGGGATAGATGAAGATTCTTTGACAATGGCCTTTGAATCGGCCTCTTCGGCTTTATCAAGAGTTGACGTTGATAGAAATAAGATTAAAGTTGTTTTGTTTGGTTCAGAAACTCATCCTTATGCCGTCAATCCAGCCTCAACTATATTGGCGGAGTTCTTAGGTATCGAGAAAAATTACTTGGCTTACGATACGGAATTTGCTTGTAAGGCAGCGACCGGTGCACTTATTTCTGCTCAAGGTTTGATAAAATCCGGTTACAGCGATTATGCCCTAGTTACTGGATCAGATAAAGGTATGGGGAAAACCCACGATGTTTTAGAATATACAGCCGCTTCAGGTGCAGTTTCATTACTCTTGGGTAAAGACAATCTTATTTTAGAAATATTAGATTTTGAATCTTTTTCTTCTGATACGCCGGATTTTTGGCGAAGAGAAGGAATTCGTTATCCTTCCCACGGAGGCCGGTTTACCGGAAAACCTTCTTATTTTTATCACATAGAAGAAGCCAGTAAAAGTTTGTTTAAAAAAACACACCTGTCAGCAAAAGATTTTTCCTTTGCAGTTTTTCATATGCCCAATGGTAAATTTCCAGTCCAAGTAGCTAATTCTTTAGGATTTTCCCCTACCCAAATTAAAGATTCCTTAACTGTTAATTATTTAGGCAATTCCTATACGGCATCAGCATTGATGGGCCTGGCGGCAATTTTAGAAAAAGCAAAGCCCGGCAATTTAATTTTTCTTTGCTCTTATGGTTCTGGAGCAGGCTCTGACAGTTTTGCTTTAAGAGTAACAAAAAATTTATTTGGAAAAAGAAGAAAAGAATTTAAACATGTTGTAGAAGATAAAAAATATATTGACTATCCAGCATATTTAAAGTTTATGGAAATTATATGAATCATCTGATTGGTTATCACACAACCCAGTTCGGTGAGCTTTGGGATAAGTCGTTATTTGATTTAGTGGAAGAGACAATCTCGGGTGTCTTGAAACAAACTAAGTTGACAAACAAACAAATCGACGCAGTTTTTTTTGGCAATATGTTAGCCGGGGTTTTGGAAAATAATCTTCATTCAACCTCAAAAATAGCAGAAATTTTAAAAGTCAATATTCCAATTTTTAGAGCAGAGGCGGCTTGTGCTTCGGGTGGAGCCGCTTTTAATTTGGCGAAAACTTATTTAGAAGCCAATAGTAACAAAAATGTTTTAGTCGTGGGAGCGGAAAAAATGACCGATTATTCACCGGAACAAACAATCACGGCCTTATCCGCCGCCGCTTCAGGAGAAGAGCAGGAGGCTGGTTTGACTTTTCCGGGACTTTATGCGCTAATGGCAAACTTTTATTTAGAAAAATATCATTACACGGAAGAAAATTTAGCCTACGTTTCTGTCAAAAATCATTTTCACGGAAGTTTAAATAGTAAGGCTCATTTTAGAAGACAGATTACTGTTAAAGATGTTTTAAGCAGCCCTTATGTTGCATTTCCATTAAAGGTATTGGATTCTTCGCCAATTTCGGATGGGGCATCAGCTGTAATTTTGACAAATAATCGAGATCTGATCAAAAAACAAAAGAATTCGGTTACGGTTTTAGCTTCTGAAGTGGTTACAGACACAATCTCTCTAAAAGAAAGAAAACAAATAGATGAAATTTTAGCAACAAAAAATGTGGCAGATATAGCTTTCAAAAACGCAAAAATTACTCGACATGATATTGATGTTGCCGAAGTTCATGATTGTTTTTCGATTGCCGAAATTTTAGCCATGGAAGATCTGGGATTTTGGAAAAAAGGAACAGGCGGACAAAAAATTAAGGAAATGTCAACGATGTATGGAAATGGCGGCAGCTTGATTGTTAACACTTCCGGAGGATTAAAGGCAGCTGGTCATCCGGTTGGAGCAACAGGAATCAAACAGATAGGCGAGATATTTTTACAACTAACTGGACAAGCAGAAAAAAGGCAGGTTAGAAATGCTAAATACGGTTTATCTCATAATGTTGGCGGGTCTGGAGGGACAGCAGTAGTAACAATATTAGCAGTTTGATTTTATATGTAGAGACGCGGCATGCCGCGTCTGTACCAATAAATATGATAAGTCCAATCAAAATTTGGCGCAGACAAAAAGAGATAAGAAAGATCTTGAATAAAAAAGGTAAGATCGTGGTTTGGACAAAAATCTACACACCGGGGTCAGACTTTAAAAAATATGCTCCATATCCTGTTGTTTTGGTCGAACTGGAAAACAAGGAAAAAATCTATGGGCAACTGGTAGATTATGAAGATTCAGATTTAAAAACAGGCAAAAAAGTCGTTTCAGTTTTGCGTAAAGTCCGTTCATCGTCCGAAGAGGGCGTGATTGCATATGGAGTAAAATTTAAACCCTTATGAAGATTTCATATTCTGCGCCAGCCAAAGTTATTATATCCGGTGAACACGCAGTTGTTTACGGAAAACCAGCCTTAGTTTCTGCCATTAATAAAACGTTAAAATTTAGTTTATGGGAAGAAACGACTGAGACTAATGATAAAAATATTTTATATATCTCGAAAACGGTTAAAAAATATTTGAAAAAGGAAAAGATCGACTTTGTAGATAAACAATTTAATTTTAAAATAGAATCGGAGATTCCGATTGGCCGAGGTTTGGGATCGTCGGCCGCTCTTTCAGTTGCCTCTTCTGCCGCATTTTTAGAATTTTATACAGGACGACAGTTTGAAAAAGAGAATATTAATAATATTGCCTTCCAGATAGAAAAGCATTTTCATCAAAATCCGTCAGGAGTTGATAATTCAGCTGCGTGTTTTGGCGGGCTAATTTTGTATCAAAAAAATGTAAATTTAAAAAATTTGGATTTTAAAATACCCAAAATTATTGAAGAGAAATTATTTTTAATCGATTCTGGTAAGCCAAAAGAGACAACTGGAGAAATGGTGAATCTCGTTGGGACCAAGTCAGTTGGAAAGATATTGGATGAGATAGAAATAACAACCAGGAAAATAGAAGAATCAATAGTAAAAGAAGATATTAATCTATTTAAAGAATCGTTAGTTGATAATGAATATCTATTAGAACAGTTAGAGATTGTTTCCGAAAAAACTAAAAAGCTTTTAGAAGATCTGTCTAAGTTTGGAGTCGGAAAAGTCACTGGTGCCGGCGGTCGTGAAACTAATTCAGGATTTATTTTTTTCTTAACAGAAGATAAAGAAAAATTGATAAAATTCTTAAAAAACAAAAAAATAAATTATTTTAATTTTGTTACCGATTATCAGGGCTTAAAAAAATTATGAAAGTTAAAGCGTCTGCTCCTGGAAAGTTAATGCTTTTTGGCGAGCATGCTGTCGTCTATGATTATCCGTGTATCGTAACAACAATTTCGTCAAAAATATATGTTGAGGCAGAAAATACAAAAAAAGAATTTAAAGTAGAGGCTCCTCAATCAAAAGACACTACTTTTGTTGAAGAAACCGTCAAATTATTTTGTGAAAAATATAAAGTTGATAATAAAATCTTAATCAAAACCTATAATGACTTTTCTTCGAAGTTTGGACTTGGGTCGTCGTCAGCCGTGACCGTTGCCACAATTGTTGCTTTAAGTAAACTTTATGAAATCAAAATTTCAAAAAAAGAAATTTTTGATTTGGGTTATAAAGTAATTCGTGCAATTCAAGAAGTTGGATCAGGTTTTGATGTGGCTTCAGCCACTTATGGTGGAACGATTTATTTTTTGACCGGCGGAAAAATAATTGAACCTTTAGCTATAAAGGAACTATCATTGGTGATCGGATATTCGGGCGCAAAGGCTTCCACGTCAAAAATAGTAAAAAATTTAAAACCTGATTTTAAGATCTTTGATAAGATAGAGAAAATAGTTGGAGAAGCAAAAATCAGCTTGGTAAATTCTGATTGGAAAAAAGCGGGAGAACTTATGAATCAAAATCATAAACTGCTTCAAGAGTTGGGAGTGAGTACGGAAAAATTGGATAAAATGTGTGTGGCCGCGGTAGTCTCAGGTGCCTATGGAGCAAAGTTATCTGGAGCCGGCGGTGGAGACTGCATGATCGCATTAGTACCCAAAAATAAAATAAAAAATGTTGAGTCATCTATAATTAGCGTTGGAGGAGAAATTATTAAGGTTAAAAATAACATATGAAAGCCACAGCAATCGCTCCGTCAAATATAGCGTTCATTAAGTATTGGGGTAAAAAAGATGAAGATTTGAAGATCCCTGAAAATGGAAGTATTTCTATGAACTTAAGTAATTTAATAACGACTACTACAGTAGAATTTGATCCGAGATACAAAAAAGATCTGATAACTATAAATAATAAATCAGATGAACAAGAAGAAAATCGGATTATTAAACACTTAAATTTAATTAGAAAAAAAGCCAACATTAATCTCAATGCAAAAGTTATTTCAACTAATAATTTTCCCGATGAAACTGGTTTATCCTCATCGGCTTCCGGCTTTGCGGCTCTGACACTAGCGGTAGCGAAAGCAATAGGGCTTAACTTAAAAGAAAAAGAATTATCTATTTTGGCACGTCAGGGATCAGGTTCTGCTTGCCGTTCGATCCCCGATGGTTTTGTTGAATGGTTAGGCGGAGATACTTCTTACGCCGAATCTCTCTACCCTCCGGAATATTGGGCGATAGTTGATGTGGTGGCAATTGTCAGTCAGGAAAAAAAAGAAACTTCGTCAACCGATGGTCAAAAATTAACAACAACAAGTCCTTTCTTTATAACAAGGTTGAATAATATCAATGAAAAAATAAATCGATTTAAAGAATCACTAAAAACAAAAAATTTTACTGAATTTGGCCAACTTGTTGAAAATGAAGCCTTGGAACTACATGCGATCATGTTGACTTCAACACCCTCACTTATTTATTGGCAGCCGGAAACGATCAAGATGATGAAATTAATTAAGAAATGGAGAGATGAAGGTTTGGAAGTATATTTTACCCTTAATACCGGTCAGGACATTCATCTGATCGCAGAGGAAAAAAATACAGAAATGTTAGTTGAGAGGTTACAAAATATAAAAGAAGTTAAAAAGGTTATTATTAATCAACCTGCAAATGGCGCAAGATTAGTTGATAAACATTTATTTTAATATTTTGCCCATTTGGAAAACCACCCGGATTCAGGGGCAACAGGTAAGTTCGAACGAAATTATATAATTGTACAATTGATGATTAAAAAATTAAAAATTCGCGAGCGCAAAATTACTTTATTGATTAAAAACAATTATTAATGTTATACTTATCAACAGATAAAATAACATAGCATATGGAAGAAACAACATTTTCTTACGCAAGTCCCCCGCCAAAAAGAAATAAAATATTACCAAACATTATAGCGATATCAGTATTGCTAATTGCGATTGTTGGAAGCTATTTAATTTTGAATAAACCAAAAAAGACTGAGGAAAAAAAAGAAATTGTTGCCGAAAAAAACAAACCCTCTCCGACGGAAAAACCAAAAATAGAAAAATCAACGGTTAAAATTCAAGTAATAAATGGTACCGGCACTCCTGGTCAGGCAGGTATTGTTGTCAAAGTTCTTGTTGACGCAGGTTATGTTGCTGACAACATTAAGACCGGTAATGCGGAAAAGTTTGATAACCCAACAACTTCAATCACAGCAAAAGATAATTATGAGGAAATTATTACGAATATAAAAGATTCACTAAAATCAACTTTTGAAAAGATTACAGTTGTCTCGCCAAATCTTGATAAAGATAGCGAGTTTGATATAGTTGTGGTTACAGGCGGTAAAATATTTGAAACAGTAACTCCCACCGCATCGATCACTAGTTCGGTGAGCCCAACTCCGAGTCTTACAACAACTCCTACTTCTACTCCAACTTTAACTCCCACCCCAACCCCATAAGTATGGTAATATTATTTATATGACAACAACTGAGACGACCTCAACTTCTTGGTTTTCCCGTTTAGGTGCTTCTTTTAAAAATATTTTTATTGGATTTTTGCTTGTTATTGGGGCTATCATTTTACTGTTTTGGAACGAGGGACGAACCGTCAAGACCGAACAAAATCTCAAAGAAGGTTTTTCCGTTGTTGTCTCCGTTTCACCCGATAAAAAAGATCTAAAAAATGAAGGCAAACTTATCCATTTTTCCGGCATGACAAAGTCCCCCGACCTACTGACCGATAGTGAATTTGAAATCAGTGCCAACGCCCTCAAGATGCAAAGAGTCGTCGAAGTTTATCAATGGAAAGAGGAATCTAAAAGTAAAACCGTTCAAAAGTTGGGTGGAGGGACCGAGACAACAACAACCTACACATATTCTAAAGAATGGTCGGATAAACTTATCGACTCCTCAAACTTTAGGGAGGCCGAGACACATCAGAATCCTTCTGCAAAACTTTTCCTAGATCAAGAATGGATCTCAAACGAAGTGACCGTAGGAGAATATGCTATTTCAGAAGATCTATTATCTGCACTTTCCGGTTATCAGTCTTTTACTATTCCGCAGGAAATGTTTGATGCTAAAAATACGACTTCATCGGCTCAATTGCAGTTAGCGGGCAATACAATTTATTACCAAACAAACAATATCACCACTCCTGAAATTGGAAGTACCCGCATTAGTTATGAAATTATTCCACCTCAAGATATTAGTGTTATTTATAAACAATCAGGAGAAAATCTTGTTCCTTATCAAACAAAAAATGGCTCCAAAATCAGCATGATTCAACTGGGTAAATCGACCGCTGAAGAAATGTTTAAAAATGCACAAGAGTCAAATAAAATGATGACTTGGATTTTGAGATTTGTTGGAGCATTTCTTTTATTTATCGGTTTCCAAATGATACTCGGCGTCTTACCAGTCGTTGGAAGCGTCATCCCATTCATCGGTAACATTATTGGGGCAGGAGTCGGGCTTGTGTCATTTCTCTTAACGATCATTATTGGTACTGTTGTGATTGCGATTGCCTGGATCACTTACCGACCATTTATTGCTGTCATATTATTTGCAGTTGCGGTAGCAGGCTTCGTAATGCTAAGAAATAATTCAAAAAAATCATAAAGAGTTTTTGAAACATTGTTGATAAATATAAAATAAGTTTATGAATGTTCCAGAAATATTTAAATACAACAGCGTAATATCAGTACCATTATTTACTATCATTGCTTTACTACTTATCAAAAGGGCTCCGGAGTTTTCATTTTTGAAAAGCACGGTTTCCAAATCAATTTTTCATTTAAGAGGTAAAACATACCGCATAATTTTCAGACTGAATTTTATTTTAAAATCCTTATTAGATTTTGGTTTTGCATTATACTTGATGAATAGGTTTGAAATTTCTCCAAAATCTTTTCTTGGATTTTTTTTAATTTTATCGTTTATTTTTTTTGGGTTATTAGCTTATTTTATAGAAAGTAAACACTCTGTTATTCATAAAATTCTTGTTTATTCCGGCGGAGTTTTTTGGGCAATTTGTCAGATTTTACTATCTCAATATACAAAAAATGGTAAGTTTATTTTTTTTACGTATGTATCAACATTTATTGCGATAGTTTTGGCTTTTAGTTTTTTGTTTGTAAAAAAAACAAATGTAATAGTTCAAGCAGTGTGTATGTTTTTGCTTTATAGTTGGTTAACAATATTTGTTTTTCAATATCTGTAAATTATTTTATCTGGGTTTGCTTATAGACATATTTCTGTTATACTTAATTCCAGATTGTAATGTTCGCTTTTAAATTTTTAAACAACTTTTAAGTTCTTCTTCATTATTTTTAGAAGAGCTTCGCGCTCTTACATCTAATTATCAATTTTCTTATTTATTTTTATGTATACAAGACGTTTTCAGCCATCATTTAGGAGTAACCGATTTAGTGGCAGACCATCAAGTTTTTCTCATTTTGGTGGTGGTCGTGGCCGAAATATGAAAGGCGGCAATATTCACGAATTTATTCGTCGTGCTAATGTAAAAAATACTCAGATCTCCCCTACTCAAGAAGATGATAAGGTGTTATTTTCAAATCTTGATTTACCGGAAACATTAAAGACTACTATTGCTCGTCATGGATATGTTGATCTAACCCCTATTCAGGCGCAAGGCATTCCTGCGATTAGAGCTGGCAAAGATGTCATTGGCATTGCCAATACCGGCACTGGAAAAACGGCCGCTTTTTTGATTCCGTTAGTTGAGAATATTTTAAAAAATTTTAATTACAAAGCTTTGATCATTAGCCCAACTCGCGAATTGGCTTTACAAACTCGAGACGAACTAAGAAAATTTTCCGGTAATATGCCGATTTTCAGTACTTTATGTATCGGTCAGTCTTCAATGCAGATACAAATTTCGGGATTAAGACACAATCCCCATGTCGTTGTTGGGACACCAGGTCGCCTTAAAGATCTTATAAATCGCGGAATTTTGAAATTGGACAAGTTTAGAATGATTATTCTTGATGAGACAGATCAGATGCTTGATATGGGATTTATCCACGACATTAAAGAGATTATTTCCTACCTTCCGGTCGATCGTCAGTCATTATTTTTTTCAGCGACTGTCTCACCTGCGATCAGCATGTTAATTAATTCATTTGTCAAAAACCCGGTCACCATTTCCGTCAAGACTCAAGAAACATTGAGTAATATTAAGCAAGACTTGGTTCGGTTAGACAAAAAAATTGGATCAAAAATGGAAAAACTTTCCTCACTTTTAAAACTGGAAGAGTTTAAAAAAGTCTTGGTTTTTGGGCGTACTAAACATGGAGTTGAAAGAGTGGCCAGAGATTTATTTCAAAAAGGATTTAAAGTGACTTCAATTCATGGAGATAAAGCCCAGTTTCAACGTCAACAGGCTATCCGCATGTTTAAGGAAGATGTTGTTTCAATTATGGTCGCCACCGATGTGGCCGCCCGTGGACTTGATATTGCCAATGTATCCCACGTCATCAACTATGACATTCCCCAGACTTACGAAGATTATATTCACAGGATTGGCCGCACCGGTCGTGCTAACCTTAGCGGAACAGCCCTGACATTTGTTGAGGAATAAACTTAAATGGTCTATCGTCATTTTTATCCCGTCTATATACCCTAATTCCGTATTTTTGCTGGCTATAACCTACTGACAAACTAGAATATATTGTTTATTCTTTTATTGATGAGCATTAGGTTTAATAAAAATCAATTAGATAGACTTTCAGAATTTATTTCTAATGTTAGTTTGGTGTTTTTTGCTTCCATAATAACTCCGCTTTTTTCCGGTAGTGTGGTAAACTATTCAATAATTCCAATAGGAATAATATTATCAATAAGTTTTTTAATTATAAGTTTATCAATTATTAAAAAATGAACTTAAATTGGTTACAGACTTTTTATATTGTTGGGGCGATTTGTTTATTAGCTTTGGCGATTGTTCTTTATCCTACCTTGAGAGATAAAAATAAATAATTCTGTATAATCATAGGTATGATAGATTGCAATGCTGAATTGGAATTTGCCAAACAGTTAGCGATTAAGGCAGGTGATATTATCACTAAAAATTTTCTTCATTCAACAGTTACTACCAAGTCGAATTTGACCCCGGTGACGGAAACTGATTTAGCCGTCTCCAAATTAGTCATCAAAGAGGTCAAAAATAATTTTCCCAATCACGCAGTATTTGATGAAGAGTTTCAACATGAAAAACATGACGCCGAATTTATATGGGTTTGCGATCCGGTTGATGGTACAACTCCCTTCTCTCATCATATTCCTACCTCAATGTTTTCTCTTGCTCTATGTCATAATGGCGAGCCCGTTGTAGCCGTTACTTATGATCCTTTTATGAAAAGATTACTTTATACAAAATCAGGTCTTGCTTCTTATATGAATAATAAAAAAATTCATGTTAAATCAGGAAGGTTCATTCCAGGAGAATATATTTTTGGGATTCCTTATTGGAATCGGAATTTTGATACAAATAAATATTTAGAATTAGTTTTTAACAAAAAAATTGGGGTTACTTATGTAGAATCAATAGTTTATGAATCCATGTTGGTTGCAATTGGAATATCAAAAACATTAGTAACTGTAGCCGCCAACCCCTGGGATCGGGCCGCAGCAAAGATGATTATTGAAAATGCCGGTGGGATTTGTACCGATGAGAACGATAAAAGATTGGCTGTTTTTGGAAACCCGCAATACTTCATTGCCACCAATAAAGAAGTACATGATGAAATAATGGAAATCGTTCAAAAATGTCTGCATAAATAAAATAATGGTCTATCGTCAAAAATATATTAATTTGACACCCTAAAAACATACTTTTGTAGGTTATAAGCGGTGGACATGGTTTTTGGAGGTATATAAAATAAGGACAGACCTGATTTAGGTCTGTCCTTAAATATGCCATCAAAAAATATAATAAAAACGTATATAGAAAACGGTTATTATCACATCTATAATCGAGGAGTTGAAAAAAGAAAGATTTTTCTTGATGAACAGGATTACCGAGTTTTCCTTTCTTATTTAAAGATATATTTGTCACCAAAAATAGATTCTACTAATGAGATCGTGAGTAATAAAAATGGCGACTACGAAGATAAGAATAAAGTTATTTCAGAGATTTATAAACTAAATAATTTTTATAATAAAATTGACCTTATAAGTTATGTCTTGATGCCTAATCATTTTCATCTCGAAATAAAACAAAAAAAAATAAAAGAAATAACATCATTTATGCAGAGTCTAATTACTAAATATTCTAAATATTTCAATAAAAAATACGAGCGGGTTGGACCGTTATTTCAAAGCAGGTATAAAGCTGTTTTAATCCAAAATGTTGAATATCTATTGTATTTGAGCAGATATATTCATCTTAACCCAGTAGAATTGTTAACCAAAAATCAATCATTAATTCAATATCCTTGGAGTAGTTACCCTGCTTATTTAAAAAAAGTAAATTTAAGTTGGTTAAAAACAGATTCTATAAGTGATAATTTTTTAGAAAATGGAATATTTTCTGCTAATTTATATAAAAATTTTGTCGAATCTGATGAGAGACAAAAGGAGGAAAGCTCGAAGACTTTTAAAGATCTACGAATAGATTAAGGTCCGTCCTGTTTTAGGTCCGTCCTTATTTAGGACAGACCTTAATTAACATAAGGATTTGCTATACTGTTCTTTGACGTGAAAAACCAAGATTTTCTTAAAAAATTAAAATTAATTTTCGATATTTTGTCTACTGATAAAAAGTTATCTATAAAAAACAATGACCTGTTTAATTTTTCGGAAAATAAAATAATAACTCCTGTTGGGAAAATCATTCCCTTACTTTTTGTTCGCAAAAGTAAATTAAAAAATAAATTTGTTGATTTGAAAAAGATTAATAAACTATGTGTTCTTTTGAGTTTACAACAATCTGTTATCCGACTTAATCATATTGGCTTTTGTTATAAAGTTGATTCCCAAAAAGAAGAAAGAGAACGATTATCGAATAATATTAAAAAAACAAAATTCCATATTTACGAAGAAAAATCTGTCGATGATGGACTTTGGTTATTTATTGGTAATACCGAAAAATGGGAAGATCCGCTAATTGAACTATTACCGGTTGAAAAGACAGATGATCGATGGGTTGAATATTTTTTGCCTAACATCCATATTGACTTAGACACAAATTTAAACAGTAACAAAATTGAAAAGATAATTAAAACAGCTTTTGGTAAAAAGTTCGAACCTTATCCAATTATTATCAAAGGTATAACGTACATCGAAAGAATTTATTTGGGAACACTCGACGGCGTCAATATTTTTTTGGATTTGACAACCAATTCTCGACAGGTAAAATTTCATAGAAGGAGGATTTTAAAAAAAATTAATTAATTTATCTGGCAATATTTGGCAAGATTTGGTAAATTATGATGTATGAAAGATGTTAGGATTGACGAAACGTGGAAAGAGGCTTTAAAAAAAGAATTTCATAAACCATATTGGAAAGAATTGACCGAGTTTGTTCGTCAACAATATTTATCTGGCAAAGTTTATCCGCCGGCTAAAAGTATTTTTCGGGCTTTTGATTTGTGTCCGATTGGCAAAGTCAAAGTCGTCATCGTCGGGCAAGATCCTTATCACGGGGAAAAACAAGCCAATGGTTTGTCATTCGCCGTCAACGATGGAATAACCCTTCCTCCATCACTTAAAAATATTTATAAAGAAATTCAAAGTGACATTAAAATAACTCCGGTGCCTACAGGTGATCTAACTCGTTGGGCAAAACAAGGAGTACTTATGTTGAATAGCGTTCTTACAGTTGCTGCAAATAATCCGGCCTCGCATAAAGAAAAAGGTTGGGAGCAATTTACTGACGCCGTCATTAAAACACTTAACGAAAATCGCAGTCATATTATTTATCTGTTGTGGGGAAAATATGCTCAGACAAAAGGTGAAGTTATTAATCGTGAAAATAATTTGGTATTGACATCAGGTCATCCTTCTCCTTATTCGGCTCATTTATTTTTTGGCAATCATCACTTTAGTCAATGCAATAAATATCTTGAGAAAAATGGAGAGAAACCTATAGATTGGCGCTAAAATGTTATAATACAATCATGAACATCAAAGATTTATCAGAAGAAGTAGAAAAAGTCTCACAGATTTATTCAAAAAAGTTTGGCATTGACAGGGACGGCAACTGGTTTGTCCTTAAGCTTCAGGAAGAGATGGGCGAGCTTATTCAATCTTATTTGATGATGATAAAACAAGGACGTCATAAGGGGAAGACAGAGGAAGAAATTAAAGATAATTTCCGCAAGGAAGTCGCTGACGTTTTTAGCCACGTTTTATTATTAGCAAAATTCTATAAAATTAATTTGGAAAAAGAAGTTGAGGAAAAATGGCTAAAGTGGAAGAAATAATGTGTTAAAATATTATTAATATAAATTTATTTTTACTATGAATCCCAGAACCGATGTTCTAAACAACTATTCTCCCCACTCATAAGCTATCTGCTTTTTTGTTTAAATTATTAATTTATAAAAAATTTTATGTTTAAAAAAATTAATCTTCAAATAAATAGACTTGATTTAGTTATTGCCGTTTATATAGCCTGTATTGCAATTGCAGAATTAATGGGCGGAAAAACTTTCCCCTTACTTCATATTGGTAAATTTACATGGAATGCCAGTGTTGCCATTTTTGTTATTCCGATAATTTTTTCAATTAACGACGCAATTGTTGAAATGCACGGCGTAGCCAGGGCAAAAAGCGTTTATCGGTCAAGCTTAGTCACAATCGTTATATTTATGTTATTCGCTTTTTTGGCAATCAAACTTCCCCCATCAGTCCGCTTTAAGGACAGCGAAGCCGCTTATGATTTGATTTTTGGTCAGTCGGTCAGAATTGCTTTTGCCAGTTTGACCGCTTTTGCTATTGCTGATTTTCTTGATATTGTTATCTTTCAAAAAATTAGAGAAAAGATTGGCAAAAAAGCTTTGTGGTTACGGAGTAATCTATCCAATTTTATTTCCCAATTTATTGATACTTGTATATTTATGTTTTTGGCTTTTTATGCTTTTAATAAAGGATTTAGTGATAACTTTTCATTTTTATTCAGCCTTATTATCCCATATTGGTTGCTTAAATGTTTTATGTCAATTATTGAAACGCCATTTGTTTATTTGGCGGTTCGTTGGTTAAGAGGAGAAAATAAAAAATGAGAGTGACGATGGTAATGCTTTCGTCAGTTGATGGAAAAACAACCAAGGGTACTGACCCCAATATTTATAAATGGACTTCTTTGGAAGATCAAAAATATTTTTTTTCCTTAATAAAAAAACACAATATAATCGTTATGGGGAGAGCTACCTATGAAGCTTCAAAACCGGTCATTAAATTAGAAAAAGGAAAATTAAGAATAGTTTTAACCAAAAGTCCAAATAAATATTTAAATCAAACCATCAAAGGACAATTGGAATTCACCAACGAAACTCCAGATCAATTAGTAAAAAGATTTACACTGTTGGGATATAAAAAAATATTATTAGTCGGAGGCGGCATCATTAACGGTTTATTTTTAAAACAAAATTTAGTTGATGAATTGTATCTGACAATTGAGCCAAGGATTTTTGGAACAGGGAAAAATATTATTGAAGGACAATTGTTAGATACCAAGCTGCAATTAATAAGTATTAAGAAAATGAATAAAATAGGGACACTGCTTTTAAAATATAAAATTATAAAATAATCCCTGTCTTTTTAAAACGTTCTATAATTTTTTTATTTCTCGTTTTTTGTTCCGCAAGCATTTTATCAGTTGAAAGTAGTAACCCAAGATTTTTTTGTTGATTTTCAAACACAACTCTTTCAATGTGAGGAATAATTTTTTGAGCAAATAACTTAAACATTTCATCGCTCATACTATCAATAGGAAGTGAATCACCAAGTCTGGTTCCGATTGGAAAATGAATTCCGTAAAAAAATTTCTTATCATTTTTATCTTTAAGTAAAAAATATGATTTTAATTCATCAACGATGCTTGACCAATTAGTCTGTAACGATTTTGGTGTATGGGCAATATAATGATAAATATCCAACATTCCACAAGCATTAATTTTATTTTTTCTGAAAAAAATTATTTGTTTAATTGCATCCTCTACTCCCCGTCTTCCGTATAGGTGATTTTCAACCCAGATTTTTTTAGGTTTATTTTTAATAATAATTTTTTTGACGGAATTTTTTTCCAAATAAGGGGCATGTGAAAGGAGTTCTATTTTAGGAAAGAGTTTTAACAAAGTTTGAGCGTCAAAGATAAAGCTATTGACAATAGTCATAATGATTTTCCCAAAAAAATTTAATTGGTTTTCTCCCCCGGTTTTTCCATGAAAACATAAAACAGAAATATTATGGTTCTTTAAAGTTTTTGTTAGTTTATTTAATTTATTTAAAGGTTTAAAAGCGATTACCTCCACGCCGGTAAAAGTTTCATCATCAAAATATTCTTTCCAAAGTTTGATAAATTGTTCAGGCCTTCCCAAAAATCCGATTGAATCGGTAGAAACTAAATATTGCCGTTTAAGTTTTGACATAAGAAAAGATTTAAATTATACTCTTTGACATGAATAAAAAACTGCTATTTATAGTGATTCTAGGAGTTATAATGGTAGGAACAATTATTTTGTTAAGTATGAAAAAAACCACTAAGACAAATAAGACAAAAAAAATCACCGCTGTTTTACACACTGAAAAAGGTAACATAACTATTTCTTTGAACACAGATCAAACGCCCAAAACAGTTAATAACTTTGTAACCCTTGCAAAAAAAGGCTTTTACAACAAAACAATCTTTCATCGGGTTATTAAAGGATTTATGATCCAGGGTGGTGATCCAAAAGGAGACGGGACCGGCGGACCAGGGTATAAATTTGCTGACGAACCGTTTACAGGCGAATATACACGGGGAACAATTGCTATGGCTAATTCTGGACCAAATACCAATGGAAGCCAGTTTTTTATTATGCACGCAGATAATCCCTTGCCGAAAAACTATGTGATTTTCGGAAAAGTTACTTCCGGACTGGAAATTGTTGACAAAATTGCCGAATCACCCGTAAAACCAAGTTTTTCGGGCGAAATGTCAACTCCGGTTACTCCGGTAAGAATTTTTTCAGTCGATATTAAGTAGAAATGTTAGAATTAGATCATGGATATCAAAGAGGCAATCTTACGTTTTTTGGAATACTGCGAACTTGATCGCAATCTTTCCCTCAAGACGGTTAGAATGTACGGATATTACCTAAATTTTTTTCAAAAATGGTTACTTTTAAGCCATAAAACCGAGAATTTTAAGGTCGAAAAAATCGATGATAACATTGTCAGAAACTTCCGATTGTATCTGAGCCATGAATATAAAAATCCATATAAGGGTGTCCTGAAGCGCCAAACTCAAAATTACTTCCTGGTAGCACTCAGAAGTTTTCTCCGCTACCTTATTCGCCAGCGCATTCCATCACTCTCCCCAGAAATGATTGAGCTGGGGAAAAGTCGCGACCGGAATATAAAATTTTTATCGCCGGAAGAATTAAAAAGATTGTTTGACATTGTTGAGACAAAAAAAGAAGCAGGGCTTAGGGACAGGACAATTTTGGAAGTGCTTTTCTCAACCGGTCTGAGAGTCTCCGAACTGGTTTCTCTTAACCGTGAACAGGCCAATATCCAGTCCGGTGAGTTTGGAGTGATAGGAAAAGGAGGTAAGGCAAGGGTAGTGTTTTTATCTAAACACGCAAAAGAATGGCTGAGTCTTTATATGGCAAAAAGATCTGATCCTTACCGCCCTCTTTTTATCCGTTATTCCGGACCCAAGGACAAAGAAGGCTTGACGGATAATAAGTTAAGGCTTTCTGCCAGGTCGATAGAAAGACTGATTGACAAATACCGGAAAAAGGCCGGAATTCTTTTCCGGATCGGGCCGCATATTCTCAGACATTCATATGCGACGGACCTACTTGAACATGGAGCCGACTTAAGATCAGTTCAGGAGATGCTTGGCCACAAAAACATTTCCACAACCCAGATATATACCCACGTGACGAATTTAAGATTAAAAGAAATACATGAGAAGTTTCATTCAGGAAATAAATGAAAAATTTTAAATATCAAATAATTCTTTGGTTTTCAATAATTTTTTTTGTAATTTTATTTTCCTATCTTTCAATCAAACGATATAAAACTTTAAATTCCTACTATTACGATCTTGGTATTATGAATCAAGTCGTCTATAATACTTCGCAAGGTCGATTTCTGGAGATGACCAATCAGGATTTGAAAAAAAATGTTTCCAGACTGGCAATCCATTTTGATCCGATCTTGGCGTTTTTTGCTCCCTTTTACAAAATTTATGAAGGTCCGGAGGTTTTGTTAATTGGCCAGGCAATAATTCTCGGATTGGGAGCTTGGGCAATTTATTTAATTTCAGAAAAAATTTTAAAAAAGAATTGGTTGGGATTAATTTTTTCTTTAAACTATCTTTTTTATTTTGCTGTTCAAAGAGCGGTTCTTTTTGATTTTCACGCGGTTACTTTAGCTACGACTTTCTTTTTATTTGCTATTTATTTTCAGGAAGTAAAAAAGTGGACATGGTTTTTCTTATTTATTTTTTTAGCCCTATTAACCAAAGAACACATAGGTTCAGTGGTTTTTTTCTTCGGGATTTATTTGTTTATTATCAAAAAAGAAAAAAAAATTGGACTGATTACTTCAATAATTGGGTTAATATTTTTTATTGTTACCGTTTATTTTGTTATCCCCTACTTTCGTGGCGATGAACACTTTGCTTTGAAATACTTTTCAGACACAGGTTCAAGATACTCGGAAATTATTGCCAATGGTTATTCCTATGCAAAATTATTATTAGCATCGGTTTTTTACAGTTTATTTTCACCTTTGACTTTAGCGATCAGTCTACCGGAATGGGTAATAAATATTTTTAGTACAAATTCAAATATGCGTTCGGTCCTTTTTCACTACAATTCAGTTATTACCGCCTTTATTTTTTATTCGCTTATATTAGGCTACAAAAACTTTACAAAATCAATCAGTAATAAAAATTTACAGAATATTATTTTTGCCGTCTTTCTCATTTTAAATATAAGATCTATTTATAAATATAATCCTGTTCCATACTTTGTTAAGTATCCGGTTTCTTACAAAGAAATAGATTCTATTAAAAATAATTCAATTAAAATTTGGCAGAATAACTTGAAAGACGAAAATATTAAAGTATCAACGACGCCGAAATTAGCCCCCTTTTTTACTAACAGAATTTATTATTATAATTTTCTTTATGATAGCGCTTATGCATCAATGGGTAAAACCGACGAAGATATTTATAAAAATGAAATCGATAAATATGCTTTAGCAGACTATGTTATTATAAATAAATCAGAAATAAAAAGTGTTAACGAAAAAACATTGTCAGTAAAATTTTATCAAAAGTTAAAAAATGACAGTCAATTTCAAATGATTTATTTTGACAATCAGGAAATTGAGGTATATAAAAAAATATGATTTCAATAATTATTCCTTTTTATAACGAAAAAGAAAGCATTCCTGTATTGATTAATCGATTAATTGATACATTAAAAAAAATCAGTAAAGAATGGGAGATTGTTTTGGTGGATGATGGATCGGACGACGCATTCGCGTCGAAATTAAAAATTAAAAGTGAAAAGTTAAAAGTTATCAGTCATCGCAAACGATTGGGGAAAGGCGCTGCATTAAAAACGGGGATAGAAAATTCAGTTGGTAACGTGATTATTTTTATGGATGCGGATCTGCAGGATGAGCCAAAAGACATTGACAAGTTTCTGAAGAAAATAGACGAGGGTTATGATTTAGTCAATGGCATAAGAATTAATCGTCAGGAAAATTTGGTTATTAAAACATATTCAAAGATCGCCTCATGGTTTTTGAAAATCTTTCTGCACTCTCCTTTTACCGATATTAACTGCGGTTTTAAAGCCTTTAAAAAAGAAGTACTAAAAGATTTTATTTTTTACGGTAATAATTTCCGCTTTTTTCCGTTGGCTACATACTTAAACGGATATAAAGTTGCAGAAATTCCGGTTGTCAATAATCAGAGAAAATTTGGAAAATCAAAATTTGGTCCGGGTAAATTGTTTACAGGACTGCTTGATACTTTGACTGCGTATTTTTTATTTAAGTTTTCGGAAAAACCGCTTCATTTTTTTGGAATAATCGGAAGTGTTATATTTATAATTGGTTTCCTAATCTCTCTATATCTAACCATTGAAAGATTATTTTTCGGAGTTTTATTAGTAACTCGACCGCTTCTATGGTTAAGCATACTTTTAATTATTATTGGAATACAGATTGTGATGACGGGAATCATAGGCGAACTAGTCGTATATCTTAACAAGAAATCTAATAAATAATTTATGAATCCAATAATCGCTCTCATAATTGCCAACGTTATCTGGGGAATGGCCTCTCCGATCTTTAAGTTTGCCCTGACCAATGTTCCCCCTTTCACCTTAGCCTTCATCCGCTTCTTTTTTGCCGGCCTAATTTTTATTCCTTTTGCACTAAATAAATGGCAGCGTTTGATGCCAAAACAGTGGGTTGAAATAATCATGGTCGGTTTTTTTGGCATCTCCATCAATATTTCCTTTTTCTTTTTAGGACTACAAAAAACGGAAAGTATTAATGTACCAGTGATAGCATCCTCCGGTCCAGTCTTTATTTATCTGTTATCAATAATATTTTTAAAAGAAAAACCAAAATTAAAAGTATTGGCCGGAATGATAGTCGCTTTGTCAGGAGTATTATTTATCATTTTATCACCCCTAATTTTAGACGGGAAAAAATTTGTTATTGGAGCAGTTGAGGGAAACCTTTTTATTTTAATTGCGACTTTTGGTAGCGTTTTACAGACAGTTTTTGGCCGTAATGTTTTAAAAAAAGTGAGCGCTCTTCAGGTTTCGGTAATCACATTTTTATTTGGCAGTTTGACTTTCATACCGTTTATGCCAAAAGAATTAGCAAGTTGGGACATCTCCTCTCTCAATATTGCCGGATGGGTGGGGATAATCTTTGGCGTATTTTTTTCTTCTGCTCTAGCATACTTTCTTTTTTATTATGGAGTATCAAAGCTTAAAGCTCAGGATGTAGGAATTTTTACCTATATAGATCCGGTAGCTGCCATTGTTATTGCTGCTCCTCTGCTTCATGAGTACCCAAATTTATTTTATATTTTTGGGAGCTTGTTGATTTTCGGAGGAATTTATTTCGCCGAAAGCAGGATTCACTGGCACCCGTTTCATCGGTTGAGAAAATCTTAAAGATTGACTGATTATCATTCCCGCGAAGGCGGGAATCCAGTCGATAATTACATTTTTAAAGAAGTGATTTTAGTCTGGATCCCCTCCTACGAGGGGATGACATGTTTAAGATTTAACAATTTATTGATAGAATATAACTATGTCCAAAATCTTAATTACCGGTGCTGGCGGGTACATAGGTTCAGTTGCGACTGATTTATTCCTTAAATCCGGATATGAAGTCGTCGGACTTGATAATTTTCAAACAGGATACCGGGAGCCGTTGGAATTTTTAAAGAATAAATATTCCAGACATTTTAAATTTTATGAAATAGATCTAAAAAATGACCTCTCCCCTATTTTTGAAAAGGAACCAGACATTTCCGCCGTTATTCATTACGCTGCTTCTTGTTTAGTTGATGAATCAGTCCGGCTCCCTGGAAAATATTTTTTAAATAATGTTGCTGTTACTTCAAATCTTCTAGGGACAATGGATAAATTTAATATTAAAAACATTATTTTTTCCTCAACCTGTGCAGTTTACGGCGAAGCGGAATATTATCCGATTGATGAAAAACATCCTCTGAATCCGACGGTTCCCTATGGAGCTTCCAAAAAAATGGCTGAAGAAGTAATTCAATGGTACGGCAAGTTAAAAGGATTTCAATATATGATCATCCGGTATTTTAATGTCTGCGGGGCAACAGCGGACGGATCGATTGGCGATTCAAAAAAGCCTTCTTCTCTTTTAGTTCAAAATGCAGTTCGTGGTGCATTGGGCATAGAAAAATTTTATCTTACCTGTCCGGAAGTTGATACACCTGACAAGACTCCGATCCGCGACTACATTGATGTGGTTAATTTGAATGAAGCTCACCTAAAGGCCCTAGAATATTTAATTTCAACCGGAAAAAGCGATGTAGTTAATTTGGGAACAGGAGCTGGAAGTTCTGTCCTTGAAGTTGTTAATCAGGTTAAGAAATTAACTGGTATAGAAATTCCGATAGAAAAAGCCAATACCAGATTAGGTGATGATGCAAAAAAAATTGCCGATATCTCAAAAGCAGAGAAAGTATTGGGTTGGAAACCGTCAAGAACCATCGAGGACTCTGTTAAATCTTTAATAATTTGGTATAAATCTCATCCGAATGGGTGGGATAGATAGTTTATAAAGTTCATAAAGTTTGTAAAGTTATAAAGTGAGAGTGTATAATAGTTGCTATTGCGGGATTAGTTCATCGGTAGAATATCTGCTTTCCAAGCAGAGGGGACGGGTTCGATTCCCGTATCCCGCTCTTTAGGTTGATTTGACGCTCTAAAGTAATGTTAAATAAAAAAATTCTCCTTATTTTTTTCTTCGCATTTGTTATCCGTTTAATTGTTCTTAACCAGTCGCTTTGGTTGGATGAAGCGGTGACAGCCAATGTGGTAAGGAATTTTAGATTTTCGCAGATTGTTAGCGGATTTTCACCAACCGACTTTCATCCCCCACTTTATTATCTATTCATGAAATTATGGACAAATGTGTTTGGGTATTCGGAAATTGCTTTACGTATGCCGTCAGTTATATTTAGTTTATTAACAGGTTATGTTGTTTATTTAATTGCCGGGATTTGGGGAGCAGTATTATTTTTGTTCAATCCTCTAATTGTTTACTATTCGCAGGAAGCGAGAATGTATATGATGACGACATTTTTATTAACAGTGGCATTGTATTATTTTCTAAAAAATAAAAACGTAATTCTTTTTAATCTATTTATTTTTTTATCATTACTAACTTTCTACGGATCAATTTTTTTAATCACGGCATTTTTAGTTTTTTATTTATATAAAAAGCAATATAGAAATTTGTTTATTTGTTTATTGGTAGTATTTGTTTATTTTTTGACAATCAGTCCCCTACTTTATCAACAATTTATTAATTCAAAAATTGCCCTAAACAATGTTTTAAATTGGTCGGCTGTGTTGGGAAAAGCCAATATTAAAAATTTGCTTTTGATTCCGATAAAGTTTTCTATCGGAAGGATAAGCTTCTATCCTAAGTGGTTGTATTGGGGAATAGCAGGAGGGTGGACAGGGTTTGTTTTGTTTTCAATAAAGACAGTCTTGAATAAGACAGTCTTTATTAAGACTGTCTTATATTTACTTATTTTTCCATTAATTCTTGGATTTCTGGTTTCATTCTTTGCTCCAATGTTGCAGTATTTTAGATTTTTATATTTAGTTCCTATAGTGTGTATATTGTTGGGCTTTGGGTTGTCAGGCCAAGCGAAAATCAACCGCCGCGGTTATGTTTTGGTTGGTGGTTTTTTAATATTTTCATTGACATATTTGTTATTTCCCCAATTTCATCGCGAGGATTGGAAAAGTTTAGTTAAAAATTTGCCAAAAAATAAGCCGATTTATATGATTGAAGCATCAAGTGATCCGGTTAAGTATTATGACAATAAATTAACTATTAAAGAATTACGGATGACGGATTACGGATTAAAAGAAAAAGAAATTGTTGTTATTCCCTACATTGTTGATATTTATGGGTATGACTACAAAAAAAAGTTGAAAGAAAAAGGATATCTATTGAATAAAACAAATTCTTTTAGAGGGTTGTTTTTTGAGGAATGGAAAAGTCCTTGATCTTTCTATACTCCGAAATTGAAACCACTATAAGAACAATTCCCCCAAGAACAAAAGACAAAGCTAAAATATAAGGCGGTCCTAAAACTCCGTATCTGGGAATGACTAAATAACAGCCAATGACAACGGTAAGGAAAGTAATTAAATTAGAAGTCAGAATATAAATGGGTTTTTTGATTGTATATAGAATATACAACAAAGGAAGATTAAGAATAGGATAAGCAAGAAAGGCAAGGCTTAAAGATTTGGTAATGACAGCCGTAGGAGCGAACTTTTCCGTAAAAAAAAGATAAAAAACCCAGTTTGGTGTTAAAAATAACAGTAAAAAAAGTCCGGTCGGAATTAGTAAATAATAAAAACCAATTTTGAACTGATGTCTAACTTCTTCCCTTGTTTTAATATTGGAAAAATTTGGGGATAGAACTTGAGTGATGGATGCGATCGAAGCCATTACTGTAAGAATAATTTTTTGTGATAAACCGTAATAACCTATTTCCGGAGATCGAGATAAAAAGTAAGATAGTAAAAATAAATCCATTCTTAGGGCTAAATTAAAGAACTGCGAAGCAATGAAAAAAGTCAAAGTATAACCCATACGAAATTCACTTTTAACAATTGGAGCTTTGGCTATCATCAAAAAAATGTATTTTTTTTCAAAAAATAAAAGCAAAAAGAAAACCAAAGGACCTAAAATTCCGAAAGTAAAGATGATTGAGCCAACACTGACTGCTTTAAAAGGAATTAAGATTATTATTATGACTGTTTTTATAATATTTGAAAGATTAAGAAATAAATTAGCTTTAAAAAATTGTTTAGCGGCATTGAGTGCATTTATTGCATAGTTTTGCCAAACGAGAAAAAGAACGGAGAAAGTAGTTAGATAAAGCTCGCTTATTGGAGCTCCAGTTTTAAAAAATATTTTGTCAAGATATGGAAAAAATATTAAAAGTAAAGTTATGATGATTGCGGAAAAACCGGTTTGATACGAAAAAATTGTTTTTAAAAATATATAAACATTTTTATTTTTTTTCTCAATCATTACCGGTAAATATGAATAAATGCTGGCGGTGGTGCCAAAATCAAGTACGTTGGCCAGAACATAAGCTATACCTAAAAGAACGCTCAATACCCCATACTCAGAAGGCTGCATTATTCGGACCAGTAAAAAAGCAAAAAAAGCAATAAAAACCACGTTCAAATAATTGCCAATAGTGTTGATGACAATATCTTTGCTAGTAGGCTTCTTAATAAAATTGAATATTCTTTGGATCACCTGTCAATTATAATTGAAAATCAAATAATCTGTTATAATTTACACTAATATGGCAAAAACAGCTTTAGTTACCGGTATTTTAGGACAGGACGGGCCTTACTTAGCTAGGTTTTTACTGGAAAAAGGCTACAAGGTTTATGGGTTAATACGTCGTTATTCAAATCCGAATTTTTCCAATGTTGACTATGTGGGAGTCACTGATCAGGTTGACTTTGTCGAAGGAGACATGAATGATGAAGCTTCACTGTTAAACCTAATTCGTACCCTGCGTCCCATTGAAGTTTATAACTTAGCCGCCCAATCTTTTGTCAAATCATCATTTGATCAAGCTAAACTGACTACAGAAGTTAATTCTTTAGGACCTCTTTATTTATTAAATGCGATCAAATTTTTTTCACCGACGACCAGATTTTATCAGGCCTCAACGAGCGAAATGTTCGGACTTCAACATACCAACGGTTATCAGAATGAAAAGACGCCCTTTCATCCCCGATCCCCTTACGGCGTTTCCAAAGTTTATGCCTACTGGATGACGGTTAATTACCGTGAGTCATATGGGCTCTTTACTTGCAACGGAATTCTTTTTAATCATGAGTCCCCTATTCGCGGTAAACAGTTTGTCACAAGAAAGATTACCGATGGAATCGCCAAGATAAAAATGGGTTTAGCCAAAGAATTACGTTTGGGAAATATGGATGCCAAGCGTGATTGGGGATTTGCTGGCGACTATGTTGAAGCCATGTACCTGATGTTGCAGCAAAAAAATCCAGACGATTTTGTTATTGGAACGGGCGAAAGTCATAGTGTCCAAGAATTTGTTGAATTGGCTTTTGAATATGCGAAGATTTCTGATTGGAAAAAATATATTGTAATTGATCCGCAGTTTAAAAGACCGGCCGAAGTCCCGGTTCTTAAGGCCCGTCCTGATAAAGCTTTTAAAAAACTCAATTGGAAACCAAAGGTTTCGTTTGAAGAATTGGTAAAAATGATGGTTGAGGCAGATTTAGCAAGATATAAATCAGATAAAATTAGATGAAATCGGATAGAATCGGTCAGATAGAATCAATAATCTCCAAGAACTTCTTTGCTGATTCTTTCCAATCAAATCTATTTCTTATTGATTCAGAATCAACTTTAATGTTGCTTTCAAACAAGTACTTCATTTTTTCAAGAATCTGTTTTTTATCACTGACGTTGACCAAGAACTCCGGGTTAATTGTTTCTTTTAGGCTGGAATTATTGCCAGCGATGACTTTTGTTCCACAGGCCAGCGATTCCAGAGGCGGTAGTCCAAATCCTTCGTAAGTTGATAAGTAGACGGTTAGACTGGCGGCGTTATAGAGATATGGCAAATCTTCATCTTCAACA
>JBBTSP010000072.1:0-5647 GCA_038064655.1 Patescibacteria group bacterium | reverse complement strand
CGACTCCAAGCTGATGAAAAGACGAAAAGCCCGACCGGTTTAAAAATATATTTGATTATGGAAAAAATCGCTATATTTGAAGGCAGGAGAATCCGCAGGATATGGGACGAAAAAAAAGAAAAGTGGTTTTTTTCGGTTGTAGATATCGTTGCTGTTTTGACAAATCAGACGAACTTTCAATTAGCCAGAAATTATTGGAAAGTATTGAAAAATCGACTGAAGAAGGAAGGAAGTGAAGTGGTTACAAAATGTAACCGGTTGAAAATGGAAGCAGAAGACAGAAAATCAAGAGAAACTGATGTAGCTGACGTGGAAACTATCTTACGATTAGTCCAATCAGTGCCTAGTTCGAAAGCCGAACCAATAAAACTTTGGCTTGCCAAAGTCGGTTATGAAAGAATACAAGAAACAACAGATCCGGAAAAATCAATCAATCGGGGTAGAATAAATTGGCTAAGGTTTGGCCGAAGTACGAAATGGATTCAGCAAAGAATGATGGGGCAGGAAATCAGAAATAAGTTAACTGATTATTGGAAAGATAATGAGGTTAGGGAAAAAGACGAATATGCAATTTTGACTAATATTATCCATCAAGAATGGAGTGATTTGTCAGTTAGAGAACATAAAAGAATTAAAGGCTTAAAGACGCAAAACCTGCGCGACCATATGACGGACGCCGAATTAGTTTTTACGGCCTTGGCAGAACTTTCTACCCGTCAGATTGCGGAAAATATGGAAACAAAGGGTTTAGAAGAAAATAAAATTCCAGCAAAAAAAGGTGGGCGAATTGCTAAAAATGCCAGATTGGAGTTGGAACAAAAAACAGGAAAAAAAATTGTCACACCCGAAAATTATCTTAAAACGTCCAACCCCAGCTCTGTCATCGACTCCAAGCTGATGAAAAGAAGAAAGTCAAGACCGGTTTAAAAAATGTGTGTTATGTAGCTCCACCTTTACCTGAATGATTCAAAAAGTCCATATTCACTGAATTTCCATGCTGCGATGGTTGTTCTCTGAAGTCAGCGGGTGCTGTTGTTCCATCAACTCCACCACCTCCACCACCATCACCTCCACCTCTTCGTCTTAAGAATGGCCTAATAATCCCAAACCACAACGCACTAGCACCGGCTATAACGGATGCCAAGATACAAATTATTCTAGCTACATCTACATCTCGTTCCATAATTTGTTGAACTCTAAGCCAACGTTGTAGCAAACTGATTATTTTTGTCAACAGTATTTATGTAGCGTTAGAATAAGATATTAGTTTAATAATATCTCCATTCCCGGTCGGGGATTGGTAAAAAAGTCCTTACCGGTTTTTGGATTATCTTCGTCAAAATGTTGCCAGGCGCTAACTTCCAAAAACGGATTATCAAGGGTTCCTGATGAACCCGGATAGATGACCAATTCTCCCAAAATTCCTCCGAATAAATTATCAACAAACTTGGCTTTATTTTCTGTCTTTCCAATTTTTATTGTTACCAGATCTCCATATTCATATTTCCCTTTTAAAACTTCTTTTTTTATCGTTGTTTTAATATTCCCAAAATTATCAATATGAGCAACATAATATTTATCTAATTCAGGAATAATGTTTGATGATACCTCTTCCATCTCCATCTCATCCTCCAATCCTTCCATAAGATGAGCCGAAATCCTTGAATACAGATCGCGGGAATGAAACTGGCCTTCTTCGTTGACGCCCTGATAAACATATGCTTCGTCAATTTTGTCTTTAATAAAAGAAAAGTCATTGCCGGCATTGGGGCCGGTCAGATAAATCCCTGATTTTAATTTTATTATCAAAGGATCTGATCCCTTGGCTTTTTCCAATTTTTCTTTGGAAAAAAGACGCGGGTCGGTATTTTGAAAGACAACGGTTTCTATCGGATTGCCGTATCTTTCTTCGGTTGTAATTACTTGATTAACCAAAAAACCGGTATGAATCGTTGACGGCGTCGAAGTAACAAAATAAAATTCAGGTTTTTCTTCTTTTTTTAAAAATCCTTTTACCGCCAATCCAACTTCAGCGTTGGTCAAGCTATCTCGGGCCCAATCGGCGACGATTATTAATTTTTTCATGAAATTATTTTATTCTTTCCAAAACATAATTGGTAATATCATCAAAATTGACAATTCCCTCAATCCGTTTTTCCTGATTAACAACCGGCAAAGATGACAGTCGGTATTTAAGAAATTTTTTCATGGCAATTTCGACCGGTGTCGTCAAGTGAATTACTACTAAATTTTGTGTCATAAATTTATATAAAGGCAAGTCCAAATCCTGTCTTAAAATTTCCGCCAAATTTACCACCCCAGTCAGTTGTTTTTCTTTGTTGATAATATAAACGGAATACAATGAAGAAAAATCCATTGTTTCTTTTTTGATTTTATCTATGACTTCACGGACGGTATCTTCGGGATTGACCGTCAAATACTCTGTCGTTATCAAAGCTCCGATTGGCTCTTTGGATAGTTCAAAAAGATGAAGAATCTGTTCTTTTATTTTCGGATTTAATTTTTCCAAAACTTCGTCACGCTTTCTTTTTGATAAAGTTAAAAGGACATCGACTGCCTCATCGGGATCAAGAAAAGAAATTAATTTGGCCGCCTTTTCTGTTTGAAAACTTTTAAAAAGAGCTGTCTGATAATTAATATTTAAGTTACCGATTACCTCAGCCGCTTTCTCCGTATTCAGTATCTTTAAAAATTTTCTGGCATTAATGACATTGGTTTTTTCCAAATAATCGGCTAAGTCCTCCGGTCTGACCTTCTCCAATTTTTCCTCTTTCATTCTTAACTTGACATTACCGCGGATTAGCTCTAAAGGCTGAATATCAACCCATGATAAAAATCGGGAAGCAAATTTGATTTTAAAAAAAGAAGCAATTTTAAAAAAATTGTCCGCCCCGATTCTTAGACGGCGGAATATTCCCAAAACCCCAATATCAACACCGGCAATTGATAATTTTTCTCTATAATGCAGAGCCACATCGTTGACGCGGACAATTTTATTTCCTTTAAGATCAATTATCTGCTTATCCAATAAATTTTTGACCAAATAAAGTTCGTTTTCCTCAAGATAGGCTACTAAAAATTCTTTTTCAATTGTCAGGTGTTTATTGATCTTCTGAAGATAATCGGTGGAGATGATTAACTTTTGGTTCGCTT
Organism: Patescibacteria group bacterium; assembly: GCA_038064655.1. Classification (GTDB taxonomy): domain Bacteria; phylum Patescibacteriota; class Microgenomatia; order UBA1406; family GWC2-37-13; genus GWC2-37-13. The sequence continues at coordinate 2,473 of JBBTSP010000072.1, read as the reverse complement.
TATCCCGAATAACGATCTTAGTCACGATCGGATTTTCCGTAGCCAAAAAAATCAGGTCTTCTAGATAACCTATGTGAATTTCATCTTCCGTAAAAACTTTTTTCCCTACAATTTCCGAGAAGTAAAGCATAAAAACCCTGCAAATTAACAGTGGTCGCTGAGGGATTTGAACCCCCAACATCTTCGATGTAAACGAAGCGCTCTACCGTTGAGCTAAGCGACCTGTTAACTCAGGGTGGGTGCGGATGGAATCGAACCATCGCTCTGTTCTTTATCAGAGAACTGTTTTACCATTAAACTACGCACCCTAGAAATAATATTATAGCATCAATGTTCTTTTTATTTTCAGTATTTAATTGGAATTATTTCATTCTTCTTTGCAATATTCTAAAAAATAATCCTTAAATTTTGATTTAAGCATCTCAATATTTTCAATTTTTAATACTTCAAAAATATCTTCAACCCCCCCCCAGATTTTTTTTATTTCGTTCAGTCCTTGATCGTGATTTTTTCCAAGTTTTCCACTAGTTGATAATTCTTTAATTTCGCTGATTCTTTTAATATCTCCTTTATCTATCAAATATAATATCTCGGCAAACATCGGAATTGTTTCCAGATCAGTAATATTATGTAGAAGTTCATGAATTATTTGAGATTGTTCTAATCTTAATAAATCAGAATGGCCTTTCGTGAATAATTCTTGAGCTTTTTGTAATCTCGGGACACTCAAACTCATTACAATCCCTTCACACATATGAACATCTTTTCCTTTATGAGATTTAATTACCCAATTTTTAGATAAATAATCAAATCCTTCACCTAATAAATTAGATAAATAGCCTAATCCGTTTTGAATTAATTCGTATGTAAAATTTTTTAAAGATGGGTTTTGTTTAAACTCACCTATAAATAAAACATTAGCTGATTTAGGCGTATTTGGAATAGAAAGAATATCGGGTTGTTCACCGTCATTTAATAAATTAAATCTTTCAAAATAATTATCATTCATTTATCTATTATATATAATAAAAATATTTTTCATAAATAAATAATTACAGTTAAGTACTTAACTGTAATTACATGCCATAGGTTTGTTTTCTTTCTTTTTTTCTTCGATGTTGCCAATATAAATCCCAATGACCTATTTTTAATCCAGGTTGAATAAGAAAATCAGCTAATAAATTATCGATAAAATCAAAAATCTTTTCTTTTTTAATAATCTCTTCCATTATCTTAACCATTTCTGAATCTTTGTTCTCAAGTAATAAAGCATATTTACAAACAGTGCTTGTTGAAACTTTTAAAAAATCTGCAATATTTCTCTGCTCAATCTTTTTAATTAATAAGTAAATTATCGTAATTCTTTTTGCTAATAATATTTTTTCCTTTGGAGTAAAGAAATCGTCCATTAAGGTAAAAAAAGATTGTTTCGTTTCAAACTTATTAAATATTTGAAAAAATAACTCATATATCTTCTCCAATAACTCTTCTGGTAATTGTCTCCTAGAAATATTAACCATATTAAACTACTTATAGTTAAGTACTTAACTGAAGTCCACCGCTTATAACCTACAAAACTATAATATTAGATTGTTGGAATAATATTAAAACTTGAATATACCTACTTATTTTTTATATCTCTTTAACGCAGTTTCGATAATTTCTTTCAGAAGATTTTTGTAATCAATCCCGGCCGTTCGTGCCGCTAAAGGAAAATACGAAGCCATTGACGCTTCCGGCGGAATCATTCCCGGGGGCGAGTTAACTTCCAAGACATAAGGATTATTTTTATCGTCGCATTTGATATCAACCCGGCAATAGTCAAAAATATTTAAGGCTTTCCATGAAGCAAGACAGATTTTTTCTATTTTTCTTTTAAATTGATTGGAAATGTCAGCCGGGCAAACCAAATAATCGGCATGTCCTTCCTCTTCAAAATACCACTTAACCTCCAATGAATCAAAAGGCAGATAGTTTTTTGGCAGTAACTTATGATTTGGTTCAATAATCGGCAAAATAACCGGCGGATTACCAATCATCGCAATTGAAAATTCCCTTCCTGTCAAAAAAGGTTCCGCCATGGCCGGTTCATTAAACGATTTGATTAAGTAATTTACCTGCTTTTTTAAATCAGCAATATTATTAATTACGCTTTTTTTCGTAATTCCCGCCGATGACCCTTCCGATACCGGCTTGACTATTACCGGAAACTTAAGATTAAAATTACTTAGATCAGTGTTCTCAAAAACGCACTGGTCCAATACCGGAACATGATAATTTTTCAAAACCTCTTTTGTCCTGACTTTATTTAAAACAATTGCACAGGTTAAGGGTGACGAACCGGTATAAGGAATTTTTAGCATCTCCAGCATCGCCGGGATTTGTGCTTCCCGGTCTTTGCCAAATATTCCTTCGGCGTAATTAAAAACTAAGTCAATTTTATTTTTTAAACGATAAAGTTTAAGGTAAGCTT
>JBBTSP010000071.1:0-31631 GCA_038064655.1 Patescibacteria group bacterium | reverse complement strand
CCGGAAAGACTGTAACTGCCGTGACTTTTTTCCGCAAATTTTCTGCCGAACTTTGGCGACGGATGTTTAAGGGTTTAGGATTTTTAGACGGAACTGTTGGAGTTATCGAATCAATTTATCAAGCTTTTTCCAAAACCATTACTTATTTATTTTTATATGAAAAAAAATCTCAAGGTCGGACTATATAATCCATTCCTTGATACTTTAGGCGGCGGAGAAAAACACATTCTGTCAATAATGGATGTATTGTCCAAACAGGGAGCGGAAATAACCGTTTTCTGGGATAAAAATCTGAAACAAGAAATTAAAAATCGTTTCTCGCTTCAATTAATTAATCAATTGAAGTGGGTTAATAAAAAAAACCTGAAAAATCTCTGGCCTTATGATTACTTTTTTTATGTGACTGATGGAAGTTATTTTTTTTCTTCGGCCAAAAAGAATTTTGTTTTTTGTATGGTCCCCGATAAAAAACTTTACAATTTGAATCTATTAAATCGTTTGAAACTTTGGAATTATAAATTTATCAGCAACTCTCCTTTCACAACAAAATGGTTAACTAAATGGGGAATTAATCCAATTACCATTCCGCCATATATTGATGATCGATTGTTTGTAAACAATCGAAATAAAAAAGAAAAAATTATTTTATCAGTTGGTCGATTTTTTTCCCATTTACACAGTAAAAATCAAGCAGAAATTATTAAGACTTTTAAAAAATTAAAAAATCAATCTCAAGAATTTAAAGACTATAAATTGATTTTGGCCGGTGGCTTAAAAAAGGAAGATCAATCATATTTTAACCAATTAAAACAGATTGCCAATAATGATTCCTCAATTATTTTCAAACCGAATTTGTCACTTTACGAACTTTATAAACTTTATGAACTTTCTGCCTTTTTTTGGCATTTCACCGGCTTAGGAATCGATGAAGAAAGACATCCGGAAATGGTTGAGCACTTTGGTATCGCCCCACTTGAGGCGATGGCCTCCGGCTGTTTGACATTTTGTTACTCCGCCGGCGGACCGAAGGAATTGATAAAAGATAATGAGAACGGATTTTTATTTTCTACGGTTGATGAATTAATTAATAAAATTATCAAAGTTGATTCAAATGAAGCTTTAAAAGAAAAAGTTATTAAAAACGGAAAGCAGTTTGTGAAAGAAAATTTTTTGTATCAGATATTTCGATCACAAGTTATAAAATTATTTAAGGTCAGACCTTCTACGAAGGACTGACCTTTCCATATGACATACCCTATTTCTATCATCATTCCCGTCTATAAAAACTACGAGATGTTTTATCGCTTTTTAGAAATTAATAAAAAATATTTTTCCAGTTGCGAGGTTATTGTTATGAACGATTACCCGCAGACAAACATTACCAGCAAAGTTAAAAAGATCTACCCTGAAGCAGTTGTTATTAATAACAAAAAAAATCTTGGCTTTGCAGGTAATGTTAATAAAGGAATTTTAAAAGCAACGAGAAATTTTATTCTTCTTATGAATTCGGACGTTGTTTTAAAGGATAATTCTTTTCTAAAAACATTGGAATATTTTAAGAAGGACCGAAAACTTTTTGCCGTCGGTTTTGCCCAGATTGAAAAGGACGGAAAAATCGTTGGCGCCAACCGCGCTTACTTTCAAAATGGCTTGATTAACCATTCTTATCAACAAGTCACCAGTCACCAACAACTAATTTCTAATTTCTGGGCCGAAGGCGGTTCCTCTATCTTTAAAAAAAAACTATTTATTGACTTAGGATCGCTTGACGAACTTTATAATCCTTTTTATTGGGAAGATATTGATATATCTTACCGTGCTTGGAAGTCTGGTTATAAAATTTTATATGATCCCAATATTCAGGTAGAACACCATCATGAATCAACTATAGGAAAGTATTTTGACAAATCAGAAGTATTAAAAATCGCTTTCCGTAACCAATTAATCTTCCATTGGAAAAATTTGACAGACAAAGATTTAATCATTAAACATTTACTTAATCTTCCACAATTTATTTTTATCCCCGGATTTTTTGATGCTCTTATAAGGTTGACTAAGATTTTGATATCAAGGAAAAAAACAGTAAAATTATTTAAGAAAACAGACAAAGAAATATTAAGCCTTTTTGGTTAAAAAACGCAGATATCTATTTTTGAGACTATCGCCAGGGGCCCCTTTGGGGTGTGGCGGTCGAAAAAATACGGTATCAAGCTTTTTAAAAAACTATGTTTAAAAAATATTTAACATCAATTTTTTTAATAATAATCTCTCTCCTCTCCATCGCTTTGTTCCTTTACAAAATGAACGTCTCCCCTCCTGCTTTAAACGCTGATGAAGCGGCTAATGCTTATGATGCCTACTCAATCTTAAAAACCGGTCGTGATCAATATGGAAATTTTATGCCTTTAAGATTCAAGTCTTTTGGCGATTACAAACTACCTCTTTTAACTTACTTGGCAATTCCGTTTATAAAAATATTTGGTTTGACGGAAACCGGAATTAGAATGGCTAACTCCCCCTTTGTCCTTCTCTTTCCAATAATTATATTTTTGTTAACTCAGGAACTGTTTAATAAAAAAAGTGTCTCTTTGTTGGCGGCCTTTTTGTCTGCTTTTGCTCCTGGCCTGCAACTATTGGGCCGTCAGGCTCATGAAGGGTATATAACGGCATTTTTTTTAACCTTGTCTTTTTATTTATTTCTTAAATTTTTTAATAAAAAAAGTGTTATCTATTTTTTGATTTTTGATCTTTGCTTTTTGATCTCTCTGTTCAGCTATCATTCCTCTCGACTCTGGGCCGGTTTTTTCTTACTAATTTTCATTTATTTTATTTTCATAAAAAAAATTAAATGGTTCTATGTTTTAGGAATAATTACGGCAATTTTGATTTTTGGCATTACCGATCTCATCAACAGTCCCTCAAGAATAAAAAATCTTTTATTTTTTAACAACATTGGTTTCTCTTTAAAGATTAATGAGCTTCGGGCTGAGGGCGGTAGCCGCTTGGTTTATAATAAACTAACCGTTGGTTTAAAAGATTTTATTAATGAATATTTAAAATATTTTTCCCCGCAATTTTTGAGTATCAACGGTGATGAAAATGCCCGCTTTGGATTCTCCGGCGTATCTCCTATTACCCCGATTGAATATATTTTTATTTTTATCGGCCTGTATTATCTTTTCAAAAATAAAGAAAAATGGCGGTATTTAATTTTATTTATTCTGTTATTTTCTCCTATTTCCGCCGCCCTCTCCTGGGCCGGTTTATCAATCACTAGGTCCATATTTATTTTTATTCCAATTTTTATAATTTCCGCCTATGGTATTGTTAATTTTCTAAATAAAAAAAATTTATTTTTTTATGTTACATGTTCTATGTTATATGTTACATTTTCATATTATTCCTGGGATTTTTATCTAAATCATTACCCAAAAAGAGCGATTGTTCTTCGCAGTTGGCAGGCCGGATATAAAGAATTGACAGATTATATTAAGGTTAATTATGAAAAATTTGACAAGTTTTTTATTACCAGAAAAAACGGTCAACCGTACATCTTTTTACTTTTTTATCTCCAATACCCTCCGGAAATTTATCAAAAAGAATCATTATTGTCTATACCTGACGAGTATGGTTTCGGTCAGGTAGAACAGTTTGATAAATTTATTTTTGATTTGCCAAAAGAAGATGTAAAAAAATCTATTGTTATTGGATTCCCTGATGATTTTTCCGATACGGAAAAACCACATTTAAAAACAATAAAAGCCGGAACAGAAACCATTTTCTATATAAAAGAAAGTGCTACAACCACATTATAAAAAGCATGAATCAAAATCGGCACGGTCAAACTCTTTCTATGGATCATTATCAATCCGTTGACCATACTCAAAAGCAAATCCGTTGCCATAAACATCAAAAGCATGCCTCCGTTGATTTTACTGCTGGCAAAAAGAATCGGTACATGAAGAAAAAAGAATAGAATGCTGGCAAAAAAAGTTGACGAATAAGCGTTTTTTGATTCTTCATAAAGCCGTTTCAACACAAATCCCCGGGAAAGAATTTCCTCGGTGATACCGGTTGCCAATGCCATTGCAAAAATCAAGCCAAGTTGGCCGATATTGGGAAAATGATCAAACAGTCCGACTTTTTGGAATCGTAAATAAACGGAAAGCAAAGCTGTAAGTAAAAGAATCAGGCCGACTCCAAAACTGATGAAAAATTCTTTTACAAAGCTTTTGAGGTTTTTGTTAATAAATAAACTTGAAAGAATTTCTTTTTTTTCCACTGATCTAATGTAGACTAAAACCGGTAAAACAAAAACTAAAGGTTTAGCAATAAATTCGTCAAACCATTCCGGTAGTTTAAGATAGGTCCTGTAAACACTCCATAAAATTAAAATAACCGCCCACAAATTCAAAGCTTTCTGCGTCGGAGAGACTGTCTTTTTATCTTTCATTAGTATGAAATTTACACTTTTTCGATAAATAAATCAACGGAATTATTTATAAAATGATTCAAATTCAAGGCGACTCATCCCTGATTGTTTTAAAATACTTTCAAATGTCCCTCGAGCTATCTGTTTATGATTAGGAACGATAACAATACAAATCCTACCATTAAAAACTCCCTTCAATTTTATGTGACTGCCTTTTTGTGAAACAATATCAAAACCCGCTCTTTGAAGAGTTTTTAAAACTTCCCTTGCAGAATATAATTTAGGCATAAGCTATATTTAGCTTTTCTAGGGATAAATCCTTATATGGAAATAGTTTTGGGGCAGGTAATTCTTTCTCAAAATACAATTCTAAAGCTTCTTTAAGATTCGCCAAAGCTTCTATTTTTGTTTTTCCCTGACTGGCTATTTCAACCTCAAGAGATTTTGCCACATAAAGATCCTCTTCTTTCCAGACTAACGCCGACGTTTCTTTATAAATATTTTTTACTTTTTTCATATATGATATTTTAATAAATTATTTATTTTTATACAACTTCATTTAAAAAAAACTTAATTCCATCGCATTCGCTCAGATAATAATGTTACCAAACGAGAGTAACGTTAGCTCATGAAAAATGTTACCCAAATTCACAACTAATTTGTTAATGTTTTGTCATCCCCGTGAAGACGGGGATCCAGACTAAAATCACATTATAAAAATAAAACAATGAATATTTAGCTTGGATTCCCGCCTCCGCGGGAATGACCTACAAAAAAACCCATTTTCGTTTGACAAGAAGAAGAAGAAGAAGAAGAAGAAGAAGTAATATGTAAAAATATGAATAACATAGGTTTAGGAGAAAAGTTAATAAATAGTATTAGAAAAATTAGGTGTCAAAATATAAATTATTTCTTATTCCAAAAAATCCTTTAATTTTCTCGCTCTTGTTGGATGTTTTAATTTTCTGATGGCTTTGGCTTCAATTTGACGGATACGTTCTCGGGTCACTCTGAATTCTTTTCCCACTTCCTCCAAAGTTTTTGGCTTTCCATCCTCCAACCCAAACCTCATCATCAACACTTTTTTTTCTCGCGGAGACAAAGTCTCCAGTACTTTATTTAGGGCATCTTTCAATAGTTCCCGGGAAACTTTGTCATATAAGGACGGTTGGTTGGTATCGGCTACAAACTGTTCCAAAGTTGCTTCTTTATCATCCCCAACCGGAGTTGAAAGCGATCTTGGCTGCTGAGAAATTTTCATCAAATTTTCAATTTCCGGAACCGTCATTAGCATTTCTTTGGCCGTTTCTTTGACGGTCGGCTCGTGGCCAAATTTTTGCGTCAACCGTCTTTGGGTTTTATAAAACCGGTTGATGTGGTCAACCATATGAACCGGAATTCTGATCGTCCTTGACTGGTCGGCAATGGCACGGGTGATAGCCTGCCTGATCCACCAGGTCGCATAAGTGGAAAATTTGTAGCCGCGTCGCCAATCATATTTTTCTACCCCGCGAATCAAACCTTTATTACCCTCCTGAATCAAATCCAAAAATGATAACCTTCGACCTAAATATTTTTTGGCAATTGAAACTACCAAACGCAGATTAGCCTTAGTTAATTTATCTTTTGCATCTTTATTTCCTTTTTCATATTTTTTGGCCAGATCAATTTCGTCTTCAAATTTTAAAAGCGGTGTTTTTCCGATTTCCTTAAGATACATTTTTATCGGGTCAAGCGATTCGCCGTGTTTTAAAATTACCAAATGTTCCAATTCTTTTTCAATCTCCTCAACTGATTTTTGCGAGTCGCTTTCATCACGAGTGGATATCGTCTCAAAAATATCTATCCCTTTTATCAAAGCTTCATCAAAAAATCCGTCGATTTCCCTGATATGTTTTTCCGGATCAGGATAAACCAATAAAATGTCGTCTTGAACCAAAAATCCGTCTTCCTTTCCTTGGTTGATTAATTCTTTCAACGATCGAGGCAGATGGTGTTTAATCATAAAGTGCTACTATTCTATAAAGAAATTAGCTTTTTTTCTACCTCTTTTAAATCCTCCGAAATTTTAACTAATTGTTTTTTCTTTTGTACATCATCTTCTTCCGAAAGCAATTTTTTTATTTCTCTTTTAAGATAATATTTTTTTATTTCATAAATTAATTTGTCCAAACTCACATCAGATAGATCATGATCGGTTGAAGCAAAAAGAAATATTTCATCAAAAATCGGTTGTAGTTCACTCGGCAGATTTTTTCCAAATCGATTTATATTAATCTTTCCGGCCTTTTCCAATTCCTCAAAAAAATAACGGCTGATTTTTTCATATGAAGGATGTAAAAAATATTCCGGTTTCAAAACATTAAGGATTTTACGGCAAATTTCTTCCGGGTCCTCACTCTGGAAAACAATGCTTAGGATATATTTATTTATTATCAGTTCACGACCGTCTTCCGATGGCTTGTTGTATTTGATTTTATTTAATGACTGCTGTTTCTTTTTCCGTTTTAATTGGTTAATTAAATTTTCAATAGTAACTTCAGAAACTTTCAAAATATCCGCTAATTTTTTAATATAAAAAGTTCTGACGATCGGATTGGTAATCTTTTCAATTACCGGAATTATTTCGTCACCAATATTTTTTTTGGCAAAGGCCGTTTCTTCCGGATATTTTTTTTGGGCTGAATCTATCAAAAAATCATAGATCGGTATCGGCTTGGCAATCAATTTTTTAAATAAAATCGGGTCTTTTTTTAAAGCTTCATCGGGATCTTTGGCAAAGTCAATCGTCACCACTCTTATTTCAAAATCAAACTTTTCTGCTTCATTTATTCCTCTTTTAATCGACTCGATTCCGGCCGGATCGGTATCCATCATCAAAGTAATCTTATCGGTATAACGTTTAAGCAACATCAACTGTTCCGGCGTCAAGGCCGTTCCTTTGACCGCCACGAAATTGGAAAATCCGTGTTGGTAAGGAGTAATCATGTCCAACTCACCCTCAACAATAAAAACATTTTTTTCTTTTTTAATTGATTCTTTGGCCAGATTAATCCCAAACAAAGTTTCTCTTTTGCGGTAGACCGGGGTTTCAGGAGTATTGATATATTTTGCTTCTTTTTCTTTGTTATCTAAAATTCTTCCGGAAAAACCCATGACGTTATTGCGGCTATCTTTCAAAGGAAACATCAAGCGGCCGCGAAACCGGTCATAATAACTGCCTCTTTCGCTTTTGACCAATAAACCATTTTCTAACATTTCTTCCTCTTCGTATTTCTTTTTTTTCAAAAATAATTTCAAAGAATCCCAGGAAGATGGTGAATAACCCAGTTCAAATTTATCAATGATTGATTGATTAAGAGCTCTGGTCTTCAGATATTGACTGGCTTTTTTTCCAAAAGTAGTTTTGTTAAGAATATAATGAAAAAATTCGCTGGCCAGTTGATTCATCCCCATATATCTTTCTTTTTTCTGCCAGATTTTATCTTCAAAACTAATCTTGGCCAATTTAACCCCGGTTTTTTTAGCCAACTCCCTCAGGGCTTCAATAAAAGTAATGTTTTCCCATTTCATTAAAAATTTAATTACATCCCCTCCTTCACCGCAGGCTCCGAAACAGTGCCAGATGCCCCGTTCGGGAGAGATGACAAATGAAGGAGTTTTTTCCTGGTGAAACGGACAGACGGCTTTAAAATTGCGGCCGGCTTTTTTTAAAGTAACAAAACTGCCAATAAACTCCACGATATCAATCTTTTTTTTAATCTCCTCAGTCGGGTTTTCCATTTGAGTATATTCTAACACCTATTTGTCCTGAACCGTACTAGTTCTGGTTCGGGGTTGATATTTAATCTTTTATATTTTATATTTAAATTATGATCTACCTCTATTTAGACAAAAACACGATTAAACTGCTTTATTTGAAAAGAACACTCCTTGGCCAACAGGAAACTCTTTATAACCAAAAAACCTATGAATCCAATTTGTTTGATAAAGGAAAAATTACCAACGTTGATTTGTTAGCTTCAGCCGTTAAAGAAGTAATATCCTCATCAAACAGGCCGGTGGCAGAAAATCAAATTGTTCTTATCCTTCCTCAAGAGTTTTTCAGTTTTTTCCGCACGACAGTCCCCTCCGATATCGCCGATTCGGCTCTCAGCTCTTTTATATCCGATAAAGCCCGTTCAATCTTACCTATTGATAATGCAGATTTAGCCAGCGACTTTTTTGTCCAAGAATCGGAGCAGGAAAAAATCGTCACTTATTTCGGTATCAGTCAAGAAACCCTTTTAAGCCTCAAGCAGGCAATGACTTTAATTGATTTTAAAATCAACGCCATTATTCCCGATACGATGGCTTATTTCAAATTATTTGAAAAAACTCTTCGTAAAGAAAAAAAAGAAACTATTTTTTATGTCGAACTTGGAAGCGGTAATTTAAACGGATATTTATTTGATTCTTGCGGACTGATTGATGATAAGAAAATATCAATTGAGTATTTCGGGGAGGATAAAATTGCCGATGTCCTAAAAGCAAAGATCGATGAAATTGCAACAGACAAGAAAAAGATTAACCGAATTATTATTTCCGGTGAAAAGTCCGACGCCATCCGCCAAGATACTTTCACCAAATCCGTTGGCGTCTGGACCAACCCATTAAAACGGATTGTCCCGACTTTTTATGAAGAATATTTAAAGATGCTCATTCCCAAAGATGGAAAGGTTTTCCCAATTTTAGCCTATGATATATGTTTCGGCGCCTTCATTTTATCGGAAGAAAACAAAAGTTTTTCTCTTTTGAAAAACGGATTTAACTCGGGTAAAAACAAAGTTTCTCTTCCGAAAATCAAAATGCCAAAGAAAGAAGTCTTGCTTTTTGTCGGTTCTTTTGTCGTTTCCTTTTTACTTTTTGTTTTTATTTCCAAATTCAAAAATAACATCAAACTTCCTAATTTTATAGCAAAATTCAATAAGACCGCCATCATCACTCCAACCGTCGTTCCTCCAACTCCGACCCCAACTCCCAATTTTAAAAAAGAGGAAGTTAAGATAAAAATTCTCAATGGTTCCGGAGTCAAAGGCAAAGCTACGGAAATAAAGGATATTCTAAAAAATAAAGGTTATGCCGAAATTGTTACCGGTAATGCCGATAATTTTGATTTCACAATAACCGAAATTCAAGTGAAAAAAGATAAATCACAGTTGGGCGATATGATAAAAAATGACTTAAAAGATTATGTCAGTTCTCCAAAAGTCACAATACTCGATGATAAAGAAACAGCCGATTTGATCTTAATCTTCGCCGCCGACTTCAAATGATATAATAGAAAACGATGGAAATTAATATAGAACAATTAAAGGACAAATATCAGTCAATCTTAAGCAAGGCCGATCTTCATGGGAAAAAAAATGAATTAAAAACTTCAGAAACTCAAAGTTATGAAGCGTCGTTTTGGGAGGATTCAAAAAAAGCCGGTGAAATAATGAAAAAAATCACTGATTTAAAAAAAGAGATTGAAGATTTGGAAATGATTGAACTATTATTGGAAGAAAATCAGTTTGCAGAGGCAGAAAAATTAATCAATAAATATGAAATTCTTCTTTTTTTATCCGGTCAATATGATAAAAACGGGGCTATTTTTTCCATTCATGCCGGACAGGGAGGAACGGAAGCGATGGATTGGTCCAGTATGCTGTATCGGATGTACACCCGCTACTTTGAAAGGAAGGGTTGGAGGTTTGAAGAGTTTGACCGGGTTGCCGGAGAAGAAGCCGGAATAAAAAGTTCAATTATCAACGTTTATGGAAAATTCGTTTACGGTTATTTAAAAGCCGAAGCCGGAGTTCACCGTTTGGTCCGCCAATCCCCTTTTAATGCTGATAAGCTTAGGCAAACTTCGTTTTCATTGGTTGAAGTTTTACCAATGATTGAAGATAAAGAAATCAGTATCCGCGATGATGAAGTTGAGTGGGAGTTTTATCGATCAGGCGGAAAAGGTGGCCAAAATGTCAATAAAGTATCGACGGCTGTTCGTCTTATTCATAAACCCTCTGGTATAATTGTTTCTTGCCAAACAGAAAGATATCAAGGTGCTAACCGGGAAAATGCCATGAAAATTTTAAGAGCTAAACTTTGGAAAATAGAAGAAGAAAAAAGAGCGAAAACAATCGCCGGTTTTAAGACTGAAACAATGGCTTCATGGGGACACCAGATTAGATCTTATGTCCTTCATCCATATAAATTGATTAAGGATTTAAGAACAGACCACGAAGAAACCCAGACGGATAGAGTCCTTGATGGAGAGATCGATGGATTTGTGGAGGCGTTTCTTAAGCAAAGCAAATAAAATTTAATATTTGATATTTCTCCCCAAAGTTGCTATCCTAATCCTATATGGAAAATAATAATTTGATTCATACTATTGAAACAAAAGAAGTTAATGGTATGTCTTATGTTACTTTTTTTACTTTTATTGCCGTGGCAGTCGTTATTGGAGCCGTTTTAGGTTTCGGATTTACCAAACTTAATAAAAAAACTGGAAGCAGCGGCAGTAATAGTACAAAAACTACCACCCAGTCGGCCGGTGTTGTTGATAAAAAGACTTTTAAAGATAGTGTTGAAGGAATATTACGTGAAGGCGGCATCGACGGCGAAGGTAATTTTCATTTGGAAAGACCGGGAGGTATTTCTCAAAACGTTTACCTTACTTCAACCACCGTTGATTTATCAAACTATATTGGTAAAAAAATCAAGGTTTGGGGTCAAACTTTTCAGGGAGAAAAAGCCGGCTGGCTTATGGACGTAGGATCGGTGGAAATAGAAAAATAATAACAATGATTACTTTTGACAAAGTTACAAAAAAATTCCCCTTAGGCAATACTGCTCTTTGTGAAGTTTCCTTTGAGATTGATGATAATCAATTTGTTTTTTTAGTCGGCCAGTCAGGCGCCGGAAAAACCAGCATCTTAAAAATGATTACTAAAGAACTTGCGCCTTCATCAGGCACGATTATCATCGACGATATGGACATTACTGACAAGAATTTTTCCCAGAAAATCAATCTGCGGCGGAAAATCGGAATTATTTTTCAGGATTTTAAAATTCTTATAGATAAAAACATTTTTGAAAATATTGCTGTCAGTTTAAAGGTCGTCGGAGCCGAACAGTCATTGATAAAATCAGAGGTAAGGAGGGTTCTGGAATTAGTCGGACTTTCTAAAAAAGAAAAAGTTTTTCCTTTACAATTATCCGCGGGTGAACTCCAAAGAGTCGCTATCGCCCGGGCCGTCATCGGTGATCGGAATATTATCCTCGCCGATGAACCAACCGGTAATCTCGATCCGAAAACTTCCTGGGATATTATGAAAATCTTTAAAAAACTTGAAGGAAAAAGAACTATTATTTTTGCCACTCACAATACTGACATTGTTAATTCTTTTCAAAAAAGAGTTTTGGTTTTAAAAGAGGGAAAAATTATCAAAGACCTGAAAAAAGGAGGATACGAACTATGAAAGAAATTTGGACATCAATCAGAAGAACTCCCTATCAATCGCTGTCAGCTTTTTTAATTTTATTTTTTACTCTTTTTTTGTCGTTAATGCTTTTTGTTTCTTTGACTTTTCTTTACAGCTCCCTAAATTATTTGGAAACAAAACCGCAAGTGACTGTTTACTTTCAGACTAAAACACCGGAAACTCAGATTTTTAAAGTCCGTGATGAGCTAATGAATTCCGGAAAAGTGTTGAATATAAAATATACTAATCAAAACGAGGCTTTCAATATTTATAAACAAGATAACAAAGACAATCCCCTACTTCTTGAGATGGTTTCAGCTGATATCCTACCTCCATCACTTGAAATTTATGCAAAAAAACCAATTTTTCTCCCGGAAATTGCCGAATATCTGAAAAAACAAGGTGATATTGATGAGGTCCAATATGAAAAAAATATTGTTGAAAAATTACTTATCCTGACAAATACAATAAGAAAGACTTCCTTAATCTTTTTTAGCTATTTAATTCTCATGTCCATTGTTGTTTTAACCACAACCATTCTTTTTAAAATTGCGCTTAAAGAAAGTGAGATTACTTTGTTAAGATTAATAGGTGCCACAAATTTTTATATCAGAAAACCATATATCATGGAAAGTTTATTTTTGGGAATCTCCGCTTCTATTTTATCTTTTGGGATTTTTGTTTTATTGGTTCTTTATCTTAATCCTTTTCTCGCTTCTTATTTTAAAAGTATTTCTTCTTTATCAGTTAATGTGTTTAATTATCCTCTGATTATTTGGCCATTAAATTATATTTTCTTTACCATTGTTTTTGTTTTCTCGTCGGTCTTCGGAGCCGTCATTGCTTCAGTCGCTTCTTATATCGCCACTAACAAATATCTAACGGTATAATTAAATCATGGTTAAAAAAATTTTTGTCTTGACTTGCTTATTTTTTTTAGCAATTTTTTCTGTTCGGGCCCAAGATACTTCCGATCTTCAGAAAAAAATTAGCGAATATCAGACAAAACTTCAACAGTTAAAACAACAGAAAAACACTCTATCTTCCCAGATTCAATATATGGATACCCAAATATATTTGACGGGTTTGCAAATAAGCGCCACTGAGCAAAAGATTGTTGAAACGGAAAAAGAAATAAATCTTTTGGGCTCGAGGATCGAAGGTTTGGACCAATCTCTTGATTATCTGTCCAAACAGCTTATTAAAAGGATTATCGAGGGCTATAAAAAAAAACCTCTTTCAATATTCTCCCTTCTTTTTGACAATAAAAATGTTGGTGATTTTTTAAATCAGGTTAAATATTTAAAAACCGCTCAAGATAATAATCAAAAACTTCTTTACACCGTTCAGGAAACAAAGACCAATGCTGAGGAACAAAAAAAATTACGGGAAGAGAAAAAAAAAGAATTAAATAAACTAACTGAAACATTGAACTTCCAAAAACTGTCCCTCAATAACCAAAAGGGTCAGAAACAAAGATTATTGGCTGATACTCAAAATGACGAACAAACTTATCAAAACTTATTAGCAAAAGCCCAGTCAGAATATGCCGCAATTCAGGGAATTATTGCCGGAGCCGGCATCGAAACAAAACTAAGGGAGGTAAAAAAAGGTGAAAATATTGCTTTTGTCATCTCCGGAGCTTCCTGCAACTCATCCGGAGAGCATCTTCATTTTATAGTTCAGCAAAACAATACCGTAGTTAATCCATTTAATTTCCTTAAATCAACTGATTACAAAAACTGCTCTGGATCCTCTTGCGACTCCGGGGACGGGGATCCTTTCAATCCTTCAGGAAATCTTGATTGGCCTCTTAATCCAACAATAAATCTTAATCAAGGATATGGAAGTACATGGGCTGTTAGGAATACTTGGGTTGGCCGGATTTATAGCTTTCATAATGGCATTGATATAACCAGTTCGTCAAGTAATGTTTATGCGGTTGCCGACGGAACTTTATATAAAGGAAGCTATTCTGTAGGTTGTACTTTATCTTACGTGAAGTTAATTCATGGTAACTCGGATTTAGCAACTCTTTATCTTCATGTATATCCTCAATAATTTAGCCATATAACAATCCAAAATAACACTTTTGTAGGTTATAAGCGGTGGACTTACTTTTTTACTATTGGTCTAATAGGACTTATTGGCCTAATTTGACAAATATGAAACAAATAATCTTAGTCATTCTTATGCTTACTATTTTCTACTTAATACTTTATACTTCTTCTGTCTTCGCCCAATCAAAAATCTTAATCAATGAATTTTTGATCGATCCTCAACCTCAATCTGTTGAAATATTTAATTCAGGTACTGAAAGTGCCGACATTTCTGACTGGATTATTGATGATTCCGGCGGTACGACTTTTTATACAATTCCAAAAAATAATATTATTTTTCCCAACCAATGTTTGGTCTTTTCTGCAGATTTTAATTTAAATAAAACTTCGGCCGATGCTGTCAGATTGATTAATAGTTCACAACAATTAATCGATTCTTTTTCATATAAATCAAGTTCCGGGTCAGGAATTTCATATTTTAGATTTCCTGACGGTTCAGACAGTTGGACAACCGGATCGGCCAATTTGGGATTTTATAATTCCAGTACGGAACAAGCATGCTTGTTCCCTACATTGACGCAAACACAAACACCAACATTATCTCCGGCGGCAACGATTACACCAATGATAGGGACGGATGACCCGACCCCTACAGAAATATCAACACAATCCTACAAAAATATTTATATTTCTGAAACGATGGCCAACCCACCAACGGGAGAAAAAGAATGGGTGGAAATTTATAATGATAATGATTTTTCTGTTTCTTTAAACAATTGGTATTTGGATGATATTGAAAATGCCGGATCGTCTTCAAAAATATTTTCCTTAGAAATAAACGCCAAAGGTTATGGTATTTTTGACCTTACCTCTTCTATATTCAACAACGATGGAGACAGTGTTCGATTATTGGATTTTAATAAAAATTTAAAAGATGATTTTGAGTATGGGAAAACCGAACAAGGAAAAACTTTAGGAAGAACTTCTTTGGAATCCGATGATTTTTGTTTACAAGAACCTAGTAAAAATCTCGTTAATAATTCTTGTATCAATCCTTCGCCAACTCCTCAACCAGCGTCAACAAAAACAATTATTCTCAATACTAAATCACCAACTACCAAACCAAACAACTTCGATGTATCGATACATCGAAGTATTAATTATCCTACAGGAGATCTTAATAATGGTGAAAAAGGTAATGTTCTGGGAGCAACCAACGAATTAATTATTAATTCTCCAAATAACAAATCATTGATTAATCTTTTATCTTTTCTTTCGGTTTTTTATTCTCTTTTAGTCATTATTTCGGTTTTAATTAAAAGTAAAGTTTTTAAAAAATATGCCCTGGCAAGTTAAATTTTTCCAAAATCAACGAGGATATTGACTCAAATTGTCATCCCCGCGTAGGCGGGGATCCATTCTTAGTCTGGATTCCCTCCTTCGAGAGAATGACATCTTGTATCTTGACAGATCTATAAATATTATATAGCATATATGCTATATGAAAAGAAAACATCTTAACTTTGATACTTATTTAAAACAAGCTCTAAAAGATCCTAAAGTAAAAGCTGAATATGATCGTTTGCAACCTGAATTTGCCCTTATTGACGCAATGATTAAGAGTCGAGCTAAATATGGATTAACACAAAAAGCATTAGCTGTAAAAATGGGAACTAAACAATCAGTAATTTCAAGAATTGAAATCGGTCGCGCCAATCCAACTTTTTCTTTTCTCAAGCGATTAGCTAAAGCCCTTAACAGTAATCTTGAAATTAGATTTAATTGATTTTATTAAATTAACTCTTTTTGACTATCTTCTTAATTTTCTTTAGAATAAAACTATTCTATGCAAAAACTAAAAAACTTTATTCATAATCTCTTCATTCCTCATGAAGAAAATAATTTTCGCGCCAAAAGTCTTCACACTGACTTCCTTACTATTTATTTGGCAATTGCCTTTTTGATGACTATTATTTTCAAACAAGGTAATCTTTACAATGTTTTGGGATTTGCGACCGATATCAGTGTCGAAAAACTTTATCAACTAACCAACGAGCAACGACAAAAAAATAACCTATCTTCTCTCTCTTTAAACTCTAACCTTTCTTTGGCCGCTCAAAAAAAAGCAGAAAATATGTTCCAGAATAATTACTGGTCTCACTATGGCGATGGCAAGACTCCTTGGGATTTCATACTTGACGCTGGTTATAAATACGAATACGCCGGTGAAAATCTGGCAAAAAATTTTTTGTTTAATAACGGCGTTGTTGACGCCTGGATGAATTCAACCACCCATCGAGATAACTTGTTGAAACGAGAATACACAGAAGTTGGGTATGCCATTGTCAACGGCGTTTTAAACGGCGAACAAACCACTTTGGTCGTTCAGATGTTTGGCACTCCACTCTCCGGTTCTTTTTCTCCTCCGCCAATCCAAGCTAAAGAACCCATTCTCCCTGAGGCAAAACCTATTGTTGAAAACAAACCGCAACAAATCTTAGCTCAGAAAACTTTTCAACCAAAAATTAATTTTTTAAATTTTTCCTTCAATTTAAATGTTGTCTTTATGACTTTCCTATTATTGGCCTTGATCCTTGATTTTTATTTTGCTTCAAAATTCAATATCATAAGAACTGGAGGAAAAAATACCGCCCATTTCCTGTTTATTATTTTTGTCCTGGTTGGACTTTTTATGTCGACCATTGGCGCTATTATTTGATCTATGACTAAAACATTTTCTTTTTATCTTAAAAAAGAATTTAAAAATCATCTTTTTGATTATCTGCTTTTGATAACCGCCGGTGTATTTTTTTTGATTTTGTTAAATATTTTTCGAGGCCAACGGGTAAGTGAGTTTATTGTTCTTATCTCTTTTGCCTTTTTTTATATTATTTGGGGGGTTTATCACCATATTATGAACAAAACCCTTCATCTGAAAACTGTGGTAGAATATATCCTGATTGCTTTTATAATAATTTTTCTTTTAAAGATTATTGTTTTACCCTGAAGTAATATTTTATGAAAGGATTAATTCTTGCTGGCGGACTGGCTACCCGGCTTCGACCTTTGACTTGGGTTACTAATAAACACCTTTTACCTGTCTATAATAAACCAATGATCTACTATCCTCTTGAATCATTGGTAAAGGCGGGTATAAAAGAAATTCTTATTTCAAGCTCACCTGATCACGCCGGCCAATTTGCCACCCTTCTTAAAGGGGGCGATCAATTTGGAGTCAAGCTTTATTATTCGGTCCAGGAAAACCCAAAGGGAGGGATTGCCCATGCCATCGGGCTGGCAGAAAAATTTGTTAAGGATGAAAAAATTGCCGTCGTCTTGGGAGATAATATTTTTAACTATGATCTTAAACCAACTGCAGAAAAATTTAAGAAAAAAGATAAAGGGGCTGTGATATTTGGAATAAGAATGCCGGAAATGGAATCAAAACATTATGGAGTCATTGAGATTGATCAAACCGGAAAGGTTATCTCCATTGAAGAAAAACCGGAAAAACCAAAATCTAATATCGCTCAAGCTGGAATTTATTTTTATGATCAACGTGTATTTAATTTTATTCATAAACAAAAGCCGTCAGATCGAGGAGAACTTGAAGTAACCGACCTTAATAATTTTTATCTCAAGGAGAATTCGTTGGAATGCGATCTTCTTGATTGGTGGATTGATGCCGGTACTTCCCACGACGAATTGCTCCGGGCCAATAATCTTGTTGCGGAAAAAGTCCGATTAGGACTTCTTTAATATGGATACGACTCAATTATTGCTTTCAACGGCGATTACCATCACAACTGTTCTTTCAATAATCGTTAGCGTCCAATTAATCTCTCTTCTTAAACAGTTGAAAAAAGATCACGGAAAAGAAGATAGTCCTGCCATAAAAAGTCCAGAAATAAAAAAAAATAAAATAACAAAGAAAAAAATTAACTTGACAACTCTTTTGGAAAAAATGAAATCACGTATTTCCCACCCTCAATCATCAAAAAAGAAGTTCTTTAAATCCATTTGACTTTACTTATTGTGTTTTGTATGATATATTAGTTTTTTTACTCCCCGTCTTGTATAGTGGGGTTTTTCTTGTTAATAAAAATATTTTTCTTTTCTACTCGATGAATAAAACTATTAAATCAAAGAATTTACCTCACAAAAATTTATTCCTCGGAAGAAAAGACGAACTGATCGATAAATTTAATCTGATCGAAGTTCAGAAAAATTCCTGGGCAGAATTTACGGATGTTCATTTGAAAGAAATTTTTAATGAGTTCTTCCCCATTGACGACTACACCAAAAAAAAATTTACCATTTATTTTGAAGATCTTTATTTTGGCGAGTCACGATACCCAATCGAACTATGTCTCAAAAAGAAACTTACCTACGACACTCCTGTTTACCTTAAATTAAGATTGGTCAATAAAAAGACCAATAGTGAAAAAAAACAGGATATTTATTTTTTTAATCTTCCTAAAATGACCGATCGGGGAACTTTTATTATCAACGGTATTGAAAGGGCGATTATCAATCAGATTGTCCGTTCGCCTGGTGTTTATTTTACCGCAGAAATTGATAAAACAACCGGATTAACTCTTTACAACGCCGAAATCAGACCTTACATAGGCGCTTGGTTGGATATGACGATCAATAAAAATGGTTTGATCGAAATGAAAATAAATAAAAAAAGAAAGTTCTTGTCAACCGTATTTCTCAAAGTATTTGAAAACGATAACAACAATGACATTGTTAATTATTTTAATAATATAGACAAAAGTTTAGTGGAAAAATATCTTTTACCGACTCTAAAAAAAGATCAAACCAAAAATAAAGATGAGGCTGTTCTGGAAATTTATCGAAAGATCAGGCCGGGTGAACCTTTGGTTTTGGAAAATGCCTACGAAACAATCAATAATCTTCTTTTTAATCAAAAACGTTATTCGTTGGCTGATGTTGGCCGTTACAAAATTAATAAAAAACTCGGATTGGATATTGAAATTAAAAAAGAAAATCGCCTATTGACAAAAACTGATATTATTGCCACCATCAAATATCTTCTTACCCTAACTCAAAATCAAGGTAGCTTTGATGATATCGACCATCTCGGAAACCGCCGACTAAGAACCGTGGGCGAACTAATAAGCCTCTACGGCATTAGGGTTGGCATGGTCCGAGTAGAACGGGAAATAAAGGAAAGAATGAGTTTGGTCGCCGGCGAAACGAGCGCCTCTCCTTCTCAGGTAGTTAATTCAAAACCATTGATTGTTGCTATAAATTCCTTTTATCGAACCAGTCAACTGTCAACCATCGTTGATCAAACTAATCCATTGTCCGAACTTGATAATTTAAGAAGAATAACCGTTGGCGGGCCGGGTGGTATTGAAAAAGAAAGAGCGTCTTTTTCAATCCGTGACATCTCTTCATCACAGTATGGGAGAATTTGCCCAATCCGCAGTCCGGAAGGACCGAATATTGGTGTGGTTACATATATGGCTCTTTTTGCCAAAGTTAACAAATATGGATTTTTGGAAGCTCCATATAAAAAAATAGTCAAGGAAAAAGTTGCTGAAAAATTAAAAATAAAAGCTTCAAATGAAATTATTTATCTTCAGGCCGATGATGAAGAAAATTATTATATTACTTCAAATGATATTAATGCTGATGAAAAGGGTTATTTTACCGACCAAATAATCACCGCCCGGTATCATGGTGACTTAATCGAAATTCCAATTGAAAAAATCGACTTAATTGATGTTTCTCCTCGTCAGGTTTTGGGAGCATCAGCTTCACTAATTCCTTTTCTCCAAAACGACGATGCGTCCCGTGCCCTAATGGGTTCTCACATGCAATGTCAAGCTGTACCATTAGTCAATCCTGAAGCTCCAATTGTTGGCACCGGACTTGAAGAAAAAGTCAGTATTGCTTTAGGGCGGACGATTAAAGCTAACGAAGATGGAGTGGTTAAATACGTTGACGGACAAAAAATCGTTCTTAAAGGAAAAAGCGGAAAAATTTATCAATATCAACTGGAAAGATTTGTCCGTACTAACAAAGATGTTTCTTTTGATCAAAAACCAAAAGTCAGCCCCAATCAAAAAATAAAAAAAGGTGATGTGATAATTGACGGACCATCTACTGATCAAGGTCATCTGGCCTTGGGAAAAAATTTGTTGGTCGCCTATTCTTCCTTAAATGGACTAGGTTACGAAGATGGTTTTGTTATTTCCGACCGATTAATCAAGGAAGATGTTCTCAGTTCAATCACGATGGAAGAATTTATTGCCGATGTAATTGACACCAAGCTTGGACCGGAAGAGTTGACACGTGATATCCCCAACGTCCGGGAAGAAATTCTTCAAAATCTTAATAAAGAAGGATTGGTTAATATTGGCACCGAAGTTGAAGGCGGAAATATTTTGGTAGGTAAAGTTGCCCCTAAGGGGGAAAAAGAATTAACAGCTGAAGAAAGACTGCTCCGGGCGATCTTCGGCGAAAAAGCTAAAGACATTAAAGATACTTCACTTCGAATGCCTTATGGGAAAAAAGGTTATGTAGTTAATATTGGAACCATCAATGGGAAAAAGGATCCTAATGAACTCGAACCGAGCGTTTTGGAAAGAATTATTGTTAATACCGCCCAATTAAGAAAAATATCTGTTGGAGATAAATTGGCCGGACGTCATGGTAACAAGGGAGTGATTTCAAAAATTCTTCCCGCCTGGGACATGCCATATCTTGAAGACGGGACACCGGTTGACGTTATCTTATCTCCTCTTTCGATTCTTTCCCGTATGAATTTGGGTCAACTATTTGAAAACTTATTGGGAGTAATAGCCAAACATACCAATACTAATATCTCTATTCCAGTTTTTGAAAAAATCAAAGAAGATTTCATCATTAATGAACTGAAAAAATCCGGACTGCCAATTGATAACAAAGTCACTTTATTCGACGGACAGACCGGCCTGGCTTATGAAAGAAAAGCCTTAGTCGGAACCAGCTATATCATAAAACTTATTCATATGGTTGAGGATAAGTTTCATGCCCGCTCGGTCGGACCTTATTCATTGGTTACTCAACAGCCGTTAGGCGGTAAATCTCAAATGGGTGGACAGAGATTCGGTGAAATGGAAGTCTGGGCTCTGGAATCGCACCGAGTTCCATATACTCTTCAAGAGCTATTGACTATTAAAAGTGATGACGTCCGCGGACGAACCAAAGCTTTTGAATCAATTATTAAAGGAATTGATATTCCTCAATCGTCGGTTCCCGAATCATTTCATGTTTTAGTTAAAGAACTTAATGCTTTAGGATTATCAATAGATTACGCCAAATAATTATGGAAGATATTAATACTGTTGATTTTTCCGGACTAAGGATTACTTTTGCCTCGCCTGAGACGATCATTAAGTGGTCACATGGCGAGGTCATTAAACCGGAAACGATAAATTACCGGACTTTTAGAGCCGAAAAAGATGGTCTTTTTGATGAAAGAATCTTTGGACCCACCAAAGACTACGAATGTTATTGCGGTAAATACAAAAGAATGCGTTATAAAGGTATTGTTTGCGACCGTTGTGGTGTAGAAATCACTACTTCGGCAGTCCGTCGCGAACGGATGGGTCATATTAAGTTGGCTTCTCCAATTGCTCATATCTGGTATTTCAAAGGGACTTCTTCTATCTTAAGTACCATTCTTGATGTCCCTCCACAAGCTCTGGAAAGAATTATTTATTACGCTCTTTATTTGGTTAAAGAAGTTGACAAAGAAAATCAAAAAAATACCTTAAAAACCATTGAACAACTCCAAAAAGATGAATTAAAAAAAATTGACGAGGACTTTGTTTTGAAAGAAGAGGAAGTCAATAAAAATTTTGAAAAACAATATCAACAGTTGGAGAAAAAAATCACTAATCGCGAACAATGGGAAATCGCCAAACAAGAAGTTGAATTCAAAAAAAGAGAGCAATTAAAACTACTGTCAAATGAGTTAACCGATACTAAAACAAAAAAATCTGCTTATTTTGAAAGGATTTCCAAAATTACCCGATCGATCAGGTCTTTTGATGTCATTGAAGAAGATGATTATCTATTTTTCAAAGAAAATGGCATTAGTGAATTTTTGCATGTTGGAATGGGTTCAGAAGTTTTGTACGAAATTCTTTCCAACTTTGATTTGCAAAAACAATATTCCCAAGCGTTGGAATTATTAAATGATGCTAAAGGTGAAAAACGCAACAAACTCCTAAAAAAAGCCCGTGTTCTTGAAGCTTTTATTAAAGCTAAAATTGATCCAAAATGGATTGTTTTGACTGTCTTGCCCGTCATACCGCCAGACTTACGTCCTGTTGTACAATTGCCAGGCGGGAAATTTGCCACTTCCGATCTCAATGACTTTTATCGCCGTGTCATCAACCGTAATAACCGTCTTAAACAACTTATTGATCTGGGAGCTCCAGAAATAATATTAAGAAATGAAAAACGCATGCTTCAGGAAGCGGTTGATTCCTTAATTGATCTGCAAAAATCCCGTGGTAAAAGTCGGACTACCGGAGCCGCCACCAAGATACAAAAATCTTTATCGGATATTTTAAGAGGCAAACAGGGACGTTTCCGCCAGAATTTATTGGGAAAAAGAGTTGATTACTCGGGCCGTTCTACCATTATTGTTGGCCCGGAATTGAAACTCAATCAATGCGGTTTGCCTCGCGAAATGGCTTTGGAACTTTTCAAACCTTATCTTCTTCATGAGGTTATTATTCGCGGTTTGGCTCCAAATATAAAAAGCGCTAAGATATTTTTGGAAAAAAAAGAACCTGTTGTTTATGATATTTTAGAAGAAATTACTAAAAATCATCCTGTTCTTCTCAACCGTGCTCCAACTTTACATAAGCTCTCTATTTTAGGATTTTATCCGGTATTAACCGACGATTACGCCATCAAACTTCACCCGGCCGTCTGTTCCGGATATAATGCTGATTTCGATGGCGATGCTATGGGTGTGTTTTTGCCTCTGTCAAGTAAGGCTATAGAGGAAGTTAAGTCCCGGATGTTCCCTTACCACAATCTATTAAAACCGTCTGATGGTTCGCCGGTCGTCCTTCCAAATAAAGAAATGGCTCTTGGTTGCTACTACCTAACCACGATTGACAGCCATCTGGACATAGAAAAAGATGAGGATCTGAAATTTTATTCAACCGTAAACGAGGCGATGAGATTTCATGCGGTTAATAAAATAATGCTCCGCCAACCGATAAATGTAAAAATTAACAACAAGATTATTAAAACAACGGTTGGACGGATAATTTTTAATCAGGCTTTGCCACCGGAACTTCAATTTATTAATGAAGAGGTAAAAGCGGCTGATTTGAAAAATATTGTTGTGGCGGCCATGAAACTATTCGAAAATGAAAAAGTCGGTGAATTAATTGATAAGATTAAAGATATTGGTTTCTGGGCTTCAACCATTGCCGGAGGTCTATCTCTTTCTATTTTTGACTGTCAAATAATTCCGGAAAAGAAAAAAATCATCGAGGAAACGGAAAATGAAATTAAAAAAATTACTAAAAATTTTGAGCAGGGATTACTTACTTCTGAAGAGAAGAAACGTTATTCAAATAAACTTTGGATTGACGTTACGGAAAAATTAGCTGATAAAACTTGGAATGCATTGGATGAAGAAAATCCGGTAAAAATAATTATCAAGTCCGGCGGTGCAAGAGCTTCAAAAGAACAGCTAAAACAATTGGCGGCTATTAAAGGGCTCGTTGTTGATCCGTTGGGAAAAATTATTGAAGTTCCCACCAAGTCCAATTACCGTCAGGGACTTTCAATATTCGAATACGTAATTTCTGCCCGAGGAGCCCGCAAAGGTCAGACCGACTCAGCCTTAAAAACTGCTGATGCCGGATATCTCACCCGAAGATTGGTCGATACTTCCCACGATATGATTGTTCGCGAGGAAGATTGCCAAACAAAAGAAGGATTAACCGTTTCGACCAACTCATCCCGAGGTAACAAATTCAAAGAAAGAATAAAAAATCGTTATTCTCTTAACAATATTGCTGATGAAGACAAAAAAATTATCGTTAGTGCAAATGAACTAATTGATAATGAAAAAGTTATTCTCATTGAAAAAAATAAGATTAACAAAATCATCGTTCGCTCTCCTTTATACTGTAATTCTACTTATGGAGTCTGTCAAAAATGTTATGGAACCGATCTTTCGACCAATAGACCGGTAGAAATCGGGGTTCCTGTTGGAGTCATCGCCGCCCAATCAATCGGCGAACCGGGTACACAGTTAACCATGAGAGTCAGGCATTTCGGAGGAATTGTTATTTCTGATGTTACTCAAGGTCTTCCCAGGGTTGAGGAATTATTTGAAACCAGAACTCCAAAAATCGTCTCCCCGATTGCCGAGATTGCCGGCAAAGTCTCAATTATGGAAGATACTGAAAAAGAGATTTATGACATTACCATCACTTCAGATAACAAAGAGTCAACTATCAAAGAACAAAAATTTACGATTCCAAAAGCCCAAAAGCTTAAAATCAAAGATGGTGATTTAATTAGCGTCGGTTCACCTTTATCCGAAGGTTATCTTGATGTTGATGACATTTTGGCAATTAGAGGTTTGCGTGCTGCCCAAATTTATTTATTAGATGAAATTCAAAACGTTTATGAGTCTCAAGGAATTGCCATTCATGATAAACACTTTGAAGTAATTATCAGAAAAATGAGTGATAAGGTAATTATTGAAGATGAAGGTAGTACTTCACTCATTAAAGATGAGATTGTTTCAAGAATTCGTTTCGGAGAAGAAAATAAGCGTGTTTTGGCCAAAGGAGAAAGACCGGCGACCGGTAAAGTTTCTATTCTTGGAATCACCCGATCGGCCATTCATACCGATTCCTGGTTATCAGCCGCATCATTTGAACAAACAACCGGAGTTCTTTCCTCAGCCGCCATTAAAGGCCAGACGGATTACTTGTTGGGCTTAAAAGAAAATGTTATAATTGGCAGATTAATTCCGGTCACAGCCGAATTAATCGAAAAATATTACGGTAAATTTACCAATCAATATGCCGACCATCAATCAACTGATAAAAAAGAAGAGAAAAAATAGGATCAGAAAATCCAAATCAATTGCCCTTAAAATGAGTTTTAACTCATTGAAAAGACGATACAATAAAACCAACAACCCTCTTAAACGCGGTGTCTGCACGATTGTCAGAACTATGACGCCAAAGAAACCAAATTCGGCTTTAAGAAAAGTAGCCAGGGTCAGACTATCAAACAAGATGGAAGTGACCGCTTATATAATGGGAGTGGGTCATAATCTGGCTGAACATTCAATTGTATTGGTCAAAGGCGGAAGAGTAAAAGACTTGCCAGGCGTTAAATATCATATTGTCCGCGGAAAGTTTGATGCGGCCGGAGTTGAAAAACGAACCAGTTCAAGATCAAAGTACGGAACGAAAAAACCACAGGTAAAAAGTTCGTGAGTTTTGTAGGGGTCGGTTTTATACCGACCCTAATAATAAAATTAAAAAAATATGCCACGTCACAGTTACAAAAAACGGGTTTTCAAGAAAGATAAGCTTTTTAATAGTTTAGAAGTTGCCAAACTGATAAATTATTTGATGCTTAACGGGAAGAAATCCGTTGCCGAAGGTCTTGTCTATAAAGTTTTCGATGAATTAAAAAAACAGTCAGATGATCCGTTAAAAGTATTACATCAGGCGATCGAAAATGTTTCTCCAATCCACGAAGTTAAACCCCGCCGTCTCGGAGGAGCTTCATATCTTGTCCCGATTGAGGTCCGAAGGGAAAGAAAACTCAAACTCGCTTTAAACTGGATTATTGATGCGGCAAAAGCCCGACCAAATAAGGAATTTCATACTTTTGACAAAAAATTATTGGTTGAAATTATTGAGGCTTCCAAAAACCAAGGTTCAGCCGTAGCAAAGAAAGCTCAAACTGAAAAGTTGGCAGAAGCCAATAGGGCTTTCGCTCACCTTAAGTGGTAATCACGGGAAGATAGAAGATAGGTGTAGAAACGGGTTAAGAAATTTGAAGGTAGAAATTGGAAAAATCTATCTTCTTATTTCCATTTTCTTAACTCGTTTCCATACCCAATTACCATTTTCCCTTTTCAAATTATGTCTCAACAACCCGTTGTCACGAAAAATCGTAATGTTCCTCTCGATAAAATCCGCAATATTGGCGTGATCGCCCATATTGATTCAGGAAAAACCACGACCAGTGAAAGGTTTCTTTTTTATACCGGTCGCACATATAAAATCGGTGATATTGATGAAGGTACAACTCAGCTTGACTGGATGCCGCAGGAGAGGGAACGTGGGATTACGATTGTTTCCGCTGCCACAACCACTTTTTGGAATGATACAAGGATAAACATTATTGATACTCCCGGCCATGTGGATTTTACCGCTGAAGTTGAAAGATCGTTGCGGGTCTTGGACGGCGGTGTCGTTGTTTTTGATGCTGAAGAGGGAGTCCAGAGTCAGTCGGAAACGGTCTGGCGCCAGGCTGATAAATATAAAGTTCCCCGGATCTGTTTTATCAACAAAATGGATAAACTGGGAGCCGATTTTGAAGCCACGGTTGAGGAAATCAAGGAAAGATTGGGAGCCAAT
The DNA here is from genome assembly GCA_038064655.1 of Patescibacteria group bacterium. Lineage (GTDB taxonomy): Bacteria > Patescibacteriota > Microgenomatia > UBA1406 > GWC2-37-13 > GWC2-37-13. Next base: position 4,963 of record JBBTSP010000071.1, on the reverse strand, counting down.
CCGATTATTATGACATGCCCGATTGGAAAAGAGTCGGAGTTTAAAGGCGTGGTTGATCTTCTGACCTTAAAAGTCAAACTTTGGGATCAGGATCCTCAAGGTATCAAATATTCCATAATCGATGAAATCCCCACCGATATCAAAGACAAAGTAATAAAAGCCCGGGCCAAACTGGTCGAACAAATTGCTGAACATGATGACCATCTGTTAAATAAATATCTAAATGGGGAAGAAATAACCGTTTCCGAACTAAAAGCGACTTTAAGAAAAGCAACCATTGCTTATAAAATCGTTCCTGTTTATTGCGGCACTTCACTGCGAAATAAGGCCGTCCAACCGGTTCTTGATGCGATTGTTGATTACCTTCCCTCTCCTTTAGATTTAAAAGAAATCACCGGAATTAATCCAATTACTCAAAAGTCCGAAAAAAGAGCTCTTAACCAACAGGAAAAATTTACCGGCCTGGCTTTCAAAATCCAACTTGATCCTCACGTTGGAAAATTGACTTATGTCAGAATTTATTCCGGGATATTGGAATCAGGTTCGTATGTCTATAACGTCAACCGAAATAAACAAGAAAGAGTCAGCCGGATACTTCTGATGCATGCCAACAATCGTGAAGAGATCGATAAGGCTTATGCCGGCGAAATTATTGCCGTCATCGGACCGAAAGATTCAAAGACCGGTGACACCCTATCTGATCAAGACTATCCAATTATTCTTGAACAGATTGTTTTTCCTGAACCGGTAATTTCTTTAGCTATAGAACCTAAAACCAAGGCTGACCAGGAAAAATTATCTTATTCCTTGCAAAGATTAGCCGAAGAAGATCCCACTTTTAGAGTCAAAGTCAATCATGAAACCAATCAAACGATTATGTCCGGGATGGGCGAACTCCATCTGGAAATTTTAGTCGACCGGATGAAACGGGAAATGGGAATGAATGTCACAGTCGGGAAACCTCAAGTGGCTTACAAAGAAACCGTCACAAAAAAAGTTGAAGATATTGAAGTTAAGTATATTAAACAAACTGGCGGACATGGACAGTACGGGCACTGTGTAATCAATATAGAACCTCTAGGCAGAGGCGAAGGATTAAAATTTGTTAACAAAATTAAAGGTGGAAGTATTCCTTCCGAATTTATTCCCTCGGTTGAAAAAGGCGTCATTGAAGCGTCCGAAAAAGGAGTTCTTTTAGGCTACCCTGTCACTGATCTTCAAGTGACACTGGTTGATGGAAGTTATCATGATGTGGATTCGTCCGATATTGCTTTTAAAATTGCCGGCTCGATGGCACTACAGGATGGCGTCAAACAAGCCGGACCAACATTAGTTGAACCAATCATGAAACTGGAAGTGACTATTCCTGAAGCTTTTATGGGTGTTGTCATCGGTGATATTTCTTCAAAAAGAGGCAAGATTTTAGGAACGGAAAAAAGAAGCCGGGCCGTTGTCATTAAAAGTCACGTTCCTCTTTCAGAACTTTCCGGTTATGCCACTATTATCAGATCTTTGACTGAAGGCCGCGGCGTTTTTTACATGGAGCCAAGTCACTACGAAGAAGTGCCGAAGAATATTATTGCGGAAATGCTCAAAAAATAATAATGAAAATTCTTGTTTTCTCCGATACTCACCTTTATCTTCCTTTTGATCAAAAAAAATTCAACTTTCTCAAAAAAATTATTAGTAAATCAGATCAAGTAATAATCAATGGTGATTTTTTTGATGGTTATATGGTTAACTTTAATGACTTTGTTAACTCTCAATGGAATCAACTATTTTCTCTTCTAAAATCAAAAAAAGCGGTCTATATCTACGGTAATCATGATAAGAAAGAATTTTCAGATAAAAAAGTTAGTTTATTTTCAAATAAACAAACCTGTCAATTAGAATTAAAACTTAATAATAAAAATTTTCTTTTTGAACACGGTCAAAAAACTAGACCAACACCGGACATGATGTTTAAAATTAGTTGGAAAAATATGCATTATGGGATGATCGTGGTTCATTTTGTCCGTAATTTATTCATAAAAATATTTGGGAAATTGGCGGTTCAAATTATATTCGGACATTCAAATAATGGTTCAAAAAGATATATCAAAAGAAATTACAAACCAAAAAATAATGAGTACTACATAATCGGTCATAATCACTGGGCTGAAATCGACGAAAAAAATCACTTTGCCGCTTCCGGAATGATACTCTACGGCTTCGCTCAATATTTAACAATCGACTCAATGTCCGGCAAAATAACCATTCATGAAGAGTGGTATGACCGATAACACTATCTTGTCCACGATCGTAGTATAGATAGCATTTAGAGATTGAAAAAAGTTTTTATTCTCTTTTCATCTTCTATTTTTTCAGCAATGATATATTTCATATACTTGGCTCCCTCAACAATTTTTTTTATCAATTTAATTTCTTTTTCACATTCATAAGGAAAAACATAAACACTTTTCTGATAACAATAAAATCCGATTTTATTAAGATAATTCCGTAGATAATCCCGCTTATTTCTCTGAACTTCCGGCACGTCAAAAAACACCAAAAACCATTTTCCTTCCCATTTTTTCTTTTTCTTTTTCAGATCCATTAGCGCTTTAATCGAATATTTTATCACTGTTGGATTATTTTTATCTTTTAGATAAACAAAAACCTTATTATCTTTTTCTTTTAAATTAATAATTTCTTTTATTTCCAAACTCTTCAGACTTTTTTCTATTCTCTTTTCTTCAATATTAAGGTTTTTTAGTTCTTTTAATACTTTTATTATTTCTTTGACTGATAAAGATAAAGTTGGTCGAAGCGGGTTTCCACCGGCAATTAAAGTCAGACCAATAACTTCTAAAATATACCAATAAAGCTGTCCCCTTTTTAATTTAATTTTTTTCTTATCCATAGATTTATTGTGGACTTATAATTCTTATTATTATCTTATCAACGATCGTTGTCAAGATAGATTTTAGTTTAAATTTTAGTTTTGTAAATAATTACAAATTATTATCTCTCTCACGATCGTAGTATAGATAATAAAAAATCGTTTGACAAGAAGAAGAAGAAGAAGAAGTAGTAAACTTTTCGACATGATTGATAGTCTTCTTAAAGAGACTGCTACTAGTTTAGGCAATGCTTGGACTGCTGCAAAAAAAAGTTTTACTCCAGTTATTGAATCAGCGAAAAAAAATTTAAAAGAAGTTATTCCTTTTATAAAAAGCGCTTCAAAACGAGTTCTTTCTAATGCGAAAGACTCCGCAATTTTAACTATAAACAATCTTACGAAAGAAGATGAAAAAGGTTTAAAATTACTTAGTCAATCTGCAGGTTTATTAGCTGTTAATACAACATTGGCATATCTTTCTTCACATATTCAGCCTGCTATACCTGAACTTCAAACAAGGGTAAATGTCGTTTTGGCTGTTACAGGTTTGATTAATGGCGGTGTTGGTTTTTTTACAGCAGATAAAGCATTTCAGCTATATAATCACATGAAAAGTTTAAAATCAAAATAATATGAATTTCAATATGGATTTATTCATTGAAAAGATAGACAAAATTCTTAACTCTCTATCTACCATTGAAAAAGAAAAAGATGAAATAAAAGGTAATTTAATCGCATCTTTTTATATGGAACTAATAGCTATTTTTTCCTCAAATCCGAAATATAAAGATCTTTTATTAGAGATGTCCCAACAGGATCCTAAAACCACTGAGGAATATAACAAAGCCTTTGAATATTCAACAAATAAAATTAAAGAATTAGGACTTAATCCTTCTGATGAATTAACTCAAGCTGGTCAAAAAGTTTTAAATAATTTTATAAAAGAATTGGAATTAAAACTTCCTCAGGAAAAAGTTATTGAACTGAAAAAAATTATTTCAGAATAATTTTTCATAACTTATAATAATCTTCACTTGCCCCAGTATAATTCTTACCTCCTCCCGAGGCCTACGTCCTCGCGTCGGAGGGGCGAGTATACGGGGTCGGCGACCTAACTAAATTAGGGCTTGACTTAGTGAACAAGTGTTTACTATAATAACTTCATGATCGAGGATAGACTCTCAAGTATTAAAAAATTTTTCCGGAAAAACAGAAGGCTTCCTTCTTATTCGGAAATGTTAAAGCTGTTTAACATTTCGTCAAAGAATGCTGTTTTTAAAATAATTAATAAGTTAATCTATCTTGGTTTTATTGATAAAGACAATAAAAAACTTTCTCCCACCAAAAAGTTTTTCGCCCTCCCCCTTCTTGGAATCATTAAAGCCGGCTTCCCAATTTTAGCCGAAGAAAATAAGGATTATTTGACAATCGATGATTATTTAATTGAGAACCCGCAGACTTCATTTCTTTTAAAAGTTTCCGGTGATTCTATGAGCGGGGTGGGAATATTTGAAGGCGATATCGTCATAATTGAAAGAAAAAAAGATGTTAATATTGGCAACATTGTTCTAGCCCAAATTGACAATGAATGGACTTTAAAAATTCTAAAAACTGATCGAAAAAAACATATTAATTATTTGGAAGCAGCTAATCCTAAGTATCCTCCTTTTTATCCTCTTAATGATCTACAGATTTATGGTGTCGTAAGAGGTGTTATTCGAAAGATTAATTAATTTTGTTAACTCTTTTTCAGTTGAAGTAACGATTGTTTGATAATCTCCGATTAAATTAAATATTAATTTTTGGTTATCGTGATCCAGTTCGGAAAAAATATCATCAAGTAGAAGAATCGGTTTTTTCTTAAAAAAACTTTCTAAATATTTTAGTTCATTAATCTTCAGCCAAAACAAACTTAGCCGCTGTTCACTCCTTGATCCGTACGTATGAATATTTTTTTTGGTCATGGATTTGTCAACTAAAAAAATATTATATTCATCCCGATGAGGACCGATTAAAGTTCTTCTAATTAATAATTCTTTAGCTAAAGATTCATCAAAACGATCTAAATCCAATTTATTTTCT
>JBBTSP010000070.1:0-2278 GCA_038064655.1 Patescibacteria group bacterium | reverse complement strand
GATAGTCTCCCGTATCGGTTGGAAAAATTGAGGCAAATACCATTGGTTTGACCTTTTTGTATCCGGGTAAAGACAAAGAAGGGTCGGTAACAATGCTGTCACCAACCGAAACCTTATGAATATCTTTTAAGTTGGTCACGACATAGCCGATATCACCGTTTGAAAGAAATTCCTGTGAGGTCAGCTCCGGTTTGAAATAACCAACATCTTGAACTTCAAAAGTTTCATTGGCGGCTGACAAGCGAACTTTTTTACCTTTTTTTAGCTCACCGTCAAAGACACGAACAAAGGCGATTACACCTCGATGAGAGTCGTAATAAGAATCGAAGATCAGGGCTTGTAGGGTCGGACCCTCCTGGAGGGTCCGACCCTGAGAAATCAAGCTTTCGTCAGGGGATGGAATCTTCTCAATTATTGTTTCGAGCAATTCTTTAACTCCCTTTCCTGTCTTTGCCGATACGCAAAATATTTCCTCATCTTTTACTCCTAAAAAATCTATTAATTGTTTTTTTGTTTTCTCAACTTCAGCATTGACCATATCTATCTTATTGACGACTGGAATAATCACTAAATTTTTTTCTATCGCCTTATATGCATTGGCAATTGTTTGCGCCTGAATTCCTTGCGTTGCGTCAACTAAAAGAATTACGCCTTCGACACAGGCCAATGTCCGGTCAACTTCGTAGGAAAAGTCAACGTGGCCGGGAGTATCGATTAGATTAAGAATGTAGGAAGTTGGGTTTTGAAGCAGGTTAGGAATTTGGAAATTGGAAGAAAGATTTTTTTCTAATTTCTTATTTCTATCTTCCTGACTCGTTTCCATACCTTCTTTCCATCTTCTATACACCATGCGTACCGGTGCCAATTTAATCGTTATCCCGCGTTCCCTTGAAATCGGATTTTGATCAAGCATCTGCTCTTGATGATGGCCAACCTCAACGGTTCCGGTTAATTCCAATAGTCGATCCGCCAACGTTGATTTTCCGTGATCGATATGTGCGATTATTGCAAAATTTCTGATATTTTTCATATTTGTTAAAAATAATAAAGCGTAGATATCGAGCTTTATGCACTATTCAAGATTTTATAATAAAATTCTTCAGTTTCTTTAGCTATTTTTTTCCAACTATATTTCTTACTTTCCTTGATTAACCATAAAGATAATTTCTCACGCATATTATTATTTTTTATTATTTTTTCTAAAGCTAAAGCTAATTTATCAACATCTCGCGACTTAACTAAAAGATCAGGGTAAGGATAGTTTTTTAATATTTCTTTAAAAGCACTGTTATTAAAACCTACTATTGGCGTACCAGTCGCCATTGCTTCCAATACAGTTATACCAAAAGCCTCGTCGGAATAAGGCGCACAAAAAACATCAGCTTCTTGATAATATTTGACTCTCTTCTGTCCAATAATTTCTCCTTCAAAAGTAACGTTTTTTCTTAGATTTTTTCCCTTTACATATTTTTCTAAAGATTTTTTTATTGGACCTTTGCCAACAAATGTTAATTCTGTACTAGGAAATTTTTTAATTACTTTAGAAAAAGCTTTTAATAAAAATTTAGGTCCTTTTTTTTCCACTAATCTTCCTAAAAATAAAATCTTGAAATCAGATGTTATTTGTTTTTTTACTGGATTAAACATTTTATCAACTCCATTATGAATAATTTCTTGATTAATTTTTTTTCCTGTAAGTTCTTGCCAACGCTTTTTCACAATTTTCGAAACAAAAATTGCTCCGGAAAAATTTGTAGAAAAAGTGTCCTGAAAAAGAATTATAAAAGGATTTATAAAATTAATAATTGAATTTTTTTCCCAGGCTGAATGAAAAGTGGCCACTTTTTTTGATTGAGTTTTTTTCATTATTTCCCAACCAACAAAAGGAATATATGGTTCATGAATATGAATAATGTCATAATTTTTTTTATTAATTTTATTAATTAATAGTTTATTATTCTTCCTTTCAATAGTAATATTTGACCAACCACCATTAGGAATGGGTATTTTTATTGATTTGCTTATTGAACTATAATTTAAATATTGAAGAATATTTTTCTCTGGACCATAAACATCAATCTTATGACCAAAACTGTCTAAAATTTTAGAAAGATTATAAATGTGTTCCTGAACTCCACCGGCCGCGGATGGATCACTGGAAAAAAACATCGCAATTTTTAAGTGTTTTGGCATATAATTGAATTAATGTATTATTTTGTTGTTTTGTTGAGAATATTGGTTGCTCCCTTAATATTTATCTGGCCCTTAACAGCAATAA
>JBBTSP010000069.1:0-8367 GCA_038064655.1 Patescibacteria group bacterium | reverse complement strand
CATCAGTACACCAAGGCATATAATTTTTTATTGCATAAAATCTGATTATTGATCCATGAACCTCAGACACGGTATTTCTTACCCCAGTATCAGTCCCCTTTTTAAGTTGTTCAAATGGGTCAAGAGCGGCAAGCAGTCCTACTGCTAACGCACCAAGAAGTGCAATAACGATTAAAAGCTCAATAAGAGTGAAACCAGCATAAAATTTTCTCATATAACTTCAATATAACGTATTACTTTTCCATTTGTCAATAGGTATTTGATTATGTATAATCATTATAACTTTTATAATTTTCATAGTGGCTATTCCCTAACAGTCTAGTCCCTATTCCCTAATCATTATGGCTCCACTTCCAAAACGAAAGCATTCGACTCAAAGAAAAGGAAAAAGAATGGCCGAACGGATTAGATCTTTTTCAAAATTAGTTAAGTGTATTAGTTGCGGGAAAACAAAATTACCGCACAAAACTTGTAAGTACTGTAACAAATAAAATGGATCCACGACATTCGTTTCGAGTTAAAATCATTCAGCAATTATTTGCCCTGAGTTTTGCAAAAGGTAAAATCAGATTAAAGAATGATAAAACAAAGAAAATAATTAAAAACAATTCAGAAATAAATGATTTTATAAAGAAATACGCTCCAAAATATCCCTTGGATAAAATTGCCAAAGTTGACTTAGCAATTCTGCAGTTGGCGGTTTACGAACTGATGATCGAAAAAAAACAACCGCCCAAAGTCATCATTAATGAAGCGGTAGAATTAGCCAAAGAAATGGGGAGTGATAAGGCATTCGGATTCGTAAATGCAGTACTCGGCAAAGTGTATCAGCAATCAACCAAATTAGACTCATAAGTCAAATTAGACCAATTGGTAAAGAATATGGATAACAAATATTCAAAATTAGAATCAACTATCAAAATCAGATTTAATGATCGTGATCTACTTGAAAATGTCTTCATCCATCGTTCTTATCTCAACGAACACAAAGGCTCCCAATTTAAGTCAAATGAGAGACTGGAATTTTTAGGTGACAGCGTCCTCTCCCTAATTACTTCCGTATACCTTTTTAAAAACTATCCGAATTTAAAAGAAGGCGATTATACCGAGATAAAATCAGCCATTGTCAAAATGGACAGTCTGGCCGAGGCATCAAAAAAAATCAACTTGAATGATTACTTCCTATTATCAAAAGGTGAAGAAAAGGGTGCTGGTCGAACTAACAATAATATTTTGGCTGACTGTTTTGAAGCATTAATAGCGGTTATTTTTTTAGATCAAAATTTTGAGACAGCCTATTTATTCGTTGTTAACTTTCTTTTTAAAGATAAACTAGATTATCTTTTGAAAAACAATCTTTATTTATCAGCCAAAAGCAAGTTGCAGGAATTGATTCAGCAAAAATATAAAAAGACACCAATTTATAAGGTATTGGAAGAAAAGGGCCCGGAGCACAAAAGGAGTTTTAAGATAGGGGTTTATTTTAATAACAAAATGTTAGGTTTGGGGACTGCTCCTTCAAAAAAAGAAGCTGAGGAAGAAGCAGCAAAAGAAGCTTTTGCAAATTTAAAAATTATTTGATAATATTAACTGGAGAAGATGGGAATGGAAGCGGGTTAGAAATTTAGAGATTGGAAGTTAGAATATAGGTCTAACTTCTATTTTCAATCTTCTTAACACGCTTCTATACCCAATTACTATTTTCTAATTAAAATATGGCCGTAGCTTTAAAATTATATCGTCAGGGAAAAAAAGGAAGCCCATCATACCGTATTGTGGCCGTTGAAAAACACTATAAAGCTGATGGCAAGTATATTGAAGAGGTTGGTTTTTATGATCCAATGGCAAATCCGGTTGTCTTAAATATTAAAAAAGACCGTTTTGATTATTGGAGCAAAGTTGGCGCTCAAATCTCCGAAGGCCTCAGAAAGTTGCTTAAAAACAACAAATTAGTCTAATTAGACTAATGAGTCTCATTGGTATTTTTTAAAACGGATTTCTCTTCTTCGGGTAGTTAAAGTCGGGAGTACCGGACGCCGAATTTTCTTCAAAACTAAAATTAACTTTGCTTTTGAGTACCTCTAATTCTTTAAAAACTTTTTCATCGGGCGTTGTTTCCAAATTCTGGCTAATCGGTACTTTTTTGGTGTAAAAAGTCAAGTCGATCTTGATGGAGCCGAAAAAATCAGGATCAAGTTGGATTTTATCCGAAGTGATCAGACGTCCTCCTCCAAAGTTATAATCTTTTAAAAAATTAATAAACGATTGACTATCCCCTGTTCCCGTGACATTAAGTTTCAGTTTTTGGGCGGTTGATTCCCCGACGGTAACGCTATACGAAGTAACTATAAAATTGGATTTCCGAGACAACTTTTCCAATGCATAGATAATAGAAAAGTAATCCTCCAAGTTTGGTATCAATCCATTCAATAATCTCACGTCTTCGTCAAGTTTATCGGAAGACGGAATCGTCGTGTTCATAAGATTTAATTTATTTTGCAGCTGACTCAGTTCAACTTTTGAAGCAGCGATTTTTCCATCGTAGGTAGAGTTTTGCGTAAATCCTATTTTTAGGGTGACTAAAATTAAAGCAAAAATGAAAAGATTACCTATGATATACAAAATATTTTCTTTTATTAACCGAAGAATAAATGGCTTAATTTTATTTTTCATAGATCAAGTTTTATTGGAACAAATTTACCGGTGAAACTTAATTCATAACTTTCTTTTTTTTCTTTATCCCCGATGATAGCAAAATTTTTCATGGAAATTTTTTCAAAGTTTTCTATAAAAGTCTGTGATTCGGCAAATTTAAGAAATTCCATCAGTTTGTCAAAGTTGGAAAACGAAATAGTAAAAGACGCTTCGCGGTCTTTATTAACTTCAAAAGATTTTAAAGTAGCCGCCTGACTGCTCTCACTGATGGCATCGGAAAGAAGTTCATAATAAGGGGTTGAAGCGGCATCGTCTTTTAAAAAGGTTTTTAAATCAGAATATTTTTTTTGAATATAATTAATTTTAGCCTCATCGCTCCTTCTTTCCGTCAATAATTGCAAATAAGTTTTTTTTTGTAAATTCATCCTTTCATATGTGTTGAATTTATTTCTCAATATTAAATAAAAGGAAATAAAAAAAATAAATAGAATCAAAGTTAATACGGCCGCAGATAGTTTCAGACGCTCAAAAACATTCTCGTACATTTGATAGTCTTCCCGGTTGACAAGAAGATTAATGTGCTTTTTTTTCATAGTTCGACTTCGCTCACTATAAATAACTATCTTAAACAACCACCTAGAGCTGGGACAAAAATAGGCAACTCGTTTTTGTAAGTCTCAATCAATTGCGATTTTTTAATCAGTGAGTAAGGATTTAAAATACTTATAGGAAAAGTTGTTAATTCTTCGCTTAAGGTAGTAATTAATGATGGAAATAAATAAATTTTATTGGTAAACAGGACGGCGCCTGGATTATTTTTGGAAACAAATATTTTTAAATCATTGACAAATTCCTTTACTAAAGGCTGGACTATTTTTTCCACAGGATAGGGAGAAGGGTTTTTTTTGTCATAAATTTTTAAGATTTCCTCAGCTTTTTTGATATCTGTATCGGTGTTAACTTGAGTTTCTTTTAAAAATAATTGGTAGCCAATCGATAGATGATGGCTTTCTTTGAGGATAGATTGTTCCGGAGAAAAATAAGCCAAAGAAGTGGAATTAATATCAAAATTGACAACAACAACGCCTTTATCAACACCGATTTTATATTGGCTAATAATATTTTTATTGAAAGTGGCTAAAAATCTACCATTACCGCATATTTCATTTTCCACTGATTCGGGATTAAGTCCAGCCAGTTCAACAGTTGTCTTGATTCTCTCAATGACTTTTTTTGGTGCGGCAACAATTAAAAGAAGAACTTTTTTCTCCCGTTGATCTTCATCAAGTACTTCAATATCAATGTTGGTTTCCTCAATTGGCATCGGGATAAACTGATCGGCTTGGTATTTAATGGCAGAAATCAACTCTTTTTCATTTAAAAGCGGCATCGAAACAATTTGGCTGTAAGTAAGAGTGTCGGGTATGATCAGGTTAACATTTTTTTTGGTGACATTAAGGGTTTCAATAAGCTTTTTTATCTGAATTATTTCCGCTTCGACAACTTTTTCCAGATTACTGCTGTAAAAAAAATCCGGCGTTTCTGTTTTTCCCAAAGCCGTCACTTCCAAAATATCACCGGCCTTTTTGGCATCGACCAACTTGGTAAATTTTTCGTCAATGTCCAAACTAAAAAAATTATCACTCATATAATGATTATAACGGTTATAAAAATTATAAATCAATAGTTTCTTAGTTTAATTCTCGTCTGATAATGAAGAGATGCGATTTCTTCAGGACGGGTTGACGTGCAGACTCCGGCTCCGGTGTCGTAACAAACATCAAAACTAAATAAAACCGAGGGCGGCGAATATATGGTATTTCGTAAACAGTCAACGGAAAAGTTGGAAACTAAAATTTTGCTTGAAGTTAAGTTGATAGAAGGATTGGCCGATGCGGAAGCAATCGTATTTGATCCGCCTTCATATCCAAACCACTGTTGATTTTTATCTAAAAAATAAAGGCTTGATCCAGAAAATGAAGAACTGTCCGTGTCACAGACAATATTACTTTCGTCGGCCGGTTTTGCCGAGTGAACGGTAATTGCGCCATCTCTGATAGAGTTTTTCACGATGTTAATCAGGTAATCGCCTTCCCGTTTGACCTGACTTAATCTGAAGACTTTGGTTTGTTCCCGGGTCAGGATAAAAACGGTCGAAATCAAAACCGGCAGAGTTAGGGCAATAACTGCTATAACGACGATGGTTTCTATTAAAGTAAAACCTTTTTTCATAATTATTCCAATAATTTGAATACTGTTTTAATCGGAACGGTAAAAATGTTTTCTCCCTCTTTCCAGCTGACGGTAATCGTGACCTCTTCCTGATCCACAGGAGAACCTGAGCTTGTTATTGTCAGTTCTCTTTTGAAAAAAGCCGGTGTTCCCAGACTATAATCGTTTTCGGCACACGCCAAATTCCAGTCTAAAGAACTGTTAAGGCAATAATTGCCGCTGTTGTGAGTAATAAAAGTGGACCAATCAGATTCTTTTTCTTCCTTTACCCATTCCATTCCTTCTTCCGCATACCGGGTGGCCAGGATTTTATGTTCCTGGACTTTCATGCTTTTAAGATTGAAGGAGACAACGGCCATTGCCGCCACAAAAAATAAGCCCAAAACGGCCGTAAAGACAAGGACTTCGATAAGGGAAAAAGCATTTTTAATCATATATTTATTATTGTAGGGGCGTGATTTATCACGCCCTAAAATTAACATCCTATCAAAATTTCATCCAATCCAATGATTCCAATCGGCGAAATGGAGACGGTCACGCATTTACCGATAGCGGAATTTTTTAATTGAATAGAACTAATACTAAAATTTATATTTTTCATTAATGGCGGAAAATTAAAATCTCCGGTTGTGGACGTGATTGAGATATTGGTCGTTAAGTTATAGTTTTGGACAACAGAACAGCTTGTTGCACAACAGAATTTGAATGAATAAGCATTGGCAGAAATTGTTACCCGATAGCCGGTAAAATCGTCACAACTACCGATTAAATCTGCGCTCAAAGACTTTTGCTTTGCTAATTCAAGGACATCAACCAACTTTTTTGCTTCACTTTTTAATTTTAATTGTTGGGCATATGTATTATATTGGGCCAAACCGACTCCGATAAAAATGGCCATAATGGAGATAACAACAAGAAGTTCTATCAAGGTAAAGCTTTTTTTTGGCATAATTTCTATTTAATTCCATACGGTCCCAAACAATAATTACAGTTGCCACCGCATTGACCGGCAACACAAGTAGTCCCTCCACCTTCCAGATAGGCGGCAATCGTGTAATCGGAAGCTGTCCCGGTATAATAGTAACTATAGCTTGAACTTTTAGGATCAGTTGGCAGACTTTGAATATAGGTAATGGGTGTAGTTAAAACCAATAGAGTGGTTGCATAGACGCTACCAACAGGATAAGTATTACTGTTGGAGCGATACATTTCTAAAGCAGCGCTAATCTGTCCAAGATCAGTCTTTCTTTTGGCATCGCGTGATTGTTTTAAAAAAGCCGAATAAGATATTACCGCCACCGCCGTCAAAAGGACGATGATGGTTACGACGACGAGGATTTCTATTAACGTAAAACCACTTTTAATTTTCAATTTACAATTTTCAATTTTCATTGAATTTTCAATTTATTAATTTTCACTGCTGATTACTAACCGTAAAGTTTGTTGTTGATGTTTCCAAATCGACAGTAATACTATAATCTGATGTTGTTGACGTCACAGTATAGATATATGTGCCTGTTCCTAAAGGATCAGTCAAAGTGAAAGTAATGCTGGTGTTGGGCGCAGGACAAGTAGCCGTAATGGTTTTGGTTCCATTTCCGGAAATTGTTGGGTATTCAAAACTGTTAACGGAATAACACTGCTCCATCATTTGTTGCGCCGCTTTTAAATCTCCCTGTCTTTTGGCGTCACGGGATTTTTTTTGAACAGTTGAGTAAGAAGCAATTCCCACTGAAACCAGGACGGCAATAATTCCGATGACAACGAGCATTTCAAGAAGAGTAAAAGACTTTTGCATAGGTTTATAAATTTTATAACAATTATAATCTTTATAACGATTATAACCTACTATGGCTGCGATACGATATAACTTTTTCCGCTACTACAAGTATAACTTGCCGCGCAATTTCCTGTTGTCCCATCGGGATCGGCTTTATTTTCCAGACAAGTACATAATATGTAAGTCAAATTAGCATTATCAACCGAATAATAATAATCTTTTCCGGCATTCGGGTCGGTCGGAAATTTATTCATATAAATATTACCGGCCGGACAAGTGGCTCCCGATCCGCCACTGCTCCAGCATTGATTGGCAGTTGGTAACGTTGCCGGAAATGATGGCGTTGTTTGATCCTGTTTATACATCTCAAATGCTTTCTGGATCTGTCTTAAATCCGACTTTCTCTGCGAATCTCGGGCCCTTTCGCGGGCTGACATAAAATTCGGCAGGAACAAAGCCGAAAGAGAGCCAATGATGGCAATGACGACGAGAAGTTCTATTAATGTAAATCCTTTTCTAGACATATTTGGAAAATGGAAGTTTGGTTTGGAAACGAGTTAAGAAAATAGAAATTAGAAGATAGATTTTTCTTTCTAACTTCCATCATCAAACTTCCTAACCCGCTTCTATACCTATCTTCTATCTTCAAATTTTATCTTATACTTTTTCCAAATAAATATCAATCCCTGATCAACCGTCAACTGCGGATTTAGATTATTACTTTCCAAAAGCCTTTTAAGCCGGAGAATTTCTTTTATGACAACAGGAGAATTTTTGTCTGTCTTCAATTTTCCGCGGAAAAAAATAATAATTTGGAGCAAAATATTATTGGCCGATTCCTTATCCGTGATTTTAAACGGTATTAACGGAATTTTTGTTGTGGTGTGATTTATCATAAATTGCGCCCCTACAACATTTTGTGAATAATTTCCCGTCAATTTAATGATTTTCACTCGCGAAATAATCGTCGGCAATAATCGGTTTTTGTTATCTGTACTCAAAATAAATTGGACGTTGGACGGCGGTTCTTCAAGAAGCTTTAGAAAAGAATTTTGCGCGGCAATAGACGATAAATGAAAGTCGGGTAAAAAATAATTTCTGATCTTTGGATAAAAAACCTTGGTTTCTTTGATGATGCTTTTGATATCCGAAATGGAATATTCTTTGGTTACCGGAGTGATTTCAAAAAACAAAGTGCCAACTTTAAGTTTTTCGACATAATCCTGAATTGATTTAGAATCGTTGGAAATTATCAACAACGGAATCATATATACCTTGAATTCTATCATAGAAATAATATATAGTTAAATTAATGAACATTACCCCAAAAAAATTATTAGATCAGTTAATAAAAAATCAACAGATTACCGAAACTGAATCCAATCAGTTCCAGGTAGCCAGTTTGCAAAAAAATCTTTCGATTATTGATTACCTGTATCAATTTTCTCGAATTCCCCGGATTGAGGTTGTCAAGGCTCAGGCCGAAATAGAGCAAGTTCCGTTTGTCGATTTGGAAAAAACTCCGATCGATTCTCAAGCGGTTGGTTTAATCTCCGAATCGATTAACCGGCGTTATGAAATTATTCCTTATCGTTTTGATCCGAAAGAATCGGCGATTTATATAGGGACGAAAGACCCCTTTGATACTTCAATCATTGATTTTTTGGAAAAAAAAACCCGTAAAAAAATTCAATAACAAG
>JBBTSP010000068.1:0-4253 GCA_038064655.1 Patescibacteria group bacterium | reverse complement strand
AGACTGTAAATCTGCTGGGTTTTCCCTTCGAAGGTTCGAATCCTTCCCTCTGGACCATCCTTCGCTGAAGCTACGGATGGCAGGCCACAAAGCTCTAAATTAATATGTACTATACGTATATTTTGAGAAACTATAAAACTTCTCGTTACTACGTTGGCTAAAGCTTCGGTGGACAAGCCGGCGGTTTTCAAACCTCTCCAGTTTTGGGAACGGCTTTTTTTATAATTTCTTTCAATTCATTACTTATTCTACGTTGCTTCTGGTATTTAATTTTAAAGTCAACAAAATTAGATAAAACCGCAGCACGGCTTCCGGTAATTCCCATTACTTTTCCAATTTCCTTGAAAGTCATTTTTTGTTGACGAAGTTCCCGGGCCTGATAATATCTTTTCTCTTTCGAAAAAATCCATAAACCTTTCGATTTATGACCGTTTTTCACCATGTCCCGACTAAGCCGAGATTTAGGCAAACGAATTGTAAAGATAATTATAGCAACTTTGTGAGGATAAAAAATCACTCTTCTTTTAGCTTCATTTTGTAGGTTATAACCTACAAAGAATTAAATATTTTGATACAATACTTTCGTATGAACAAACCCTTCGAATCGATTCTTAAAAAAATAAAAAAATTCAGAGATGAACGAGATTGGAAAAAATTTCATAATCCAAAGGATATGGCGGAAGCAATTGTTATCGAAGCTTCAGAATTATTAGAACTTTTTCTTTGGAAAAGTCAAAAAGAATCACAAGAATTTTTAAAAAATAAAAAAAATCATGAAGAAATTTCAGACGAATTAGCTGATATTATGGTTTTTTTAATGGAATTTGCCGATAATTTTGGGATTGATCTAGAAAAAGCCATTGAAAAAAAACTCCAAAAAAATGCCAAAAAATATCCTGTTCATAAATCAAAAGGAATTGCGACTAAATATACAAAACTATAATATGAGACTTTATGCAGGAAATGCTGAAGAATTTATTACTGATGCGGTTCAAAATCAAATTTCGCTTAAATTAACATCTGCCTATTTTGATTATTTTAGATATAATCCATCAGAATCTGAAAAAAGATCTTGGAGAGAGTCGTTGGGAAAAATTGGGGCAATTTTTCAATATCTTCATTTTAAAGATCAAGGAATTATTCTTGAATATCAGCTACCTCTAAATTCAAAGAGATTAGACTGTCTAATTTGTGGTAAAAATAATGAAGGAAAAGAAAATGCCGTAATTATTGAATTAAAACAGTGGGAAAAATGTTTATCAACTGAAAGTGATAAGGTAATAACGTTTGTAGGTAAAGCAAATAGAGAGGTGCTTCATCCAGCAGTCCAAGTAGGACAATATCAAATGTATCTTGAAGATAATCTAGCAGTTTTTTATGAAGAGGGTAAAAAAATAAATCTTGAAGCTTGCTCTTATTTACATAATTACTTTCCTGAAACTAAAGATCCATTATTTTTTCAAGGATATAAAGAATATTTTGATAAATATCCAGTATTTTGCGCTGATTCCGCCAAAGAATTAGAAAAATATATTGTCACTAGAGTTTCCCAAGGAAACGGCTTAGATATTATTAAGAAAATAGATAATAGTGAATTCAAACCTAGTAAATCTTTATTAAAACATGTTAATAAAGTTATTAAAGAGAATCAAAGATATATTTTACTTGACGAACAACTAGTTGCTTTTGAAAAGGTTTTAACAATAACAAGAAATGGTTTAAACGCGGAAAATAAAAAAGTAATAATTATTAAAGGTGGTCCAGGAACTGGCAAGTCAGTTATTGCAATAAATTTGATGGCAGAATTATCATCACAAGGGTTTAATACTCAATATTCAACCGGAGCGAAAGCCTTTACCGAATCTTTGTGAAAAGTTCTTGGTAAAAAAGCCGCGATGCAAATAAATTATTTTAATAGTTATTCTCGAGCTAAAGAAAATTTAATAGATGTATTAATAGCAGATGAATCACACAGAATAAGATTAACAAGTAATAATCGATTTACCAAAAAAGAAAATCAATCAAAACTTCCACAGATTGAAGAATTAATAAAAGTAGCTAAGCTACCAGTTTTTTTTATAGACGATCAGCAAAATGTTAGACCAAAAGAAATAGGATCAGTTGAATATATAAAAGCTAATGCTCAAAGACTTGGTTGCGAAGTTTTTGAATATGAATTAGATATCCAATTTAGATGCAAGGGTTCAGACAAATTTGTCCAGTGGATAGAAAATACTTTAGGTACCAAAAAAACGCCTCAAATATTATGGAACCAAAAAAAAGAAGAGTTTGATTTTAAAATTGTTTCTACACCTCACGAATTAGCTAAATTAATAGCAGATAAGAATGAAATGGAACCTAATTCTGGAAGAATTGTTGCCGGTTTTTGTTGGTCTTGGAGTTTTCCGAAACAAGATGGAACTTTAGAGAAAGATGTAAAAATTGGAGATTTTGAAATGACTTGGGAAGCAAAGGAGGGAGGAAAATATAGATTGGCCGAAGGTGTTCCACCTGCAAGTCTTTGGCCTCTAGATCCTAGATCAGTCAATCAAATAGGAAGTATTTATACAATTCAAGGTTTCGAATTTGACTACGTAGGAGTTATTATTGGAAAAGATTTGATATATAATTTTGAAAGACAATCTTGGGAAGGACATAAAGAAAATTCGTCTGATTTAGTTGTTAAACAATCCAAAGAAAAATTTATTGATTATGTTAGAAACGCTTATAGAGTACTCTTAAGTCGCGCCATGAAAGGTTGTTATGTTTATTTTGTTGACAAAGAAACCGAAAAATTCTTCAGAAGCAGGATGGAAAGTTGATTGCAATCTTCAAAATTTGACCATTTTATGTTTGAAAATATATACAGAGCTTAGTTCCCAGGGCATGACTAATTCTTTCCAGCAAAGATAACGTAGGGAATGATTGCATGTTTTCTAATCTTGAAATCACTGGTTGCTTTGTCCCGATTCTCCTAGCTAACTCCGTTTGGCTAAAGTTTTTTTTAATACGTGCGCCAATAAGACTGCGTACTAACTGATATTTCGATTCGTTTTTTTCTGACAGTTTTTTAAAACCTTTTCTTTTCATTAATTTTTTTTCGTAATCCTCCCAGCTAGATAGATCGTTAATATTTCTCATATTTATTTTATAAATATAACAATATTATTATATTAATAAACTTATTGAATGTCAAATTCATTTAGACGTTTAGCTGCTGTTCTAATTTCATTTTTGGGTGTTTTTTGTGTTTTTTTGATAAATCCGTGGACAATCAAGAAGGTGTTAGGGGAAAAAACAAAAGCAAAAAATAATCTTATCTGAACGCTTGTCTTGATTCTTAATTCATAAAGATTTGATAAACCGCTAATTTTTTTGACTTTTGAAGTTGAAAGCAGCGAAAGTCCGTATTCTTGAAGTAGCCTGATGTCAGATTTAATTTTAATAACAATTTTATTAGAAAACGAATCAATAAAATCAGTAATAATTTCTTTTCCGGAAGAAGATTTATAAAAATATATTTTATAAGATAACATTGACATTAAATAACATTTATCACATGTTTTAAAATTTATCAGTAGGTTATAGCCAACAAAACCGCAGGTTTAGAATGATATGACAATGTTAATTTGTCGATATACGACTTAAGGAGACAATTTTCAAAATTTGACTTTAGGGAGATGTTTTGGAACAATTGAGAGAATATGCTTAAATTATCTCCGAGTAAAATAGCAAACTATAAACAATGTCCTTTTAAATATAAGTGCGAGATAGACACGCAAACAAGACTTGCCTATAGAAAAGATACACCTGACTTAGTTTTCGGAAATTTAATTCACGGATGCCTAAATGATTTCTACAAAAGAACAAAAAAAGAAGATAGAAATTTTGAGACACTTCGAAAATTATTTGAAACAAAATTTAAATATAGTTTTGCAAAACACAATAAAGTATTTAAAAATAAAGAAACCATTATTAAATATGTAGAAGAGTCTAAAAAACAATTCAAAACATTTCTTAAAAATAAACTTTCTAAAGGAGAGCCATTGGTTACTGAAGATTTTCCAAAATATCAAATGAATCCCGAACTAGAACTTGGAGGTAAATTTGATAGAGTCGATTTAGTTGATGATAAATTAATCTTGATAGATTATAAGACTGGAAAATATAAAGAAGACGGGCAAAGTAACTTTGAATTTCAACTTAATTTTTATGAATATTTACTGACAAAAAAATATCCGGAATATAAAGTA
>JBBTSP010000067.1:0-12336 GCA_038064655.1 Patescibacteria group bacterium | reverse complement strand
ACACTTTTCCTCTTTTTCTCAGGAGTGGAATCATGATATTAATTGTAACAAACCATTATACAGGGCGGAATGGTTCTATCCCGTCACGCTGAGCAGGTAAAAATTAGCCTTAAAAAATCAATACTGCGAACTGGACAATCGAACTTTTTGTTATAATCCTTATTATGAAATTGACTATTATCCTTTCAACTAACAATGCTGAAAAAAACTGGAACGCCTTGAGGCTTGGTAATCTCGCTCTTAAAAATGGTGACAATGTTAGCGTTTTTCTCATTGGCGAAGGTGTGGAATATCTTAAATTTGGGAATGAAAAGTTTAATATACAGAAACAGGTTGACGTATTCCTTGAGTCAGGAAAAGGAATAATCCTAGCCTGTGAAACCTGTATGGTATTACGACACCAAAAAGAAAATAAAACCTGTCCCATAAGCGGTATGAAAGAGCTTTATAGTTTAATAAAAAAAAGTGATAAATTAATTACTTTTTGAGCCTATGAAAAAGTTATTGTTTATCCTAATCACATTGATAACAATATCTACTGTATCTACTGTATTTTCTTCTTCTTCAATATCTTCAACTGTTCAAGAAGAGGTGGAGGGAAAAGCAATTTGGGGGCAACTGCAATCAAAACAAATAAAATGCAAAAACTTAACAAAGGTCAAGCGGTTGTAATATAAATGTTTCATTTCCATCAGGATATGGTTTTATGCCAATTATGTTGCGGATGATGGGAGGATGTGGGTATTCTTAAAGAGTGTTATGCTCGGGGAAAAATAAATAAAAAAGAATTTGAAGACAAAAAGAAAGACTTGAGCTCATAAAAGATTTAGTGCGCATAAGAAAAATTGGGTGTAGTTTTTTATTTCAACATCAATCGTTATCTATCTGGGTGATGAACAAGGACAAGACCAGGGTGGCCCCGGCCAAAATGGTCCCGGAGGTAGTGGGCAAGATCAACAAGGTCAAGGTGGGCCTGGAAACCAAGGACAACAAGGTCCTGGAGGTGGAGGAAATGGTAGTGGACAGTAAGTGGCGAAAACTTATTTTTCCGCTTTGAAAATGAAAGTTTTTCCGACCTTGTAATGTAAGGTTTTTAATAGGTATTTTTTTCCAAACTGTTCTATCTCCCAAGTATTTAAAGTGGAAGGGTTTAGATTATTTATTTCCGTGTATATAAGAAGGATATCAGATTTGGAATATTCAAATTCCGATTGTGGAATAAAACCGTATTTTTGAAAAAAGTATCTGTATTCGAAACCAACAATTGCATTTGGATCGGCAATCATCACTATGTTAAAGCGCGAATCTTTTTTGATCAGTTGATTTTCAATACTGTATTTTACGGCTTTATCAAAAGAGTCTGGCCGGATCGTCGACTTCTTATATATCTGTTTTTGAAAAAAAAGGATTTCAAGGAAAAACATCAGAAAAAGAATTTTATACCGGGACTCCAGCATAGTGACAATCATGATAAAAAAAATAAAAAAGGCAGTCGGGTAGAGATAATGAGGAGCCAATTGAAACCGAATGAGAAAAGATAAAATCAGCAAAGCTAAAAAACCATTTAAAATATAAAAGATTTTTTTATCCGATTTTTTTTCAAAAAAATTAAACAAACAAAGAATGATTAAACAGGCAATAGGATTGACCAATATATGAGAGCTGATTTTATCGGACATAAAAAAGAAATTTTCAATGACATTTTTTTTACCGGCTGCTCCATGAATGATGTTTTTATTTCCAATCCAGGAAAGATAGGATTGGTTAAAAAAAGTATTTTTTAACATGATAAAATTATTTTTTATTTCAAATAATATCAGTGGAAAAAAAGAAACTATAATTCCAAAGAAAAAATAT
This sequence comes from Patescibacteria group bacterium, assembly GCA_038064655.1. Lineage (GTDB taxonomy): Bacteria > Patescibacteriota > Microgenomatia > UBA1406 > GWC2-37-13 > GWC2-37-13. The sequence continues at coordinate 10,479 of JBBTSP010000067.1, read as the reverse complement.
AAAGAATTTACCTTTTTTTTAAGTTTATTGACAATTAATAAATAAACAGGCAATAACAAAAGCAAATTCAAAAAACCAAAGTTGATGATCACTCCAAACAACAATCCCAAGATCAAGATGGCTACCGGCTGTTCAATCTCTTCAAAATAAACAAAAGTTAAAAACATCAAAAGAAGGGCAAGATGCGTATTTGAAATACTCGGATTTCTTGATGAAAACAAATAAATGGGAATTAACGCAAAAGATAATGACGATATTACCGCCTTCCATAAAGAATATTTTTTACGGGCATTGATAAAAAAATAAAAAATAGCCAAGACAAAAAGTAAGGCGTTAAAATAAAAAATTGACATTATTTTAAAACCTGATAATAAAAATACAGGCACAAACAGATAATAATAATATGAAGCGGTATACAATCCTCCAAACGACAGTTTAGGACCAAGAAGAGTATGGTCTCCCCGGAAAATTTTTAATATATTGAATAGATCTCTGGCAAAATCAGAATGAAAAATCAAAGAATCATTCAAGTGGAAGCTGATGATTATAAAAACAACAAAAGCAATAATCAGGCCGTAAACGATATTTTTTTTCATTTTTTGTAAAGCTTATTTAATTTTAAGTTGATAAATATCACAAGCACCCAAACAACCGTCATAAACCTTATCAAATAAAAAATTTGACGTCAATTCATTGAATTGCTTGGGCCATTGACTGGGAACATTACTTTCATAGTAGCGGGTTATATAAACATTATTTCCTTCTTGGAGTAATTTTTTATAGCGGGCGGCTACGTCGTTCCCAATGATGTTTTTCAGAAGATTTGGTTCAAGCCAGTAAAACTCCTGCCATGATGATATCGGTAAGGTTTGATATTTTTTGTTTGAAAATATTTCTATAAACGGCGAAGGCAGAAAAGTCCCAATATAAGTTTTTTTTGGATCGGAACGGTTTGTAAATTTATTGAATATCCGAACGGTTTCATAATTCCAGGGAACCTCTCTATGTCTTAGATTAAGTCCGACCTGTTTTTTAAAAGTAATAATAGACGCCTCATTTTTATTGCCCTGGCCTTTGAGAAATAAAGAAAAAATAATTACCGTTAACATGAATAAAATTGCAATCGTATTATTTGTTTTTAAAGAAATTTCCTGGACAAAAAAACCCATAAAAATAATATATACCGGTAAAATCGCAACAATATAACGTATATCTTGAGTAACAAAAAAAGACATAAATAAAACAGTAAAAATAATTAACGATATAAAAGCAAAAACAATTTTCCTACAATTTGATTTTAAAAACCCAACAACAACTCCGATAAAAGCAAATAAAACAACTATTATCGGAGTAAATCTTTCTGAAAACCACAAATATCTTATTCCCGAATTTCCAAGAAGAGTTTGCATGTAAATTTTTATACCAGTTTTAAAATGAATTAAATTAAAATCGGTTCCGCCTAAGTTTTTATGAACAGATAGTAATTTACTGTTTACAATGTAGGAAAAAAAATATGTAATGCCAATAACTATGCTTATTAAAAATAATTTAAAATATTTTTTTTGCTTTGTTTTTGGAAAAAATTTAATAAAAAATAATATTAACAGTACTGCTGCGTATGGAAGGTTTGAAAGTTTTACTAAGATAAGAAAAAAACTTATCTGGCCTGCCAATAATGTATTAAAAATATTTGCCTCAGATATATATAAATATATTCCCAATGTCATAAGAAAAATAGTTATAGGTTCGGCCATTAAGAGCTGGGGAATAGAATAAAAATAAAAATTGGTCACAAGAAAAAAACCAAGAAAAAATATTAATATTCCTTTATAGATCTTTTTCCCGGAAAAGATTTTATCGATTATAAGAACAAAAAGGAAAATGACACCGGTTAACAGAATCATATTTGCATAATAGAAGGATCTTATATTTTTGAACAACGCAAAAAATGGGATAAGATATATTCCATATAAAGGAGGCGTTTGCTGTTTGATTATTGTGTTTTGAGTTTTCATGACAAAGCCATTACCTTGGACAAAATTCCAGGCAGGGACAGAATAATAAAGGCTGTCTGGATATGGTTCCAAATTAGGGATTAAAGTATCGGATGAACCCACTTTTTTAAACGCAAGAAATAAAAAAATAACTATAAGCAATACAAGAGAAATAATCTTCAGATATTTTTCAATAACTTTCATTTGTATTTAAAATACCAGTATGGTATTTTTAACGAAATAAAAAAAGCTTTTACCAAGGTTACTCCTTTTTTAATATCTAAATACAGTGTATCAATCAATATTTCTTTAAATGCAATTCTTTTTTTGCCAACGATTGCCGATATTTCAATTTCAACTCCGTAATCATTAGACTCCCAGACGATTTCATCATAAACATCTTTTCTTATTGCCATAAACCCGCACAAAACATCACGTCTTTTGATATTAAAAAACGTTTGGAATAAATATTTGGCGATTTTATTACCAAGCTTCCTGAAATATGGAGCGGTTTTTGTCAAATTCCTATAGCCAAAAACAATTTTGTATTTATCAATGGATTTGATAAATTTTGATAAATGTTTTGGATTATGTTGCCGGTCGCCATCCATAAATATGACTGCGTCCGCTTTTGCTTTTTTTGCTGTTTCCAAACCCATTTTCATTGCATAACCCTTTCCCCGGTTTTTTAAATATCTGACAAGTATTATTTTGTTATTTTTATAGTTTTTGATTATATCCGGAGTAGGATCGGTTGATCCGTCATCAACGACAATAATATTTTTAATTAATTTTAAGGACGCTTTTTCTTTGAATAAATCATCAAGGAACGATTTAATAAACAAACTTTCATTATAGATTGGAATAACAATATCAATTTTCATAGAAGAATTATACAATAAGATTAAAAATGAAACTCCAAAAAATTAAAACTTTTCTGGCTTTCTTTTTTGTTGCTTTTCTTATTTATGTTTTTTTTGTCCATCCGAGTTTTATGACAATAAATAACTCAGTTGGAGAGATTTATAGGCCATCGGATGAAGAGACAAATTTCATCAATGTCTTGAATACGTATAAAGGTGAAGGTCTTTATAAGAGTTTTAGCGTGGTTTATCCTCCAGGCCGTTATCTTATTATGGCTTTATTGTTTAAGATTTTTGGTGCTACCGTGCCAACGATGGGAATATATTTTATATTACTACCGGGAATATTTTTCCCGACGATTTTGTTTTTTCTTTCGTATAAAATATTTAAAAAATTCAGATCATCTTTCATCAGTTTTCTCTTATCAGTTGCCACCGTGCTGATATCCCAGTTTTTTATATATTCAGCCTATGATATTCATGTTTTTGCCGCCCTGTTTTTTTTAGTTTTGTTAAGCGAATTTAAATCCTTATACATAAAAAATGTTGTTCTGGGTGTACTTTTAGGGGTAGTTTTTTTGTTTAGGATAGAAGCGGGAATCTTTATTCTTATGTCCATTGCTGTCAGCGGTTTTGAGAAAAGAAAAGATTATAAAAAATTAATTCCTTCTTTAATAGGTTTTCTGGCAGTCTGGATCCCAATGTTGGCGTATATTTTTTTCACCGGGTCTTTGAAAAATTTTTTGTATGATAATTTATATCTTGGTCTTGTAATACAACCCAAAATGATGGGTCTTCCCATTCCACCCCCACCTGTTGGCTTGATTTTTTTATCATCTTTAATTTTTTTATTTTCATCTTCCTTAAGTTTATTTCTCAAATCAGGTAATCAGACAGAAATAAAAGTTTTCGCCCTTTTTTCCGCCTTAAGCTATGTTTCAGCGATCGACCGCTCCGATGAAGGACATCTTTGGTATGGGGTAGTTTGGTTGCCTTTATATATTACATATTTCGTATCGGAACTTGCCAATTTCAGAAATTATATTAGAACAAAGATATTGCCTTTGATTATTTTCTCTGCGAGCGTTATTTTTTTTGCTTTTGGGTATTTTATTCTCAAACTTAAATCAACAACTGTTTTTATAATAATCACGGTTATTTTTTTCTGGCTTTTTACTAAAAAGTTTTGGAAAAATTATGCCTTTTTAATTTTAATATCAGGCGTTATATCTTCTCTGTTTATATTCCATAGTTTTTCCTTTTTGAAAATTCGTTTTGCCGGTTTACCCCGAATTTCTTTTAAAAAAAGTTTTTCTCCCAGGTTATTCCAGCCGGACGGTGATGAAATTACCGGGCTTAAATTTAGTCAATCTTATATGGACGTGCTGAAAAAAATTAAAGAAAAATTAGACGTTAAAAATAATTGGCTGTTTATATTTCCGAATTATGTTATTTTCTATGATTACTTTAAACTTAAAAACCCAACCAGATACTATCTTCATACAAACCAAACAACTGACGGGATAGAAGAAGAAATTTTAAAAAAATTAGAGATGACCAGGACAAATAATTTTATTTTTTTCCCTGATGAAGAAACTTACTTAAATAAAGTCAGAAAGTGGATTATGGATAAAACAAAAGTGGAGCAAATGTACTATCTTGGAAATGCAAAAGTAGAGCTAAGAAAGAGAAATTAAAATTTGAATTTAATTTAAACAATGAAAAAGAATATTTTAATTGGTGTCACTGGAGGAATTGCTGCGTATAAGGTTCTTGATTTAATAAAATTGTTAAAAAACGAAGGTTATGAGATTTTTGTCATCATGACCAGATCAGCGACGGAGATGATTTCTCTTAAAGATTTTGAAAAAGCTTCCGGAAATAAAGTCCATATTGATCTTTTTGAAAAAAATTTTGACTATAGAGAAGTTCTTGAGAAAAGAAAAGTTGAGCATATAGAGTTGGCTGATAAAACTGATGTCATAGTCATTGCTCCAGCGACAGCCAATATTATTGGAAAACTGTCTCATGGAATTGCTGATGATCTTTTAACAACAACAGCTTTAGCAGTTACTTCGCGAATAATCATTTGCCCCTCAATGAACGTCAATATGTGGGGAAATCCGCTCGTCCAAGAAAATCTTGCCAAATTAAAATCAGTCGGTTATCAAATTATTGGACCAATTACAGGTATGTTGGCGTGTGGATACGAGGGGGTAGGAAGGCTAGAAAATATAGAAGTAATAAATAAAGAAATAATTAAATTATTAGAAAAAAATGATTCTTTAAAAGGAAAAAAAATTATTATTACCGCCGGAGGAACGGTTGAAAAAATTGACAAGGTTCGCTCAATCACCAACAGAAGTTCAGGGAAAATGGGAATAGCCTTAGCAGAAGAATGTTATTTACGCGGAGCTGAAGTTTTATTGCTTCGGGCAAAAAATTCAGTCAAGCCAAGGTATTTAATTAAAGAAAAAATATTTGAAACAGCCAATGAGTTACTTTATTTAATTAAAGCAAATATTGACGACACAGATTTATTTTTTCAGGTAGCCGCCGTTTCAGATTTTAAAGTTGATCAACCAATTAAAGGAAAGTTACCAAGTGATAACTCAATTAATTTGAAACTTATTCCGCAAATTAAAATTGTTAATCAAATAAAAAAACTTTCTCCAAAAACAATCCTCATCGCTTTTAAAGCTGAATACGGTTTATCTGAAAAAAAATTAATCGAAGAAGGATTAAAAAAATTAAAAGAATCTAGAGCAGATTTTGTCATTGTCAATGACATAAGCCGTAATGATCGTGGCTTTGAATCAGATAATAATGAAGTTTATATTGTTTCTTCTGACAAGTCTGTCAAAAAAATTCCTTTGATTTCAAAAAGAGAGATCGCTAAAAAGATTGTTGAATTTGTTTTATAACGCTTTCTTCTCCGTCTTCATCATTGATAATTATTAGATGGTTTATTATTGGTTTCTCAAAATTTTTACACATTTTTCCGGCATATTCTTTTTCAAGAGGATAATTAAATCTTTCTTCCAATCTCTTTTTTCTAATAGACCCCTTTGTTTTTATAAGAATAAATTTTGCCTCAGGGATTTTTTTAAGAAGATTAAGTCGATATTTTTCTTTTATAAATGTTTGAGAAACAACCAGTTTTTTGTGTTTTAATTTTATATTTTGGATTTTACTGATTAATATTTCAAAAAACACATTTCTCATTTCATCTGTAAAGACAGTCTTTGTTTTAATTGCTTGTTTCATTTCCAAAGTCAGGTCATTGTCTCCATCATAAAAATAATAATTAAAATATTTTTCAAAAACTTTTCCAACAAAAGTTTTTCCTGTTCCAGGTAGACCAAACAAAGCAATTAATGACATGAAGAAAATTATACTGTAATATAATTATATATGAAGAAAAAAATTGAGACTACTAAAGCACCAAAAGCAGTCGGACCATATTCTCAAGCATTAACTGTTGACAACTTGGTTTTTACTTCCGGACAAATTCATCTAACTCCTGAAGGCAAACTCCTTGAAGGAACCATCGAAGAAAAAACCCATCAGGTAATGAAGAATTTAAAAGCGGTTCTTGAAGAGGCCGGTGTCACTTTTGCCGATGTAGTCAAAACAACCATTTATATTATTGATATGGACGATTATATAAAACTTAACGAAATTTATGATAGTTATATGAGCGATCCTTTTCCGGCGAGAGAAACAGTTTCTGTCAAAGCTCTTCCTTTAGGAGCAACGTTGGAAATTAGTATGATTGCTGTTAAAAATTAATCCGCCAGCAGGCGAAAAAAATATGGATATTTTATCAAAGGATAAATTGTTGGACTTAGAAGGAAAAACGGCGATTGTGACAGGAGGATCTTTGGGGATTGGATACGGGATAAGTTACAGATTGGCCGAAGCAGGCGCGAACGTCGTTATTACCAGCCGCAACATTGAAGAAGTAAACAAAGCGGTTGAAGAATTAAAACAAAAAGGATTTAAGGTTGCAGGGGTCAAGACGGATGTTTCCCTTGAAGAAGATGTAAAAAATTTAATTACCGGAACAATAAAAAGTTTTGGCCCAATTGATATTTTAGTTAATAATGCCGGCATATTTCCTTTTATACCTTTGGCCCAACTCACCAGCGAAGTTTTTGATAAAGTTATTGCGACCAATTTAAGAGGGGTTTTTCTTTGTACAAAATATGTATCCGAGCAGATGATCAAGCAGGGAAAAGGTGGAAAGATTATTAATATTACTTCGATCGACGCCCTTCATCCGTCAATGATTGGCCTTTCTCATTATGATGCTTCAAAACACGGAGTTTGGGGATTCACTAAAAACGTAGCTCTTGAATTGGCGAAAGACAAAATCTGGGTTAATGCGGTTGCCCCTGGTGGAGTAATGACTCATGGTGTTGCCGTTGCTCAGTCACAGGGAAAACCCGTCACAGTTGAAAGGAATCCTGAACCTCCAAAAATGGAAATAGCTATGGGTAGAATGGGTGTGCCAGATGACATCGGAAAAGTAGTCCTATTTTTAGCATCAGAAATGTCATCATATATGACCGGTAGTCAAATAGTGGTTGATGGGGGATATTTGCTGAAATAATTTATTTATTTTTGCCTTCTTTTGTTATGCGGCATAATAAATACTGGGCCAAATCAGAAGTTATTAATTGTCCATCTACAATCCCTTTATAACAAGTTTGCGTCGGCGTACTATTATCAGGATAACAACGAGTTTTTTTCCCAAGCATGGCAATACTATACCACTTGAGCTGTTGAAGATTGGGATCGGCCTGAAAAACTTCATAGACTTGACTAGTGGTGTCATATGCACGACAAGTTGTTTGCCCACCGGTTTGTGCGGTTTTTACAACGGTAACAAAATTACACCCCATATCTTGGAGAGACAGGTTACGATCAGGATGACTTTCTGGGGTTATCTTCCACCACTGTTGTTCACATAAATTTTTTAACTTGGTTTCAATAATATCAGCGGTTATAGGATTTTGAAATCCGCTTGTATGTGAATAATAACCGTTTAATATAAATCTAACGGTCGCATCATCAAATTGTTGCTGCCAGACATTACCTAAATATTCTCCCTGGCAAGGAATTTTAATATGGTCTTTTGGAATAAGAGAAACAATATTACCAGGCGTAAAAATTAGTGGCAAAAACCTTATTGATGTTTTATATATCTCTGTTAATTTACCATCGAGATTAACATATTTAAAACCGATTGGAGGAGAGGTAGTATCAATCCCAAGAACTTTTAGAGCAATAATTGACCCATCGCCCTCTCTAACTTTATATGAACAAACCGCTGTTTGTTGTTTTCTGACAGCTGCTTGATTATTTCGAGTAATTACAGTGTTGATTACTTTTTGATAAAAGGCAAGGACAAAAAATATAGAAAAAACAAAAACAAATATTAAAAAAACAGATCGATTGATACAAAACTTGTCATCATTCATGTTTAATCCATCTTATCTAAATAAAATTTAGATGTCAAATTTTTTCAATCTTCAAACTTCAGTTTACAAAATTAATATAATCTTGTTATAATTTTGAAATGATTTTTCTTTCTTTAAAAACTTATAAAGAATCAACGGGAAGTGCAGCGGTTAAATTATTATCTTGCGTTAAAAGAGTCAGTAAAGAAACAGGGGTAGAAATAATTCCGGCCGTTCAACCGACCGATATTTATAGGATAAAAAAAGAGTTGGGAATCGAAGTCTGGGCCCAACATATGGATCCGATTGAGCCGGGGAAGAATATGGGCTGGCTTTCTCCATATGCGTTAAAGGAAGCTGGAGCTTCCGGACTTGTTATTAATCACAGTGAACACAAGATGGACGACGCTCATGTTAAAAAAATTTTAGATAAAGCCAAAGAATATGGATTAAAAAATGTTATCTGCGGTTTTAATATGGAAATGGTAATGAAATTTGATTCATGGAATCCTGATTATGTCTCTTATGAAAGGGAAGATATGATTGGCACCGGAGTTTCAATGATAACGAAAGAAGCGGAAAATATAAAAAAATTGGTTTCAGTTTTGAAAAGACCACTTGTAATTGGGGCTGGTATATCAACAGGTGAGGATATTAAGCAGGCTATAAAATTAGGAGCGGTTGGAGCAATCCTTGCCTCCGGTTTTGTTTTAGCTAAAGATCCGGAAGCAAAACTTCGCGAATTGGCAGAGGGATTTAAACAAAATTAATCATATTTTTTCTTCAAAATCATTAAAAGAAGCGCTCCCATAAAAAGAATTGAATTTGTTACCCAAATAAAAGGGTCTCCTTTTAATAAGCCGTATACCACCCATGATATTCCGTTCAACATACCAATAATAATTCCCATCCAAGAAAGATCACGAGTTTTTTTAGTTTTAAAAGAAGCCCAGACTTGAGGAAAAAAAATAAGAGCAGCAAAAATCGATCCTAAATATCCAAATAATAATTCAACGTTTTTCACAAATATATTATATCGATTAAAACATTGCTTATCATCCTTGTTTCAGTTTCAAATATTATTTAAATAACCTATCTTATCGACGATCGCCTACAAGATATATCTATCGTCAAAATAATCCTTTTCTAACAATCCAAAAACATACTTTTGTAGGCTATAAGCGGTGGACAATTATTTTCATTTATTTTATAACTAATATTATTAATTAAATTTAATATCTACTAAACAATCGTCCACGAGATAATAAATTAATTATAAAAATATGAAACACAATAAAAAAGAAATAAAACTAAAAAGGGGGCAGTTGTATTGGTATATTTTAGAAATTATTGGCTTAACAATATTGTCAGGCGGTAATCCGCTTCGTCCAATTATTCCAATTGCCATAAAGGAAATTATTAAAACACTAAAAGAAGTTAAAAATCTAAAAGTTGGGGAAGAAAGTATTAGGAAAAGTTTGGAAAAAATAGAAAACAATGAAATTATCGATCTTGACGAAAAAGACGGGAAAATTTTTGTTAAATTGAAAGATGAAAATAATTTAACAGTCATAAAATATTCAACAAAAGCACTATTAGATTATAAAAAGAAAAGAAAAAAATGGAATAAGAAATGGTTTTTAGTTTTTTTTGATGTTCCTGAAATTCAAAAAAATAAAAGAAACTATTTAAGAAGATTTTTAGTCTATATTGGTTTTCATCAATACCAAAAAAGTATTTATATCTTTCCTTATGAATGTGAAAAGGAAATATTACTGATCAAAAAAATTGTTGAGGGAGCCAAATACATGAAATATATCATCGCCGAAAAAATTGAAGATGAACGTGCAATAAAAACCTTCTTTAAATTGTAATTAATATTATCTTGAATGCGGTCGTTCACAAGATAACCAATTTAATTAACCAATCTTTTTTTATGTAATTATTAGTAACGTATCTTGTAGACGACCGTCTTGGAGATAAATAATAAGATTTAGCGTAAGCGTGGAAATAATACTTATAATTTTGAGTTATAACTTTTTATTTTATAAAAAAATCAGTGCGAAAATACCAGAAGAAAGACCCAGTAAAATTCCTCCCACAACATCAGTTGTCCAATGTTCTCCAAGGCTAATTCTTGATACCAACATTGTTACG
>JBBTSP010000066.1:0-18513 GCA_038064655.1 Patescibacteria group bacterium | reverse complement strand
TCAAAAACAACGGTAACAGTTATCTTTGGCAGGTTCCGGTTGCGGTTAAGGCAGAAGGCCTGACGGTTTCTAAGGGAAAGTTTGAGATTCCGGTTTTGGCGCCACTGGAAAAAAAATCAATTACTTTTGACTATTTTACTAAAGATAAAAATAAAAAAATTCAGGGAAAGTTAATAATTAAAGTTATGGAAAAACAGCTTTTGGAACAAAAAATCAACGTTATTCCTTTAGTCTACACTTCGGTGATTAAAATTTTTGCCGTTCTTCTGGGATTATCTGTTTTATTTTTAATTTATCGGTTATTGACGAAGATGAAACATCATGATCACTAAAGAGCAAATAAAAAAACTTCCAAGTACCATAGGTATTTATTTGTTTAAAAAAGATAGAATCATTAATTACATTGGTAAATCGGTCAATATCAAAGCGAGAATTTCTTCTCATTTAGAAAATGCGAAGTTGGATAATAAAGAAAGATTAATTATTGATAATTCAAATACGATTAAAGCAATTCCAACAGAATCGGAGTTTAAAGCCCTAATAATAGAGGCAAAATTAATCAGAGAGTTCCAGCCAAAATATAATTCAATCTGGAAAGATGACAAAAGTCCTCTTTATATTAAAATAACAATAAAGGAAGAATATCCAAAAGTCTTCCTGACAAGAAAACCCTCCTTCGCCAAGGTTTCGGAGGGCAAGGGAATTGCATATTTCGGCCCATTTTCCTCAACGAGAACCGCCGAAACAATTGTCTCGGATATCAGAAAAATTATCCCTTTTTGCACACAAAAAAAAATTACTAAAAAAGTCTGTTTTTATTCCAAGATCGGATTATGCGATCCTTGCCCAAATGAAATAAATAATTGTAGAGACGAGGCATGCCTCGTCTTAAAAAAACAATATAAAAAAAATATAAGACAGGTTATTTCTATTTTGGAAGGTAATGTAGGAAAGATTACCAAAAGTTTTTATCAACGACTTAATGATTTGACAAAAAATAAACAATATGAAGAGGCGATTGTTGTCAGAAATAAAATTTTCCGGTTTGATCGGCTGTTGGACTTAAAAGATGATTCGGAATTTCTTATCAATAACAATGAAAAAAAATTAGAGGAACTATTTATTTTATTAAAAAAATATTTTCCACACTTGAACAAATTGGAAAGGATTGAAACTTATGACATCAGCAATTTGGGATTGAAACAGGCAGTTGGGTCAATGGCGGTTATGAAAAATGGCCAGATTGATAAAAATGAATATCGCAGGTTTAAGATTAAACAGACTGGTCTGAGATCCGACTTTGATAGGTTGAAGGAAGTGGTGAAAAGAAGATTAAAACAATCTTGGCCGCTGCCTGACTTGATTATTATTGACGGCGGTCGTCCTCAAATCAAAGCCATTTTAAAAATTTTTCAGGAAAATAATATAAATATCCCGCTTCTGGGAATCGTTAAAAATCCTGACCGGGTGATTGTGGCGGCTGATGGTTATCCGAATATGTTTTTGAAAAATGATAGTCCGGTCTTAAATTTAATTAGGTTACTGCGTGATGAATCGCATCGTTTTGCCCGTAAATATCATCTGTTTTTAAGGAGAAAGGATTTTTTGTTATAATGAATATGGGGAAATATATGAAAAAAATTTTTAGGATGATAATTTTTTCCGGAGTAGCGATATTTTTAACCGCACTTTGGAATAAGGGCTTTATTATTAAATCCGACCCGATGATTTATTTGAAAGCGGCTTTGATAATCGCTGCCGTTTATTATTTGATTGTTCCTGCAAGTAAATTAATCCTTCTCCCCTTAAACCTTTTGACTTTCGGACTGGTTTCGGTAGTTTTTTATGCAATAATTTTTTATTTTCTGTTAAACCGTTTTAATTTAATAAGCATTAAGGAATGGATTTTCCCGGGAGCGAAGATACTGGGAGTTGTATTGGATAAAATCAAAATTTCCGATACATCAAATATTTTTATTTCTTCTTTCTCGATTTCCACTATTATTAATTTATTGGAAAAAATAGTATGAAAAATTTTCTTTTAATTCTCAACATAGTCCTGAGTGTTTTAATTATTGTTTTTATTCTTGTTCAGGGTAAAGGGGCCGGATTGGGGAGTGCCTGGGGCGGAGGAGGAGAGATGTTTCAAACCAGACGGGGAATGGAAAAAGTGATCCTTCGGCTGACGACGGCCTTTATTATTATATTTTTAGTTGTATCCCTGATTAATCTTTTTGTTAAATGAATAAGAAAGCTTTCCGTTACTATTATTGGTTATTTTTGGAATTTATCAAAAAATATTCCCGGTTGATTTTGATGAGTTTTTTTATCGGCTTTATCAGTCTGATCGGTTTTTTATCGGTTTCTCCATATTTAAAATTGCTTTTTAATAAGCAGGAAACAATCGGTCTGGTCGGAAGTTATAATTTTACAAATTTACCCGATGAGGTAATAGCTAAAGTTTCCAACGGTTTGGTAACCGTTAATGAAAAGGGAGAGATTATTCCGGTTTTAGCTAATTCCTGGGAAGTCAAAGATGGCGGTAAACAATATCGTTTTTATTTAAAAAATAATCTTCTTTGGAATGATGACAAAAAATTTGAAGCCTCAGATATTGATTATCAATTTACCGATGTCAGTATTAAAGCGGTTGATAAAAACGTTATAGATTTTTATCTAAATAAACCGTTGGCGATTTTCCCGACCTATTTAAGCAAACCTTTAATTCGAGCCTCTTTAATCGGGATTGCCGGATTTTATAAATTGGGCAGATATAAATTAGTCAAAGGCTCTTTAAAGGAATTAACTCTTATTCCCAATACCAAAGATTTGTCACCGGTAAAATACAAATTCTATGACAATGAATCCGATCTGGTAACCGCCTACAAAAGAGCTGAAATCAGCCAAATGACCTTGTCAAAAAAGTCGGTGGCAGACACTTTTGCCAACTGGAAAAATAGTCGGATAATTAAATCAGTTGATTACACCCGCTTATTGACATTATTTTTTAATAATCAGGATAAATCTTTTGCCAATAAGGATATTAAAGATGCTTTTGCAATGATGATGAATTATCAAAAACTGGCCGATCTGGGAGAGATTGCCCGGGGTCCGATTCCGCCGATTTCATGGGCATATAATGCTAATTTAAGAACGAGCAATTATGATATTGAGACAGCCACAAAAATTGTTAAAAAAGAAATTGAAGCCACCGAATCGGCTCAATTAAATCTACTGACGTCTTATGATTATTATGATGCGGCTGATAGCATTGCCGGTGAAATAGAAAAAACAGGATTGAAGGTAGACATTAATATGATTTCATACAATCAGCCGGATAAATTTGATCTTCTTTTGGTTTTTTGGAAAGTGCCAAAAGATCCGGATCAGTATTATTTCTGGCACTCGACTCAAAAAGAAGGCAACATCGGCAATTATAAAAATGTAAAAATTGATCTGTTATTGGAGCAGGGAAGGTCGACCATTAACATCGAAGAAAGGGAAAAAATATATCAGGAATTTCAGAAAATTATCCAAGACGACCCACCGGCACTATTTTTGTACTATCCTTATGTTTATACGATTAAGAGAAAATAACCTAATACTACCAATGTTATCAATCCGACCAATAAATAATTCAATAAGTAAATGATTTAATTATTTTTTTATTTGTTTATTTAGTCATTCATTGGTAGTATTTGTAGTATTGGTTTATTTGATTATTCTAAAAAATCGGGGTGGCGAAATGTTCAACTGACTGTTTGTGAGTGAAACGAACAATTACAGTCAGTTAATCCCGTCCGAGTGAAACGAGGCGGGAGTAGATAAAAGTAGGGCGAATGGCGAAATGGTATACGCGTAGTCTTGAGGAGGCTATGGGGCAACCCGTGGGAGTTCAAGTCTCCCTTCGCCCACAAAAAATAAAAGAGGTTTCCCGCTGAGCGGGATTAACTCGCAGTATAATTCATTAAGAATTCGTTAACTGCGAGTTGAACAACTCCTCTCCCCGACACTATTTATGGAATATACTATATTAGGAAAAACCGGTTTAAAGATTTCACGGATAGGTTTTGGAGGTTGGGGAATTGGTGGCGGTGCGCCTATTTTAAGATGGAAGGATATGTGGAAGGCAGATGATAATTTATCAAAACAGTCTTTACTTAATGCTTACAAAAACGGAATTAATTTTTTTGATACTGCATTAGTTTATGCCGATGGACATAGCGAAAGGTTGATCAGAGATACCCTTGGTAGCGAGGATATTATTACTGCTACAAAAGTTCCACCCTTGGATGATCGTTGGCCGGCTAAAAATAAAGATATAAATCAAGTATTTCCAACGGATTATATTATTAAAAAGGCAAGAGAAAGCTATGCTAATCTTGGGAAAAAAACCATAGATTTGTTGCAACTTCATGTTTGGATGGACGAATGGTTTGAATCAAAGAATTGGAGAGAAGCTTTTATGACTTTAAAAAAAGAAGGAATCATAAAGTTTGTTGGTGTGTCGATAAACGATCATGACCCAAATTCAGCCTTAAAAATAGTTGAATCAGGAGAAATTGACACAATCCAAGTGATCTATAATATTTTTGATCAATCACCCCAAGATAAATTATTTCCTTTGGCTAGAAAAAATAATGTGGGGATCATTGCTCGTGTTCCACTGGACGAAGGTTCATTAAGTGGAACTTTTACACATAAAACTACTTTTAATGACTGGCGCAAAAATTACTTTACTCCAGAAAGATTAAGAATAACCGTTGATAAGGTAGCTGAAATAAAAAACAAATTGGTCAATGATGAAAGATCATTAACCCAAGTAGCTCTAAAATTCTGTTTACTAGATAATGGAGCTGATGTAGCCATAGTTGGGATGAGAAGTCCTAATCACGTTGCAGAAAATATTAAAAGCGTTGATATAAGCTTCAGTAAAGAAGAATTAGATTATCTGATAAAACAAAGGTGGATAAGAAACTTTTATCCTGAAGATATTTAATTATTCATAAACTATGTGTCCAGCGTGCATTATAACTATTGGAGCAGGATTGTTGATAGCGAAAAAGTTAGGGGTAAATGACATCTTGGCAATCGGCTTATTAACACTTTTTCTTTCAATAACGGCAGATATAATTTTAAGAAAGATTAATCACGGAAAAGTTTTTTTCCCGTATCAAAGAGTGATAGTTTCAGTTCTTGTGTTGCTGATTATAATATTAGGGTTCTATATTAAATAAAACCTATTCGTCATCCCCTCGTAGGAGGGGATCCAGTCTATAATTGCATTATAGAAGTGATTTTAGTCTGGATTCCTGCCTTCCCTTACAGGGTAAACGCGGGAATGACATTATAACTTTTATAAAATAAAGCAAATGAAATTAAATAAAATAATTAAAGAATTTGTAGACTATCTCAAAAACGATCTGCTGAAACAGATTAATAAGACAATTATCAAGATATTTGATTGTTGTAAAGAATAAATGTAGACTAAATTTAAATATGTTATAAATTTTTTTAAAAATCTTATGTTTAATCTAAAAGGTAAAAAAGCTCTAGTTACCGGAGCGTCTCGTGGAATAGGTCGTGGAATTGCTTTAGCTCTGGCTAAAGCTGGCGCATCGGTCGCCGTTAATTATTATTCAAAAGCCCAAGAAGCCGAAGCAGTCGTATCTGAAGTTAAAAAATTAGGTGGTGATTCATTCTCGGTTCAGGCTGATGTTTCTAATAAAGAACAGGTTGCCAAAATGTTTACAGAAGTAAAAAATAAATTTGGCCAGCTTAATATTTTGGTGAACAATGCCGGGATAGTTTATATGAATCCGATCGATAAAATAACTGAAGAAGAATGGGACAAAGTCTTAAACATTAATTTGAAAGGACAGTTTTTTTGTGTTCAGGAAGCAATTAAGATTATGCCTACCAGAGGAAAGATTATCAATATTTCCTCAATCGCTTCAGGAGGAGTGGGAGTTGGATTTGGCAACATCGCTCACTATGCCTCTTCAAAAGGTGGAGTGATTGCCATGGTGGAAGATCTGGCCATTGAACTAGGGAGCCGTGGAATCAATATTAACGCCATCGGTCCGGGTGTGATTGAAACTGATATGACCACCGGAATATTAGCTGATGAGAAGATAAAAATGGGCATGTTGGCGAGAATCCCAAAAGGAAGGTTTGGTAAGATTGAAGATATTGGGGCAACGGCAGTATTTTTAGCTTCTGATGAGGCTGATTATATTACCGGTACGGTGATCTATGTTGACGGCGGTTGGTTAAGTCAGTAAGATGAGATTATGACATTAACCGAGCTTTCTTATTATTTTCGGAAATCCCTACCGTATATAATCTTGTCTTTTCTTATCTTTTTGATCTTTTTTTATTCAATCAAGCTGGCCTTGGTTTATATCGACTCCAATAAAACCAAAATTATTTACACCAATCCGATTTTTGGGAAGGTTAATCTTTCGGAAATCCCCCAGTCGACCACAAGCGCGGGCTTAAAATTTACTTTAGACACGATTGAAGGGGCTCCGGTCACCGCCACTGAGACCGCCAAAGTTTTTTTCCTGCCCCAGTTCAACCCCCGTTTTGGCTACAGTGAGAAAATTTATCTGATGGCCAAAAGTTTCGGATTCGATACAGGGATAATTAAACACAAATTAATTGATAAAACGGCGACATTTGCCGATGATGAAAAGACTTTGAGTATAGACATTTCCAACTTTAATTTTAAATTTGACAGAAAAGTTAGCAATGAATTATTTTCTTCTCCAAGAATAACAATCCCTTCAAAAACGGAAATTGAAAATAAAGCCATTGATTTTTTAAAAAAGATAGGTCGTTATCCAGACGAACTGGGAAAAGGGACGACCAATGTTATTTATCTGAGATATAATCCGGGTAATGAAAATTTTGTCAACGTTGACTTACGAAGTAATGCTCAATTAGTGGAAGTTGATTTTTATCGACCAAGCTTAGATGGATTTTCCATCGTTACACCAAAATTTTTTAATAGTCAGAATTATGTCATTATGCTTTTTGAGGGAAGCGACTTTCAAATAATCAAAAGTCAGATAGCCTTTTTTGAAAAATCTGAAGATCAGGTGGGAGTTTATCCGGTAATAAGCGGCGATCAGGCCTGGAAAGAGTTAATTGAGGGCAAAGGGATGATAGTCGCCGGAACTCAAGGACAAGAGAACATTATTGTTAAGAGTATGAAACTGGGATATTTTGACCCCGATATTTATCAAATCTATCTGCAACCGGTCTATGTCTTTTTGGGAGAAGGGAATTTTGTGGGATATGTGCCAGCGGTTAAAAATTAATATTTAACATTTACATATCCAACATTTGCTTCTATCCAGGTGATTATATTCTTCGTATCATTAAATCTATCCAAACTTTTTAAGATAACGATTACAAACTGATGATTATTTTTTTTATAAAAAGAAACCAAATTTTCTCCGGCATTTTCTGTATAGCCGGTTTTCAATCCTCCCAGTCCCTGAATTTCACCTAAGAGTTTATTGACATTGGTCAGTTGATGAAAGTATTTAAAATCAACATCAGAAATAGTAATTTCTTTTGTAGAAACGATTTTTGATAGATAAGGATTTTTTAGCAATTCGCGACCTGCAAGACTTAAATCAAAGGCTGTCGAATGTTGGGTTCCAGAATCTAAACCATTAGGATTTGAAAAATAACTATTTTTCATGCCAAGAGACTTTGCCTTTTTGTTCATTAAGTCAACGAACTTATCATAACCATAGTTATCCGCTAAAACATAAGCCTCATCGTTACCAGAATGAACAAGCGTGCCATAGAGAATATTTTCAACCGTTATTTTTTCTCCAACAACCAGTCCCATCACTTGTCCGTCAGAGATTGTTTTCTTAATCTTGATTATTTGATCCGGTTTATAAATGTCATAAGCAACCAGAGCGGTTAAAATTTTGGTTGTGGAAGCAGGGAACAGTTTTAAGTTTTCGTTTCGGGAAAAAATCGGAGTAAAAGAAGGCAGGTCAACCAAATAAATTCCTTCGGTCGAGACTTCTGGATAATAAGGCAACTTTAAATAGGGAATGGGATTAATTTTAAGTTTTAAAGCAGGTGTTGTCTTGTTGATTGCTTCCCGATTATAGGCAAAGAGGTGAAAATAATATGAGTCACCGGGGTAGAAGAGGAAGAGGAGGGTGAAAAAAAGAAATAATAAGTAAAATCTAAGACGCATATATTAATGTATAAATAAACAAATACTTAATTATTTGGTTATTTTTATTCCCAGTTCTTTAAGTTGTTCCTCGGTTGCAGGAGATGGCGCTTCCATGACTGATATTTTTCCGCCTGATGAGGCCGGAAATGCCATTACTTCCCGTATTGACGGTTCTCCTAAAACAGTAAATAAAAACCGGTCAATACCGGGCGCAATTCCGCCATGAGGGGGCACACCGTAGGTAAAAGCCTGAAGCATATGGGAAAATTGTTCTTTTTGTTCTTCATTAAAACCGATCAAATCAAAAACTTTTTTCTGAACATCGGAGTCATGGATTCTGATTGAGCCGCCACCAACCTCATAGCCATTTAAAACCATATCATGTTGGAGTCCTCTGACCTTAAGAGGGTCTTTATCCAAAAGGGAGATATCATCGGGATGTGGAGAGGTAAACATATGATGAGAAGGAGCAAATTTTGCTTGGCCGGATCCATAAAAAAAATCTTTTTCTGATTGTTCGGTAAAAAGCGGGAAGTCGACTGTCCAGGAAAAAGCCAGCTCATCAGGATCTTTTTTGTTTTTTCTTAAATCAGGTTTATCGGTGCCGTATTTTTCCATGACGTGTTTGTGGGAAAGTCGCGGCCAAGGAGTCTGTGAAATATATTTTTCCGGAAAAATTTCTTTGACAAGCTTTGTAAATAAATCTTCAGCCAAAGTAATGATATCGTTTTGTTCGACAAAAGACATTTCCAGATCAAGCTGGGTAAATTCGCCATAAGCCCGGTCGCGTCTTGGGTCCTCGTCACGGAAGCAACGGACAATCTGAAAATATCTTTCAATGCCAGCCACCATCAAAAGCTGTTTGTACTGTTGTGGAGATTGGGGCAAAGCATAAAACTTGCCTTTTTGCAGACGGGATGGAACCAAAAAATCCCGAGCGCCTTCGGGCGTAGTTTTGGTTAGAATTGGGGTTTCAATCTCAAGAAAATCTAATTTAGTTAAATAATTTCTGATAAACATCGTCGTCTTGGATTTGAGAGTTAGATTTCTTGTCATCCGTGGGCGGCGGATATCAAGATAGCGATATTTTAAACGCGTCTCTTCATTGATGTCATAACCTTCGCCCTGGACAGGGATAGGGAGAGGTTTGGCTTTGGAAATAATTTTGAGTTCTTTGGCTTCAATTTCAATTGATCCGGTTTTTAATTTCGGGTTAACTAATTTTTCCGGCCGGACTTTAACAAGTCCTTTGATCCAAACAACGTCTTCGTTTGAAAGATTCTTAAAATTTTCTCCGCCAACGACTTGAACAGTGCCAGTTCTATCTCTCAAATCAATAAAAACAATTTTTTTATGATCACGTTTCGAATCAACCCAGCCATAAAGCTCGACCTCTTTCCCAATTTGATCAACTGTTTGTTCGATAAATAAAGTTTTCATATTGACAAATAATTCATAATATATTATATTTATACCAACCTGCCTGTGATGCCTGCATCACAGGTTTTTTATTTCATAGGTATAATTACATCTCTTTTCAGCATTCTTAATTCTTTATATCCATATAACCGTTTGAATTTTTCTTTCCAAAGGCTATCAAAAGATATAATAATAAGCTTAAAAAAATAGACAGCTTTATACATTATCCTATTTTGTAGAGAAATAACAACAGGATTTTTATTAACTGACTTAACTTTGATTAATGCCTGAATAAAATCAGCATCTCCACTAAAAAGATAAACATCAACGTTTTTATTTGTAAGCGATTCATATACAAGGTCGGCTGTAAGTTTAACATCAACTTCTTTTTCTTTACCACTAGTCTTTGAGCGATACCCTGTGAAAAAAGTTAAATTCTTTGTTAGTTTCACATTTTTGTAGAAGAGAGACTCATTTTTTAATGATAAATTTATTTTTTTACTTATCTTTTCAGTTTTTGGGGTATAAGATGCATAAAAAAATATCTTTGTGAAAGAAATACTAAAGTTTTTTTCAATTGTTTGAATTAATTTAGAAAAATTCAAATATGCTTTTGGCCCAAAAAGTTCATATTGTCCGGCATATAAATTTGTTCCGTCTATAAAAAGATATGTTTTTTTCATTATGATTATTTTATTCTCTTTTCTCTCCTTTGACAAGCAGATTTGTTTTAGTATAATGATATCCTATAATATTATGAGAGGGCAGCAATATTTAATAATTCTAAAAATCTTGGTTTAAAAATCTTATGACAAACGAAATCCTTGAACAATTAATGATAAAAAATCTTAATACAAGAATAGATTTAAGCGATATTCGATTATTAAAATCCGCTTTTGGTCCAATAGGTGTTAGTTATTTCATAAGTAATCTAAGAGGAAAATCTCCAATGAGTGAAACCCTTTCTCGAGACATAGATAGAATTTTTTTTGAAAATTTGAGTAAAGAAATGGGCAGTCCTTTTTCTCACGGACAGTTTTTAAACGCATTAAAAAAAGCCAATGAGACTCATAATTATGTTGTTAGTTCGTTGGGTCTTCCCCAAATGGATGCAGGATTAATAAATAATACTAAAGCTTTTTCAGAAAGTCCTTTTAGAAGATTAGATCTTCTTTCTCAAAGGGATGTTGATCCTTTATTAAGATTTCAGTTAGCGGAACAGTTAATATTAGGACTTATTCACGCCCATCTTGATAACAGAACAAAAGAAAAAAGATTAAGCACTCAACTACAGAGATTTGTTGACTTTATAGATAATGAGATTTTTTCAGAAAAAATAAGAGGGAAAAGAGAAAAAATAAATATATATTCAACGCATGATTTTGAAAATGAAGTGAAAAGAATTGGTAAAACGCCTTTTTTAGATGTTTATAAAAATGAACACCAAAAACAAACACCTTTTAGAGTAAGAAGAATAATTATAAATGGAAAAAATTTTACGGTTCCTTGTGATGATAGAAAAAAAGATGATAGTATTGCAGCCTTAAAAAGCTTAGAAAAAGCAATTCATCAAAATCAAGGAGATGTCAGAATTGAAGAAGATGTAGAAGATATGATAGGGACAACATTTATTGTAATTGAAGGAAATATGAAAGATTTTATTTCATATTTTGAGGAAAAAGCAAGAAAAGAATATGGAGATATACGAATAGAAGTAGATGATGAAAAAAAAGATAATACCCGCAAGACATCCCAAAGACATACTTTTAATCGTAGACAATTATATTTCGAAGGATATAAAATAGAAGCAATTTTTTATTCGCTTAGAGAATATTTGACTAGTGAATATGATATAGGTGAAAAAGACAAAAATGGTTTTTATAATGGAGCTGCTCATTCGCTTTATGGAATTGGTCGCAATATTCATGCTGCAAAACATATAATACCAGAAGATTTATATGGTTTAGACATAGACGAATATGGTAGTCAAGCCCAAGAATATGAAGCTCAAAGATTATTACATTATAATAATTTTTCCCCTTAATTTTTCTCTCCCATTCCACCTATTCACTTCCAAACGATAAACTACTTTAGGGTTTCGCTCAGCTTCATTTTTTGTTCTATGTAGATGACTTAGTATTTACGATATTTATCGTGGGATCCGACGTCAATAAATAGAGCAGTGGTTTTATTTTTCCAAGTAAAAAATATTCGATTTCCTTTACTCAAACGAATCGTCCATATTTCTGATCCAGAGAGTTTTTCAAGATTCAAGCTGGGATGATTTGGATTTTCAACAAAGAGCGTGATAGTTTTGATAAAGTTTTCGGATTTAATAGAGTTATTTTTTACAAATTTCTTTTTAGATCGAAGAAATTTTTTCGTTACTATAAACGAGATCATACATAAATTAAACTTCTGCCCTTGTCTTGGCAAAGAATTTTTCCAGTTTTTCTTTTGAATCTATTACAACAGTTTCATTGTTTTCAGATTCTTTTAGGGCTTTTGCTAAAACTTTACTCAAATCTTTATAAGTCAACTGTTTAACTTTTTTTTGCACTGGTTTATGGTTAATAGTTACACGGATTACCCGTAAAGCGTTTTTGAGTATTTCTTCACCCGCATCAGATAAGGTTAAGCTACGGTAAGTAGCATAAGTTTTTAACAAATTATTTACTTCAGGATCTAACCATAGAGTTGTTCGAGATTTATCCGGTTTGTATCTTGATTGCATATTATTCATATGAAGTAATATTACCAAAATGTGTAAAGTATGTCAAATTACAAAAGTTACAATTTTCCCCTGAGTTGTTTTTTTGTTATTCCACCCATTTATTTCAAGAGTATAAACAACTTCAATTTTTTGTTCGCGGGAGAGGTCTTTGAATTTTTTGCCTTGGTTGAAAGCTATTAGTTCGAATCCGTCAACAAATATCTTCAAGTGTTTTTGGGTTTTACCGAGAAGCTGGGCGCCGGTGAGAATTCCTTCACTATAAAAAGTTGGCTTCGGATTACCCATCCCAAAAGGTTCTAATACCTCTAAGGATTTGACTAAAGACAGATTAATTTTTGATAAAGGAATTTTCAGATCGGCTTCAATTTTTCTTTTCAAATCTTTATCATTAATTAATTTTTCTGACCTATCTCTGACGGCCGTCACAAATAGGTCAAGCTGGTTTTTTTCTAAAGTAAAGCCGGCCGCTTGTTTGTGGCCGCCGACGTCAACGAGATATTTTTTCAAAGAACGCAAAAAATCAGTAATATGAAAAGAGGGAATTGAGCGGGCAGAGCCTTTATATCCAATGTCAGTTTTTGTCAGGACTAAAGTCGGACGGTAAAATTCTTCAGCGATTTTTGAGGCAATCAGGCCGATGATGCCTTCGTGCCAGTGATCCGAAACGAGAATCAAAATCTTGGGAAGTTTTATAGGGTCAGTCCTTAAAAGGACTGACCCTTTAGCCTCCGCAACAGATTTTTCAACCAACTCCTGTCTCTCCACATTCACATTTCCGATTTTGTGGGCGAGGTCGTAAGCTTTTTTTTCATTATTAGTGCAAAGTAATCGCAAGGCATCGATCGCGTGTTCAAGTCTTCCAATAGCATTAATCCTCGGGGCAATCATAAACCCGATTTCATAAGGAGTAATTTTTTTATTTTCGAGACCGGCCTGTTTGAGAATATGTTTTATGCCGAAACGTTTTACTTTTGGAAAAGCCTCAAGTCCGTATTTGACAATTGAGCGGGAAGGGCCGGTGAGGGGAACCAGGTCGGCGATCGTGCCGATGGAGGCGAGGGCAAGATAGTCAGTTGAAAAGTTCGTAGTTAGTAGTTGGTAGTTGGTAGTTTGAGAAACGAAAGACAAAAAGACTTCTTTGGCGAAAAAATAGGCGACGCCGCTACCGGAAAGTGCAGGAATATGAAAGATTGCTTCGGCTTTTGGAATAATTTCTCCTTTCAAGTGATGATCGGTGACAATAATTTTGATTCCCAGCTTTTTGGCGTATTTGATTTCTTCAACTTTTGTTATCCCATGATCGACACTGATAATTAAAGCCGGATCAAATTGTTTTTTGACATTATCAATCCCGGTTTTGGAAAAACCGTAACCTTCCAATTTTCGATGGGGGACGTAGGGCATAACTTTAAATCCCAAAAGAAATAAAGTTTCCCAGAGAATGGCTCCGCCGGTAATTCCATCGGCATCATAGTCGGTATAAACAACGATCATCTGATCGTTTTTTTTAATATTTTTTAGAAGCACTAAAACCTTTTTGAACGATTGTTTATATTTTTGATCAAAGTCGAGTAGTGAAACAGAAAGAGGCGACGAGGGGGTTAAAAATTCATCAGTGTTTTTGATGTGGCGAGATTTTAGAATTAAGTTAACGATTTGTTCGTTGGTTAGATTATTTTGAAGTTTAATTTCGTTTTTGAAAGTGATTTTCATATCGATGAATTTTTACTTTCACTTTTGACTTTTGATTTTTAACTTTTGAATTACTCAAGCACTTTCTCATCCTTCTCTACCGCCATCAAATTTGTGCTTTCTAACTTCTGCCCCAGAGAGGAAAAAATTTTTGTCACCTGGGAGCTTTGATTGTAAGCATTGGTCACGTGCTTGTTTAAAACAGAGAGAGCTTCATCGGTTTTTTGGTAATCTTTTTTGATCGCCTGGAGGATTTTCAAAATTTCTTTGGCTTTTGTTTCAATTTTTTCGCCTTCAAATGAAATCAAAATCGCCTTGATATAAGCATAAAAACTCATTGGTGATACCGGTAGGACGCGATTCTGGCCGGCATAATCAAATACGGTTTCGTTGTTAATGAGTTCATAATAAACACTTTCGGAAGGAACGTACATCAAGGCATAGTCAACCGTTTTTTCTTCCGCCAAAATATATTTTCTGGCAATATCATCGACGTGTTTTTTGACATCGCGTTCAAAATCTTTTTTAATTTCCGCAATCTCATCTTTATTGGTCGCCCTGGCAATTTTTTTGAAAGTATCAACAGGGAATTTTGAATCAATCGGAATTAATCCTTGGGAGGTAATGAGAACCGCATCAACGATTGACCCGGTTTTAAAATGATATTGGAGTTTATAAGAAGATTTGGGAAAATTTTGGGCCAGTAATTCTTTCAAAACATGTTCACCGATGTTTCCCCGCAATTTTGGGGAAGTCAGGTATTCCTGCAATTCCTTCATAGAACGGCCGATTTCGGAAAATTCGCCGACGGTTTTTTGGACTGACGCAAATATTTCCAAATTTTTGGTTAACTTTTGATCAACGCTATTAGTGGAAGTTTTTAACCAGGAAACTAAATCGGAAGAAAGAGTAGTTTTTTCTTCAAGTTTGTTTATCCAAGATTTGACGAAAAAAAGAATAATTAATATGGAAACAAAAAATCCAATAATAATTAGAAGGTTCATGAAGATAATTATACTATTTTTATATCAACCCCCCGCCTTTGAAGATTTTTGGCTTAAGCCATTCCTGGCTGGTCTGGGGTTTTTCTGCCGCGACTTCTTTTTCTACTGATTCAATCGGCATAGATTTGGGTGTTTCAACATTTCTTCCCTGCATGGAATTTGTTATAGTCGGTTGTGGTCTTACTGATTGTGGTTGAAAAGAAATAGGAACTGGTTTTTTAAAAGCTTTTTTAACAGCGCCTAAACGAAGTAGCGTCGCAATATGTTCAAAAGTTTCCGCATTGGTTGAATAGGAAGTAAAATTATTAGTTGAAGCGGCCGCTCCGGAATAAAGATTGGTGGCCATATCCCGGTCAACTTCGATTTTTAAAGCCTGCAGCACCGATAAAATTAACTCGGAAATTGAAGAAACGGTTTTATTGACATAATTAACGGTACCAAAATAAGCATTGGTCAGATGCCTGTCAATATTGACAATATCTTTTCCGTTAAATTGATTTTGATTATCAGTATAGATCGTGCCTAAACTGTTTAAAGTCGGCGCGTCGATAACAAAAATCACATCAACCAAACCGCCCGTATAAGAAAAATTAACTTGATTGGGATTTAATTTTTGAAAACCAGGTCGGGGAGTAACCACTAAATTAAAAGATTCGCCTTGAATATTATAATCCACCTTATCAATCGCTCCATCAGAATAAGGAAAAGAGATCATCAGACTGTCACCGCCGGCACCAATGATATTTTGAAATTTATCGGAAGCAACCAGATCAGATTGCGGTTTTTGACTGCAGACGAGAGAAACGGTTTTCCCCATCTTATTTAATGCCAAATAAAGAGAAGTTGAGGCGGCGATCGCATCAATCAATGGATTTGGAGGGATAATGATGACGGCCGAGCGGCACTTGGTAGAAATTTCCTGGATTCTAAGTAAAGTGTTTTGGTTATCCATGGTTTTACAAACTAACTATAGGATGGATTTTACCACATCTCCCACTATAAAGTCAAGTGGCGGACCAAAGATCATCCCGGCTTCTTGGCCTTTCTTTACTTCGTTGACAATTTTCGCCCGAATTTTTAAGGAAACCAGTTTAGTTTTTCCTATAAGTTTATTTTTCCGGAAACATTCCAATTGATCGCCAAGGTTTAATTTTCCTTTAATGACGGAAACTCCGAAGATTTTTTCGCCTTCAATAATAAAATTGGCTATTATTTGGGCTTCGCCTTTAAGGTTTTTTTCCTTTTCTTCTTTTTCTTTAATTAAATTGGCCACTTCATTCAATTCATCCAAAAGCTCATAAATTATCTGATAGCTTTTAATAATAACCTTTTCCTGCTTAGCCAGATCATCCGCTTCAGCGCTGGTTTTAACCGTAAACCCTATAATGATTGATTTAGTGGCTTTTGCCAGAAAAATGTCAGAACGGTTAATTTCCCCGACCGATAGAAGGACAATATTAAGATTAAGGTTATCTTTTAAGGCACTTTTCAGTGCTTCGATGCTGCCCTGTGAGTCAGCTTTAATAATTACGGCAAGTTTTTTTTCAATGACTGGTATTTTTAAAACATCTTCAAGGGTTAAAGTTTTCTGAGTAATTGGCAATTGATCATTGGTCATTGGAGATTGGTTATTGGAGATTGATGAATTTTGTCTGATTATACCTCCAACTTCGGGTATTTCGTTAAATCCAAGAATTTCAAAAGGAGAAGAAGGTAAAACCTGAGAAACACTTTTTCCGAAATCGTCTATAAGAGACTTAATTTTTATTTTCTGATCATTGACGTAGACCGTATCGGCGATTTTTATTGTTCCATCCTTAATAATTGCGCTGACAACAATACCTCTCCGATCTTTTTTGGTTTCAATGATATAAGCTAAAGCAGGGTTTTTTTCGTTGTAGTTAAGCTTCAGGTCGGAGGCAATAAAAAGAATGGTTTCTAAAAGTTCATCGATGCCTTTACCGGTTTTGGCGGAAACCAAAGCAACCGGAACATTTCCGCCTTTGCCTTCGGTCATTACCTCGTATTTTAAGAGATCGTTTTTAACTTTATCCGGATTGGCTTCGGGCAGATCTATTTTGTTGATAACGACGATAAAGGGGATTTTGGCCGCTTTGATATGGGAAATCGATTCCGCAGTCTGCGGCATGACGGAATCTTTTCCGTCGATCAACAGTAGGGCAATATCAGCCACATTGGCGCCGCGGGCCCTAAGTTTTGAAAAAGCTTCGTGTCCCGGGGTATCAATAAAAGTAATTTTGTTGGTTTTATAATCTTTAAAATTTGTCATGATTTCATAAGCGCCGATTTTCTGAGTAATGCCTCCGAACTCGCGGTCGGTGATATTGCTTTTTCTAATAAAATCAAGAAGAGTTGTTTTACCGTGATCAACATGACCTAAGATAGCGACGATTGGAGGACGAGAAAGCATAGTTAAAAATTAAAAATTTTAAATTAAAAATTATTTACTTACAGTTTCACTAACTTTATTTTCAGAAGTAACTTTAGGAGTAGGGGTAGATTCAACAGCTTTTTCTGGCTCTTCGGCTTTAATTTGCACAATATCAATCTCAAATTCGGTCAATCTTGAGGCTAAATTAACATTAATTCCACCTCTTCCAATGGCCAGTGGAGCTTCTTTTTCATCAACGGTTACCTTGGCCCTTTTTCCGGTTTTATCAATCTCAACTGAGGTAATTTTAGCCGGTGATAAAGCCGCCATTAAAAACAATTTTTCGTCGCGATTCCATTGGATAATATCAATCTTTTCCACCCCGCCCAATTCATCGGTAACGGTTTGGACGCGGATACCCTTCTGGCCGACGCAAGCACCGACCGGGTCAACTCCGGACTGAGTTGAAGTAACGGCAATCTTTGCTCTTTCTCCCGGTTGGCGAACCACTTTTTTGATTTCGACGGCTCCATTGGCAATCTCCGGGACTTCCCGTTTAAAAAGCTCCTCAATTAATTTTGGATGAGAGTGTGAAACGATGATTCTCGGATTATTAAATTTATCATTGGAAATTTCTTTAAGATAGACAATTATATTATCGTTGACTTGATATTGATGATTATTTATCTGTTCTTCTTTGGGAAGGAAAGCTTCGGCCTTACCAATATCAACGGAAGCATTGTAGCCGTCATAACGGATAATCCGACCTTTAATAACCGTCCCAACTTGAGATAAATAATGAGCGGCAACGTTTTTTTTTTCCGCCTCCCTAATTTTTTGCAAAATAACTTGTTTGGCAGTTTGGGCGGCAATCCGGCCAAATCCCGGGGGAGTGATATCTTTTTCCCCTTCAAATATTTTTGCTTCTCCGGTATCTTTATTGACCTTAGCTTTGATTTCTTCGGTTTTCTCAGGATATTCTTTGTTATAGGCGGCCACGATTGCAAGCTCAATTGAAGAGAAAACATCATCAACAGATATACATCTTTCGATGGAAACC
>JBBTSP010000065.1:21969-23667 GCA_038064655.1 Patescibacteria group bacterium | reverse complement strand
TAACGTTTTTTCTTACGTTTTTTTGGTCGCAGGATCGTTACTTTTATTTTGGTCGTTTTATCCGATATTGTCTTCGGCAATTTACTCAAAATTGTTTATAAAAAATAATATTAACATACCAGTCTCGGGACAGACGGGAACGTCGGCTTTAAAGGAAGCAAATTCTATTTTAGGAACATTTAATATTTTTTCTAATAATTTAAGGGATTATACAAAGGCCAGTATTTGGTTTCCGGCATCACCCCAACTTGAATCCATGTCCCAGTTAAATGTGAAAGAATACTTTCTTTCAATTCCGAAATTAAATATCAAAAAAGCCAAAGTCGTGGTTGGGGGAGAAGATTTAACCAAGAGCCTTGTTCATTATTTACCTCAGTCTTTACCCGGCGAATATGGTAACGTAGCGATTTTTGGCCACTCAACTTTGCCGCAACTTTACAATCCTAAAGACTATAAAACGATTTTTACCTATCTTTCTTCACTGGAAAAAGGGGATAAAATTTATATCAACATTGGAGAGTTGGAATATCATTATGAAGTGATCGACAGTTTTATTGTCAAACCGAGTGAAATTTCGGTTTTGGAACAAAAAAAAGATGCTTCCTATCTGACTCTAATTACTTGCACACCACCAGGTACTTACTGGGAAAGATTAGTGGTTACAGCCAAACTCACTCAATTATAGACATAATCTCCGATTGAACAAACCTATAATATATGATAAAATTGGCCCCATGAAAGTAAGTCAGGCACTATATTATTTAGTCAATTTTTTTGTCTTTATTGGTGGGGTTACTCAAAAAATACTGACGACCCCGATATTTTTTTTGGGAAATTTATTAAGAATATTGATCCTGATGGTCTTCAAATTTTTTGTAAGGATCAAATTAAAGCCGATAAAATTACCGGCCTTTAAGTTTCCATCAATAAAGTTGCCTGTAATAAAGTTGCCAACGATAAAGCCGTCCGCGTATCAGAATTTAATTTCCGAAAAAATTAGATATTTTTTATTCGGTTGTTTGATTACAATAGGAATAATTTTCTTTTTTCAATCATATTATTTTATTAAAGAACTGCCTTCACCGTACAGCATAGGAAAGATCAACTATCCTTTGTCAACTCATATCTACGACAGAAATAATAAATTACTTTACGAAATTTACCGGGAACAAAACAGAACTCCGATCACTTTAAAAGAGCTTCCGGTTTATGTAGCTCAAGCGACGATTGCCATTGAAGATAAAGATTTTTACCGTCATTCCGGAGTCGCCTTTTTTTCCGGAATAATCCGGGCCGTTAAAGAAATGGCCGTTCATAAAAATTTACAGGGAGGATCAACGATTACTCAACAATTAGTCAAAACAGCGTTATTGTCTCCAGAAAGAACCGTTATAAGAAAAATAAAGGAAGTAATTTTGGCCCTGTGGACGGAAAAGATTTACAGCAAAGATAAGATTCTTGAGATGTATTTAAATCAGGTTCCTTACGGAGGGTCCTCATACGGAATTGAGGAAGCGGCCAAAACTTATTTTGGAAAGAAGGCAAAACAGTTGACAGTAGCGGAAGCGGCTTTGCTGGCCGGATTACCTCAAGCCCCTTCGACCTATTCGCCCTACAGTAATCCAGATTCCGCTATGGAAAGAAGGAACGAAGTATTGACGGCGATGAAAAATCAGGGATATATCAGCGAGGAGTTAA
>JBBTSP010000065.1:0-21959 GCA_038064655.1 Patescibacteria group bacterium | reverse complement strand
AGTGAGAAGTTAAAAGTTAAAAGTGAAAAATTAAAAGTTGAGGTGTTACCTCCAAAGACATCAATTCGTGCACCCCATTTTGTTTTTTATACAAAAAACCAACTGGAAGATTATTACGGTATAAAAATCGTTGAAGAGGGGGGATTAAAGGTAACAACAACTTTGGACAATAATATTCAGCAGGAAGCGGAAAAAATTCTTAGAGAAGAACTGGATAAAATCAGCTATTTAAATGTAACAAACGGCGCCATATTAGTTACCCGTCCTTCAACCGGAGAAATTTTGGCGATGGTTGGTTCGGTTGATTATTTTTCCCAGAACAACGGTGCTTTTAATGTGACAACAGCCTTGCGCCAACCGGGTAGTTCAATTAAACCAATTATGTACTCTTTGGCTTTACAAAAAAACTACACGGCCGCATCAATCATTGATGATTCACCGGTAATTTTTAATATCGCCGGAACAGAATCATACCGGCCAGTTAACTATGACGGGCAATTTCACGGTAAAGTGCCTTTACGTTATGCATTGGCTAATTCTTACAATATTCCGGCCGTCAAAACATTAAATGTAATTGGCGTTGAAAACTTTATTGATTTTGCCAGTAAAATGGGAATCGAAACCTGGACTGATAAATCACGTTATGGGCTGTCATTGACTTTGGGGGGTGGGGAAGTGAACATGGTTGATATGGCGGAGGCTTTTGGTGTTCTTGCCAATTTGGGATATAAAGTTCCAATCAATTATTTTCAAAAAATAGAAGATAATAACGGCAATATTTTGCGCGAAGCATCTTCATTTAAAATAAAGGAAATCGATCCGGCCATCGCTTTTATTATCAATGATATTTTGTCTGATAATTTTGCCCGGACCTGGGCTTTTGGAAGCAGATCGTTCTTGGAAGTTCCCGGCTATCGAGTCGCCGTCAAAACCGGAACAACCAATGATAAAAAAGACAACTGGACAATCGGCTATAACCCGGAATTTTTAGTGGCCGTCTGGGTGGGAAATAATGATAACACGCCAATGAATCCGTATCTGACATCAGGAATAACCGGAGCGGCTCCAATATGGAATAGAGTCATGAGCTATTTATTAAAAAATTATAGGTCTGGTAATAGATGGTATAAAAAACCAAGCAATGTAGTTGAAAAAATCTGTTTTTTTGGCAGACTGGAGTACTTTGTCCGTGGGACGGAGAATAGTGCCAACTGTAATCAGGCCGCACTGGCAAGCCCGACACCAACGCCGGCGAAATAGAAATGAGATATTTTCTATTTTCTAATTTCTTTGAATCCCACCAGTGCCTGAAGAACTTTTGGCACAAGAATGCTTCCATCCTTTTGCTGGTAGTTTTCCAGGAGGGCTATTAAAATTCTTGGAGAAGCCAGAGCCGTGTTGTTTAAGGAAAAACAGTATTCTGTTGAATTATCCTTTTTCCTGTATTTTATTTTTAGTCTCCTGGTTTGAAAATCACCCATAATAGAGTTTGACATAGTTTCACCGTAAGCGCTACGGGAAGGCATCCAGGTCTCAGTGTCATATTTTTTTATCTGGGGTTCACCCATATCACCGGTGCACATCAGTAATACCCGGTAGGGGAGTTTGAAATCTTGTAAAATTTCTTCACAGTTTTTTTGCAGTTCCTCATGTAACTTTCTTGCCTCTTCAATATCGTTTTTGCCGATTATCACTTGTTCGATTTTCCAGAATTCGTGAACTCGATATAAACCTTTGGTATCTTTACCATAAGCCCCAGCCTCTCTCCGGAAACAAGGAGAAAAGGCAACAAATTTTTTTGGCAGATCGGTTTCTTTCAATATTTCTCCGGAAAAGTATGAGGTAACCGGCACTTCAGCTGTTCCGGCGAGGTAGGCGTCTTCATCATTCAGTTTATAGACTTCCTGTTCGCCCCAAGGAAATTGACCAGATCCAAAAAGAGTAAAACCCTTAACTATTGAAGGAGCGATGATCGGTGTATAGCCTTTTTTAACCAATTTTTGAAAGACATAAAAAAGAATGGCAAACTGTAATTGAGCAACTTGATTCTTCAGAAAATATCCGCGGAATCCGGAAACTTTTGATCCTCGTTCTAAATCGAATAAATCGAGACTTAGTCCGAGTTCAAGGTGCGACTTTAATGCAAAATCAAATTTGGGAATCTTTCCCCACTTTTTGACTTCGACATTACCGGTGGCATCTTTACCGATCGGAACTTCATTAAGGGGAACGCTTGGGACATATGAAAGTAAAGTTTCAAGTTGCGAGTTACAAGTTACAAGTTGCTCTTCGAGCTTTTTCAGTTCTCCTTTTAACTCTTTGCCGCGTTGAATGGTTTTTTCATCTGGTTTACCATGAGAAGTTTTGTTTCTTTCTTCACGGAGGATTTGAATTTTTTGGATCAGCTCCCGCCGCAGGTCATCAAGTTTCAGAATTTCATCAACATCAACTTTACGGTTTTTATTTTTTGCCGCCTCAATGACTTTGAATTTATTAGTGCGAATGAAATCAAGAGATAACATATTAAATTATCATATCAAATTCTCAATTCTTTTTGTTAACTTCTTCAACGCTTTTAATCTGTGATTTATTTGATGATGTTCTTTTTCGGTCAGTTCATCATAATATTTGTTAAACTCGTCAACGATAAACAGGGCGCGAAAAGGGTAACCGTTGGTTAGTCTACCGCTGGCTTTTTCCGCAATACGGCCTTTGATTTTTTCCGTTTCATAAATTAATTCGTTTGTTTGCGGATTGTAAAAACAAAGGCAAGTTTCCAAATAAGCGGTTCTTTTTGGGCTGGTACAACCTCGGAGGTTATGTAGCGTATGGTCAATAAGCTCTTCGTCGGAAGCATCGCGTCCTAACCAACGTCGTGATTTAACTCCGGGTTCGTTATTAAGATAGGGGATGATCAAGCCGCCATCATCTGACAATACGGGCAGGTGAGTCAGATTGGCATAATATTTGGCTTTGATTAAGGAATTTTCCTGAAAAGTCTTGCCGGTTTCTTCCGGCTCACTATCCCCTATTTTTACGTCGTTTAATGTAAGTATCTCAATTCCTTGTTTTTGTAATCCTTTTAAACCAAATTTTATTTCAACAATTTTAGCGGGATTAGTGGAGGCAATTAAAATCTTTTTCACTTTTTATTTTCCTGTGGCTGGAATAATTCCAGCGAATTCAACAGTACCTCCACAGTATTTTAATATAATATCAATCGATTCCTGAAGAGACCTTTCAGCTTTAGTGCGATCAATGTCAAAAATTCCATCAATGTTAAGAATAATTTTCTTTGTTTTTTCAGTGACACAAGTTCTTTGAGCATCACGATAGTTAAAGTCGATATTATAACCACCGTTTTGGTCAAAGTAGGCAATTTCAGTTGGTTTAAATTTTGTCGGCTCTTTATCTCCCAATAACAAAATTTGCTCTCCGGTCTTTGGAAAACGCATAATGGTTGGAAAGCTGAATTTGTCGTAATCAAAGGCACCAACAGACACTCGGTTTTTCATAACGATTAAATTATATGCATCAACACATGTATTAATTTGGTACAGATCTTTTTTTTGGGAAATTCTTCGTAGTAGTGCTTCCGGCGATGGCCGGCGGGAATGCCAGTCAACACCCATCTGTTTGTAAAGTTTCCGGTAAGTAATTACTTCGGAATAGCTGCTTATAACCTCGTTAGATAAATGAGACTGAGATTGGACAAATTGATTAATTTCAGCAATAAGATTAGAATCAGTTTTTTTGATATTAATATTTTTGATTATGGCAATACCGATATTGATTGACGGATATTTTTCGGCAACAACAGAATCGATTGAGAATATTTTTGCTTCAGTAAAATTCGGATAAAAATATTTACTATTTGTTGAAGAAACAGCTTTGTCTCGGACATCCTCTTTTAACAATGACAGAGCTTTATCAAATCCCAAACTAATTATTAATTCGCCGATCTTTGGTCCAAACGGCTTTTGTATTAGTTTTTGATAGATTGCTTCAAAGGCCTCTTTAGGTTTTATTCCAGTCAACTTAATACATTCAAAAATTATTTTTTGGATTTCATCTTTATCATCTTTATTTATCAAAGACTTCAATCGATTAAACGATTGAAGTAAAAAATTTTTTTGTAAATCATTGGAAATAAATTTAATAACATTAGTCGTTTTTTTTCCGTAACTATTTATATAAATTTTTGCATATTTTGATCTTTCTTTAAGAATTTCTTTTTCCTCTTCTGTTAACTTAGATTTATTTTGGGTTTCAAAAAAAGTTATCAAATTACTATTTTTCGTTTTTAATAAATTAGCAATGGTTCTGAATCTTGGGATATATAATCTTTTTTGAGGCAGCGGTTTAACTTCTGACAACTCAATAATTCTGGCAAAATCAGATGCTACCTCGCCCGCCTTATCTTTGGGTAGATTATTCTCAATTTTCAAAAAATAAGAATTTAGACAGCGGTCATAGTCATCAAAAAGATTGGGAATCGTATCCCCGACCGGATCAAAATCAAGATGGGTTTTAATTGGCGTTCGAACCAATAAAAATCGGAGAAGATCGGGGGGCAATATTTGGGAAACTTCTTTAGCTGATGAGCCAATACCTTTGGAAGATGACATTTTTTTACCGCCAATAGTAAACCATTCATAACCTCCAAGAGCGTCAGGAGCAACCGTTCCTAATATCTCTTTACAAAAATGAATGCCCATATCATAAGAACCGCCGGCAGACATATGGTCTTTACCGGAAGATTCAATGGTAACACCGATCACTTTCCAGTGAGCCGGCCAGTCTGCCTTCCAGGCAAGTTTGCCACATTCATTAATTGGTTCGACTTTTCCTTCGTGACTACAGCCAATCGCCCATTCAACCATCTTCGGCTCGCAACGATAATAAACATATTTTCCATCCCATTGATAAACATTAGTCGTACCGATTTTTCCGCATTTTTCACAGATTGGATTATAGGGATACCAATTGGCAGGCCGTTCTTTTTTGACCACTCGTTTATAAATATCCCGGACAACATCGGCTTTATCCAGAATAAGTTTAATAATTTCATTCATTTTGCCTGACCGGTAAAGTTCAGATGACCAAATGATTTGAGGATGACAGTTTATGGAATTAAAAACCGAAATAAATTCTTGAGCGAAATAATCAGCAAAAGATTTAAAACCCGGTTCAGGCGAAGGAATTTTATACAATGGATGGCCCATATATTTCCCCCATTTATTTTTATCCAAATAAGTGGGCATGCCATCCATCTGATCCATGTCATTAAAGACATAGGAAAATTTTGTTTTAACACTAATATCTTTTAAAGCCTTATAGATCAGGTCATGAACGATTACTCCCCGTAGTGAACCAACATGAATCCGTCCCGAAGGCGTCTTCATATCGTCAGCCCATTCCCTTCGACTTTCCTTCGACTTCGCTCGAGATAAACGCTCAGGGTAAACAAGTTTTTTATCTTTTATTCTTTTTGCTTCACGATCTGGCCAGATCATAAGTTTAATTTTATCATGAATACTATAAAGTTATTAAAGAATTTGTTGGAAGCGATTTAAATTCAAACCCATCAATTACTTCTGAACAGATAATTTTTACATCGGAACTGTCTGAGTATTGGAGAGAATAATAATTTGGATGATTTGTATAGTAACAATATACAGAAATAGTATTTTTTCCGGCTATTCCAATATTTAAAGCTTGAATATTTCGAGAATTTTTTTTCAATATATCAGTAGTTTTATATAAAGCCTGAGTCAGATTCATATTTTTAAGATAATCATTTAAAAGCAGCCATATTTTCTGCGCTCCTATATCCCCAGGAAGAGAAAGAGTGACGCCTCGTAGAAGTCCATTAAATACATAAGAATAAAACTCATTTATATAAGGCTGGTTATACTCGATATTATTTTTATGCTGTGGAAAAGAAGCGCTCCGTGCATGGATGGAAAAAATATAAGACTGGGGAAATTTCAAAAATTTTTCTTTTTCTTCCCAAATAGGTTTTAGCGATCGATATTTTTGCCATTTATTATCTTTAAGCCAGGCTATTCCCCAACCGTCACCTTGCCAATCGCCATCAAAAGCTTTACTATTTTGGGCCATTTCGGCAAATGCGTTTAATATTTTTTTTGAGCTAATGGGTTGTTTCGATTTTGCTAATAAGAATCTACACATAATGTATATTTAGTTTGGATTCCCGCCTCCGCGGGAATGACAGGTCTAGTTAAGATTTAATACTTTTTGCAAAATGTTTATAACCAAATCAATGTGTTTTTTTTCAACAATAAAAGGCGGTAAAAATCGGACTACCATATCTCCTGCAGGAATGGCTAATATTTTTTCTCCCTGTAATTTTTTTAATAAACCGTTCCGATCTTTTTTTACCTCAACACCAATCATCAAACCCTGACCCCTGACGTCGGCAATAGACGAAGATTTAATTGATTTTAACTTTTTTATAAAATATGAACCCATTTCTATTACATGTTTAAGCAACTGACTGTCTATTTTATTTAGTGTAGCGATGACTCCGGCACAGGCTAAAGGATTTCCTCCGAAAGTTGAGGTATGCAGCCCTTTAAAGATAGCATTTCCGACTTTTTGATTTACTAAAGTAGCTCCAACAGGTACGCCGCCAGCCAAGCCTTTTCCTAAAGTTAATATATCAGCTTCGACACCTGTTTTTTGTATTGATAGTAAAGAGCCAGTTCTTCCCATACCTGTTTGAATTTCATCAACAATGAAGAGGATGCCGTGTTTATTACAAATTTCTCTAACTTTTTTCAAGTAATCTTTATCAGGGACATATATTCCGCCCTCGCCTTGTATAGGCTCAACGATAAAAGCAGCCGTATTTTTGTCGATTGCTTTTTCTAAAGCCTGTATGTTGTTATGTTTAATAAATATTATTTCCCACAAAAGAGGAAGAAACGGCTTGCGATATTTTTCGCCGGCGGTGACGGAAAGTGTCCCTAAAGTTTTTCCATGATATGCATTTTCACAAGCAATAATCTTTTTTTTACCTGTTGTGGTAACGGCGAATTTTAAAGCCGCTTCATTGGCCTCGGCTCCCGAGTTTGACCAATAGACGAATTTATATGATGAACCGCATCTTTTTATAAGAAG
Organism: Patescibacteria group bacterium; assembly: GCA_038064655.1. GTDB lineage: Bacteria > Patescibacteriota > Microgenomatia > UBA1406 > GWC2-37-13 > GWC2-37-13. The sequence continues at coordinate 14,813 of JBBTSP010000065.1, read as the reverse complement.
TTCTGATGCTTCTGCCCGTTTATCGTTATTAAAACTGCCATGCAAGGTTGTTAATAATTTAAGTTGTTGTTCCAGTTGTTTGATAATTTGTTTATCTCCATGGCCAAAAATATTAACACCGTAGTTACTCATCATATCTAAATATTTATTTCCAATTTCATCATATAAATAGACCCCTTCACCTTTAACAAAAGTGACCCCTCGGTTTACATAAGTATTGACAGTATATTTTTGCTGGAGAAATTGATAATTTTTCATGGTTCGACTTCGCTCACCACAAGTATTAACTTATAATAGTTCCCTTGCCTTTAAGGGCATTAATAATAGGGTTTTTTATTCGACCATCCGACCAATACATAGACTTTAATCCTAGACGGAAAGCTTCTTGGGCACCAAATATTTTTTTCTTCATCCGTCCTTGGGTATAGATCAAATATTTATCAAGCTGATTTTTGTCAACGGTTTTTATAAGAGATGATTCATCGCCAAATTTTTTCAAAAGTCCTGACGCTTCAAAAAGAACCACCATTTTTTCGATTTTTAAAGCACCTACCATAACAGCAACGGCCCAGTCATTATCTGTATTGATTATTTCGTTTTCTTCACTAAGAGCCGGCGGGCAGATGACCGGCAAATATTTATTATCCAAAAGTAAATTAATCAAATTAACGTTAATTTCCGTTACCTTTCCCGTCATATTATCCGTTAATAATTTTATTTTCTTCCCTTCTTCGATATAAACGGCCGTTTTTCTTTTTCCTTTCCAAAGTTGTCCATCTATACCTGATAATCCTACGGCATTGACTCCGTAAGATTGAAGTTTGGCAGCAATTCTTTTATTGACAAGACCTGGATAGGCCATGAGAAAAATATCAATTGCAATTTTATCGGTATAAACACTACTTATTCCGGTAGGTGAGGTAATTATTTTAGTTGGTGTTCCCATTTTTTCAGCAATTTCATCACGGACAACACTAGCGCCATGAACTAGAACTATTTTTTCTCCTTGATCAATAAGTGTTTTTATGTCTTCAGAAACGTAATCCAAGTTAATTTGTTTTCCGCCGCCGATTTTGATAATAAGCATAATTAAATCGGGTGTAAGCCAGAAAATTCTAATCCTATCGTTTCAGGGAAGCTGTACATAACATTCATTGATTGAACTGCTTGACCGGCTGTCCCTTTAACAAGATTGTCTATAGCGGCGATGATAACCAGCCTTTTTGATACTCGATCCATCTCAAATCCGATGTCACAATAATTAGTTCCCTGAAGAATTTTTGGCTCAGGAAAACGGTATAAACCTTGGTGTTCTTTAACAATGCGGATAAAAGGTTCGTTTCCATATTCGGTCCGGTAAGCCTTCCAGATATCTTTTTCCGTTATTGATTTTTTTGGTGTCGTATGGATTGTTACCAAGAGCCCTCTAACCATATCAATCGCGGTGGCTGAAATTGCCACATCAACCTTTTTTTCATATAGGTATAATTCCTGAAGAATTTCAGCAGTGTGACGATGGCCTGACGGCATATATGATCTGACAACGCCGGCTCGCTCGGGATGATGAGAAGAAAACGAGGGTTTGATACCGGCTTGAGAGCTGCTCATTTTAGCATCAATAATTATTCTTTCTTCAATAAGACCATGTTTCATAAGAGGATAAAGGGCTAAAATAGAGACGGTGGCTTCGCAGCCTCCACAAGCAACATAGTTTGATTTTTTAATTTGTTCGCGGTGAAGTTCGGCTATTCCATAAACAAATTGGGAAAGAAACTCTGGATTTTTATGTTCCTGATGGTACCAATGCTCAAAAACATTTTTATCATGGATACGATAATCGGCTCCAAGATCGATAATTTTTTTTGCTAGATTTTTTAATTTTGGCATAAGTTTCATGGATTCACAATTAGGTAAAGCAACAAAAAGAAGGTCGCATTTTTTTAAATCGTCCGGGTGGGCAAAGACCAGGTCGGTTTTTTTTCTTAAATTTGGGTGGATTGAAGATATTAATTGTCCAGTAAATTGTCTTGAGGTTGCCTGCTGGATTTTGACATTAGGGTGTCCTAAAAGAATCCGCAACAGTTCTCCCCCAGCGTATCCAGATGCTCCGTATATTGACGCTGTTATCATAGGTTTTTTGCCACTTTAATACAATAATCAACAATCACACCGGAAATGCTGACTCCGGTTGGTCTTTCAGAGTTTTTAAACTCGGTCGTATGATTTATTTCATTTATTTGTAATCCGTCTTCTGTTTCAAATACATCCATAGAAAGAATTCCGCCTCCAACAGCATCGGAGGCTTTTTTTGATATGTTCGATAGTTCTTTTGTCACAGGGCAGTTAGTAGCAACTCCGCCTCTGGCCGTATTGGTAATCCAATGTGGAGAATCTCTGTATATGGCGCAGATTGTTACACCATCAATGACAAAGGAACGAATATCTCGCCCTGGTTTTTTAATATATTTTTGGATATAGAAAGATTTTTGATGAGGTGAACCTAAGACGTCTTTATGTTCTAAAATTGCTTCAAGAGCATCAATATCATTTACTTTTGCCAGTAATCTTCCCCATGATCCAAGAGGTGGTTTTATGACGGTAGGGAAGCCGCCGATTTGTTTTATGGCTTTTTGGGCTTGATCAGCATTAAAGACCATGGCAAAGTCCGGAGTCGACACATGGGCTTTTTGAAGAATTAACGAAGTCACAAATTTATCCTCACAGATTGCGGAGACAAAGGAATTATTAATTACTTTGATGCCAATGGATTCAAAAAAACGAGTAGCGTGGTTTCCTTTTACAGTTGATACGCAACGTTCAAGGGCAACCTTAAAATCACATTGATATGTTTTTCGATTTAGTACTTCCTCCCTGATATCAATCAGTTTTATTTTAATATTTCTTTTTTTGGCCGCCTCAATAATTAGCTTTTCATCACCTCTTATTGTTGTATGCAAAAGTCCAACGGTAACCATAAGTTTATTCTCCCCAATCTTCTTCCACTTTTGGAGCTTCTTCAAGGGTGGCTGTGTTTCCTTTTAGATTCGCTACTACCAATCGTATATGGCAGTCGGGACAACTAATAACTTCTGACTCTTCGGTGTTTTTCGGAAGAGTTATTTGAGCATCGCAAATCGGGCAATTAGTTTTTATCATAAAAGTAATTATATGGCTAATTTAGAATAAGTCAATTTTTTAAACAAATTTGACAAAATATACATAAAATGTTAAAATTCTAACATTATGATGACTATACCAGTGGTAGTTGGAACAATTATAAAAAAGACACCTTTCCTAGAAGAAAGCCTTAATAAAGGAATTATTAACCTTTCTGCTTTGGCTAGGATTATTAAACCGGAAATTGAAAAAGAGCTTTATAAAAAAGTCAAAAACGGAGCTATTATTATGGCATTAAAAAGATTATCAAATCAGCTATCTAACAAAATAGATATTGGCAGAGTATTTAAAAATTCTCCGGATATTATTGTCAGATCAAATTTAATCGAGTATACACTAGCTAATTCTTACTCATTAATATCTAAACATCAACAATTTCTAAAAAATATTACAACAAAAAAGGAATACTTTAGTACGATCACTGAAGGAGTCTTTGAGACAACCATTATTGCTAGTATGGAGCTAAAAAACACAATAGAAAAAATATATCAAGATGAGAAAATAATTTTTAGATTCAATAACTTATCTTCAGTCACAATCAGACTACCTGAAGAAAATATTAGTACTCCAGGAGTTTATTATTTTATTTTAAAACCATTAGCTTGGGAAGGGATTAATATTATTGAGGTAGTATCAACCTCTCATGAAATAACTTTAATATTAGAAGATAAAAATGTAGATAGAGCTTTTACAATTTTAAAAAACTTATTTAATAAATAAAATTATTTCATTTAATTTTTCTATTTCTTTTCCGTTTATGTCTGAATAAATCTTTTGGTGTAATGTTAGTTTGATTAGGATCGGTTAAAAGATCATTTACTCCCCCGATTTTTTGAAGGTCATTCTTATCAATATATTTTTCAATATTTTTTGGCGGTTCATAGGTGTAATTAGCTGGTTCGGTGTAATTAAAAATTAATCCTTCATAGTTTCTCAATACCCAGCGGTTGTGTCCCTGAGACAAAACATAATTTGGCATGATGGGGACTTTTCCGCCGCCGCCAATGCCATCAACAACAAAAGTCGGTACAGCAAAACCACTAGTGTGTCCACGAAGATATTCAATAATTTCTATTCCCTCACTGACTCTGGTTCGAAAATGTTCAATTCCCTGGCTTAAATCACATTGATAAAGATAATATGGTCTTACTCGATTAATAACAAGAAGCTTGACTAATTTTTTATAAACAAGGGGGTGATTATTCACCCGGCGTAATAAAACGCTTTGATTACCTAACGGGATACCAGCATCAGCAAGCATATTACACGCTTTCGAAGATAAATCAGTCATTTCTTTTGGATGGTTGAAATGGGTATTAATCCAGATAGGATGATATTTTTTCAGCATATTACATAGCTCATTGGTAATTCTCATCGGTAGAGTCACCGGAGTTCGAGTCCCTATGCGAATAATTTCAATATGAGGAATGCTTCTTAAAAGTTTTATGATTTTTTCAAGATAATCTGTTGAAAGAGTCAGGGGATCTCCTCCAGAAATTAAAACATCGCGGATTTGCTTTGTTTTCCGAATATATTTGGCAGCCATTAGAATTTTAGTCCAAGGAGTAGGTAAGTCCGTCTCTCCCGCATGTCTTCGTCTGGTACAATGACGACAGTACATTGCACACTGATAAGTAACATAAATAATTAATCTGTCTGGATAACGATGAGTTAATACTCCTTCGAGTCCTTTTTCCGGACAGTCTTCTTCTTCATGAAGAGGATCGCTAAAATCTGATTTTGAAATTTGAGTTTCAGATAATGTTGGAATTGCTTGTAGTCTAATCGGGCATTCATTATTATCTTGTTCTATCTGAGATAGATAATACGGGGTGATTGCCATCCTTAAGATTTTAAGTGACTTTTCAATTTTTTTTGTTTCAGCATCTTTCAGATTTAATATTTTCTGTAAAATTTTTGGGTTAGTAACTCGGTTTTCAATTTGCCATTGCCAGTTGAACCAATTTTCTCGGGGAACATCTTTCCAAAAAGGGTGAATTTTTGATTTAGAAAAATATTTTATCATACTTAATTTTAACACTAATTTCTAATTTCAAATTGAATAAAAATTAAAAAATAAAAATTTAAAATTTATGAAGCTTATTTAATTTCGATTATCTTATATTGGACTTTGCCGGCGGGAATGTTGATTTCAACCAAATCGCCGACTTTTTTGTCCATTAAAGCTTGCCCGATGGGGGAATTTTGGGAAAGTTTTTTGTTCATCGGATCGGCCTCAAATTCGCCCACAATTTGAAAAAGTTCTTTTCTTCCATCAACTTCAACCAAAACAGAAGTGCCTAACTCTACTTTGTTTCCGGAAACATGGTTTTCAACCACGACGGCCTGTTTAAAGATCTCTTCAATTTCTCGGACTCTGCCTTCGACAAATGCCAGTTCTTCTTTGGCGGCCGTATATTCACTGTTCTCAGAGAGATCACCCATTCCGCGGGCTTTTTGCAATCTATCAACTGCTTGTGGCCTTTTCATTTTAGTGAGATCATCGTGCTCTTTTTGCAAATCATCGTACCCTTTTTTTGTTAGTTGAATTGTTGACATATCTTTTTAAATAAAAAATCCCCATGAACTCTTTTTTATTTTGGGGATCAATGGTAAAATAGTACAAGAAAGCACCTTAAAAGTCAATATCGGTCCTATCGTCTAGTGGTTAGGACGGCAGGTTCTCATCCTGTAAACATCGGTTCGATTCCGATTAGGATCACTTCGACTTCGCTCAGTGTAAACACTTTTTTTATTTAGCTTGGTTTTTAGCTTCTGTTTCAAATATCTTGTCATGAAATTCCCAGAATTTTCCCTGGTCCTCTGCACAAAGTGAGGCTTCGGCGGTTTTCATGGCATTTGGATGTATTTGGACTAATGGAAACTGTTTAAAATAAAATGCTACATCATTTTTATATTCACTCAAAATCTGTTTGACGGTTGGGTAAGCTCGAACACAGAATGGACATTCAAAATCAGAGAATTCAATAATTGTTACCTTCCCGTTTTTTGCACCAGTTGATGGTGTATTGGTTATATCAACTTCTTTTGCCGCAGGGTCAAAGGCTTTATTTGCCGGATCAGAACAGTATTTCTGTAAGTCAGTCGAATAAGCCGTGCAATCAGATGAAGCCGTACCGTCAATCTGTTTATCAATTATTTCCTTGAATAATGGAAAAGGAAAAGCTCCAGCTAAAAATTGACCGTTAATAAAAAATCCCGGTGTTCCTTGGACGCCAAGACTTTGTCCATAGGCAGTATCTTTATCTACTAATGTCTTTTTTTCTCCCGAATCAAGACATTTATTAAATTTTCCCGTATTTAGCCCAAGTTCTTTGGCATATTTTTTTAGATTCTTGACGGAAAGAACTGATTCCTGTTGGGCGACTGTGGCCCCACCAGCACTTCCCGTATTAATTTTTTTTTCTAACGCAAACATTTTAACGGTCATAAAGACGAGAAAAAGAGTAATCACTCCCATCATCGCATAAAGGATGTTGTTATTGGGTTGAGAATAATTAACTGGAGATTGAACCGATTCACTTTGTCTTTTAGATCTTAGCATATTTTTATTAAAATTTTTAATTTTCTATCTAATAACTGTACCGTTTTTTAATTTTTTGTCAAGGGGAATAAGCGCAAATTTCAATTACTTGGCGTAAATCCGGTAAAGATTACTGCCGATTTTTTCGAATTTATATATTTCTATTTTGCCGATTTCGGAAGTATTCTTGACATGCGGACCACCGCAAAATTCCTTTGAATAATCTCCGATAAAATATACCTTGACCATGTCCGGATATTTTTCCCGGAAAAAAGATTTAGCCCCAAGTTTCAAAGCTTCGTTTTTTGGAATTATTTTAAAACTGACCGGCAGTTTTTCCTGAATTTTATTGTTAATATTTTTTTCAATATTTTTTATCTCTTCCGGAGTCGGTTTTCGGATGGAATAAAAATCAAATCTTAATCTCTCCCCTGTTATATTGGATCCTTCCTGTCTGATATCATGACCAACCACATCAAAAAGCGCCTGATGAAGCAGATGAGTGACAGTGTGATATTTGATTGTCTGTTTGGAATTATCAGCCAGTCCGCCTTTGAATTTTCCCGCCGAACCAGAACGTGAGAGTTCTTTATGTTTTTCAAACTCACTTCGGAATTTATCCCGATTAACTTTTTTATTTTGGTTGTCAAATATTTCTTCCAACAGTTCCAGCGGCAGACCGTAAGATTGGTAAAAATAAAAAGCTTTATTTTCCAGATCTTTTGCATCGGTTTGATTAATTTCTGCGATTCCTCGAGCCAAAGCTTTTCCAAACTTATTCATTTCCTCTTGAATAATCGGGGCGATATTATTTTTATCATTTTTCAAATCAAAATAAACGTCGCCGTAAGTTTCAATCACACTTTGACAAAGCTCATCTAAGGAAAAGATCTGTTTAATATCAACTCCGATCTTATGAAGATTGAAAGAAGTTTTACGCAAAAGTCTTCTTAAGACATATCCTTGTTCTTTGTTTGATGGCATTATTCCCTCTTTAATTAAAAAAACCGAGGTTTTTAAGTGATCGGCAATTATTCTCATTATTTTTTTGTTATCTTCATATTTTTTTCCTGTGAGTTTTTCCAACGATAATATTATTTTTGTGAAAACATTGGTTTCAAACAGATCGTTTTTATTTTCAACAGCCATAATGATTCGTTCCAATCCGCCACCAAAATCTACATTCATTTTCGGTAGGTCAGAAAAAGTTCCATCATCATTTTTTTTGTATTGCATAAAAACTGAGTTTCCGATTTCTATAAATCTTCCACAGTCACAGTTGGGGTGGCAATTAGGGTGGTTGGGGGTATTAGGGTTAATAAATTCATAAAAAACTTCAGAGTCCGGTCCGCCCGGTTCACCGGCCGGCATATTATTAGGAATTCCGGCTCGCGACCACCAGTTTTTTTCCGGCCCGTATTTAAAAATGTGATTATCAGGAATACCGAGACCTTTCCAAACTTTAATTGATTCTTCGTCAGGCGGTAAATTATTTTTTTTGTCCCCGGAAAATACCGTCACATAAAGTTTTTCCTTCGGCAAACCAACCTCTTTTGTTAAAAATTCCCAGAACCAAGCCAGCTGTTCCTTTTTAAAATAATTGCCCAGTGACCAGTTGCCCATCATTTCAAAAAAAGTATCATGACGGTTATCACCAACTTCCTCTATGTCTTGAACTCTTAAACAGCGCTGAATATTAAATAATCGTTTTCCCAATGGATGTGCTTCACCCAGAAGATAGGGAACCAACTGTTGCATGCCGCTTCCGGTAAACAAAGTTGTTGGGTCGTTTTGGGGAACTAAAGGAATCGGAGGAACTTCTTTATGATCACGTTGTTTCCAAAAATCAACAAATTTTTTTCTCAGTTGGACATGAGTCAGGGGCATAATGTAAAATTATACATTATGCTTATAAAAACATCTGACACAAAATCAGTCAAAACTTTTTTAAACAAACTAACCTTACCAAAACCTAATTCCCATAAAGGCCAGAACGGCCGGGTCCTAATCATCGGCGGTTCTTCCCTATTTCATTCCGCGTCTCTTTGGGCAGCCGAAATTGCTTCTTATTTTGTAGACATGGTTCATTATTCATCAACCAAAGAGAATGAAGAAATATTTTTATCTTTGAAGAAAAAGTTTCGCAATGGGATGATTGTACCTCAGGAAAAATTAATGGAATATGTAAAAGAAGACGATGCAATTTTAGTTGGGCCAGGAATGCTCCGTGAAGGAGAAGAGGCTAAATATACTTTTGATTTAATAAAATCTTTAATTGAAAATTTTCCTGAAAAACAGTTTGTCTTTGATGCGGGAGCGCTACAGATGATGAAGCCGGAATGGCTGTTAAATTTAAAAAAACCAGCCGTAATTACACCCCATCAGAAAGAGTTTGAAAAACTTTTTGGTCAACCAATATTAAATTTAACCATTGAAGAAAAAACAAAAATCGTTGAAGAAGCGGCGAAAAAATATAAAACAATTATTTTATTAAAAGCAATCGTTGATATTATTTCCGACGGAAAAGAAACTTATGTGATTGAAGGCGGCAACGCCGGTCTGACCAAAGGCGGCACCGGTGATATTTTGGCCGGTTTGACAACTGCTCTGTCTTCCACTAACCCGGCTTTGATTTCGGCTGTTTCCGCCTCAATTTTACTTAAAGTAACCGCGAATAAGCTTTTTCAATCAAAAGGATACTGGTATAATGTAGGTAACGTCATTGAATTGATTCCGGAAGTTTTAAATAGATCAATCATTAAGGTCAGACCCTAAAGGGACTGACCTTAAATAAAAAATATGAAAAAAGAAACAATCGTCGCTATTTTTTTAGGTTTGCTTTTCGGCGGAATCCTGGCCCTCGTGATTTCTTTTAAAAATAAAGAAATCCAGTTGACGAAAAGTAAGATCATTGCTCCGCCAAAAGAAAAAAACGTCCCTCTCAATTTATCCGGAACTGAATTACAGTTTTTTGAATTGACCGAGCCGGCTGATAGGACCATTTCTGAAAATAACCTTATCCATTTGAAGGGAACGGCCGCCAAGGATTCTTTAATATTGGTACAATCGCCAATCAAAGATTTAGCCGTCCATAATTTGCAGGAAAAATTTGATTTGGAATTCCCTTTGGCTCTAGGTGAAAACTCAATTAAGATAGTTGTTTATCCAAAAGAAAAACAGTTCAGGCCACAGGAAAAATCGATTAAAGTTTATTTTATTGATAGCGAACTATGAAGAAAATAATTCAAAATACGTTGTTGCTTGGCTACTTGGTTAGCATGTTGGTTGGTAATACGATGGCGCAAACCCCGACTGTTACCGCCTCATCGTCTCCGACCGTAACTGTTGATAAAGACATTTTGAAGTTAAAAGAAAAAGTTGCCAATAAGGTTTCGGAAATTAGAAGAAAAAATAATAAGGCGGTGTCCGGCTTTGTTGTCAGCAATGACGGAAATACAATGAAAGTTAATAGTGATGGTGTGGAAAATCTGGTCAAATTCGACGACGCTTTAACAAAATATTTTAAAATATTAGGGACACAAAAAAAAGAAATAAAAGCCGACGATATCGAAAAAAATGATTATATAATTGTCAGCGGAATTATTGTTGATAATGTAATTACCGCCAACGTGGTCTTGATTGATGAAAATTTTTTGGTTAACTCAGGAAAAATCACCGAAGTGGATAAAGAGAATTATAATATCAAAGTTCTGACGAGTGATAAAAATACTTACAATTTGAATATAGAAACTTATACTAAACAGTTTATGGTTAACATCAAAACTTTGGGGATAGAGGGAGTTGGTTTTAGCAAAATCAAAGAAGGTGATACGGTTCATTTTGTCGTCAAGAAAATTGGAAATCCGCCAGCCGGCGGAAATAATAATTACTCGGCTACAAAGATCTTAATAATACCGCAGGAGTACTTTATAAAATAATGCTCAACATATTTAAATCCTTTTTTGATTATAATCAGCGTGAGATCAACCGGCTACAGAAAAAAGTTGACGAAATTAATCTGCTTGAAGATAAAACCAGAGATTTGAAAGACAGTGATTTTGTAAAGGAAACAAAAAAACTTCAGAAAATAGTTCGGGCAGATGAAAATAAAGTAAACGAAGTCCTCCCTTGGACTTTTGCCCTTGCCCGCGAAGCGGCCCGTCGGACTTTGGGACAACGCCATTTTGATGTTCAGATAATGGCGGGTTTGGTCCTCCACGAAGGAAAAATAGCCGAACAAAAAACCGGCGAGGGCAAAACGCTTTCTTCAGCTCCGACTTTATATCTGAATGCCTTGTCCGGCCAAGGTGTCCATCTGGTGACGGTCAATGACTATTTGGCCAGGCGCGACTGCGGTTGGATGGGAACGATTTTTAATTTTTTAGGGTTGACGACGGCAGCCATGATTTCAGATAAATCTTTTCTTTTTGACCCAAATTTTAATGACGACGATGCTTTGGACTGGCGGCTGCAACATCTTCGCCCGATTTCCAGAAAAGAAGCATACTTGGCCGATATTACTTATGGAATCAACAGCGAGTTTGGTTTTGACTATCTACGAGACAATATGGCACAAAATCCGGATGAAACAGTACAAAGGAGATATCATTATGCCATTATTGATGAAGCAGACTCTGTCCTGATTGATGAAGCCCGGACGCCTCATATTATCTCCGCTCCCAATCAGGAGGATACTTCAAAATATTATCTTTATCCTAAAATCCTAAATCAACTTGATGAAAAAAAAGATTATGTGATTGATGAAAAATTAAGGACGGCCAACCTAACCGATGAAGGTATAAAAAAAATCGAAACAATTTTGAAAGTTTCCAATATCTATGAAAAAGATTTTGACACCCTATTTCATATCGAAGCGGCTTTAAAAGCCAAAACACTTTTCAAGTTGGACAAAGATTATATCGTCAAAGACGACGAAGTGATTATTGTTGATGAGTTTACGGGACGGCTGTTACAGGGAAGAAGATTTTCCGAGGGTTTGCATCAGGCGATTGAAGCCAAAGAAAATGTCACAATCCAGAGAGAATCAAAAACTTTGGCGACTGTTTCTCTGCAGAATTATTTCAGGATGTATAAAAAATTAGCCGGAATGACGGGAACGGCGACGACCGAGGCGGAAGAATTTCACAAAATTTATAACGTTGACGTGATTGCCGTCCCAACCCATCTATCGATGCAAAGAAAAGATCAGCCGGATATGATTTACAAGACGGAGAAAGGAAAGTTTGGCGCAGTGGTTGAAGAAATTGCCAATAATTATAAGATCGGTCGGCCGATTTTGGTCGGGACGACCTCGATAGAAAAAAACGAATATCTGTCTTCACAGCTAAACACCAGAGGAATTCCCCATCAGTTGTTAAACGCCAAAAACCATGAACAGGAAGCGAAGATTATAGCTATGGCCGGTGAAAAAGGAGCTGTTACCGTCGCCACTAATATGGCCGGACGTGGCGTTGATATTGTTCTTGGGGGAAGTATGCCAAACAAATCAAAAGTTAAAAATCAAAAGTCAAAAGTTGAATGGGAAAATGGTTTAAAAGAATGGCAGGAGAAACATGATGAAGTGGTTAAATTGGGTGGGCTATATGTCCTTGGGACGGAAAAACACGAATCCCGAAGAATTGATAATCAGTTACGGGGACGCTCCGGCCGGCAGGGAGACCCGGGCGAATCAAGATTCTTTGTAGCCCTTGAGGATGATCTGATGAGGATCTTTGGCGGCGAACAGATATCTAAGATGATGACTTTTCTGAATTTTCCCGAAGACCAGCCGTTGACCCACTCAATGGTTTCAAAGGCAATCGAACAAGCCCAAGTAAAGGTCGAAGGCTTTAACTTTGACATCAGAAAACATCTGGTTGATTTTGACGATGTTTTAAACAAGCAAAGGCAGATAGTATATGAATTACGGAAAAAAATGCTTTTTGGCAGTAAGGATAAATCCGGATTTAAAGAAACGATTACTGATATTTTCAGGGAAGAAACTTCCGTTTTGGTTAATAACTATATGATGAATGTTGACCAACTGACTGACGAAGATAAAGGAAAATTAATTTTGGAATTAAATATGATAATTCCATTTGATGAAAAAGAATTAAGTTCGATAATCGAATCTAAAAACAGCGAAAAAATTATTAATTTTTTAAATCAAATCATTGATGAGCAGTTTACCATTAGGGAGAAAAAATTTGGTAAAGAAATCTGGGCCGATGTTATCCGGACCGTGGTTCTTTCAACGATTGATAAATTCTGGATGGATCATCTGACGGCGATTGAGGATTTGAGGGAAGGAATTAATCTGCGGGGATATGGTCAGCTTGATCCGCTGGTTGAATATAAAAACGAAGCTTATTCGATGTTTGAGAAATTAATCGGCGATATTAATTTTGAGGTGACCAGACGGTTGTTTAAAATTGAAATTAATGTAGGGACAAATGTTGAACCGCATATTCATACAATTGAACAACCTAAAATGATTTTACAGTCGGCGTCGGCAATTGATCCGTTTAGTCAGCAACAATCTAATCCAAAAAATAACCAATCATCCGACTTCGCCAAGGCTTCGTCGGACAAGCCAATCACCAAACAACATAAGTTAGGCCGTAATGATAAATGTTGGTGTGGATCAGGAAAAAAATACAAGAAATGCCATTATCCGAACTAATCCAGACTAAAATCACTTACATTTATTCCAAATCCCTAAATTATTTTCTTTCGCTTCTTTTTCATTTTCTTTGAAGTCTAAATAATATTTAATATCGGGTTTAACGGTCATGATTTTAGCAAAGCCATTTTTTATCAAATAATCATTAACAAAGATAACTTGTCCTGAGATAGTTGAAGGATCAACATAAACGTGGCGAAGAAGTCTTCCGTATTTATCTTTGTCAGAAACATCCTTAACGAGAGTTACCGTTTTTCCTTCAACTAATTTTTTATTTTCCAAATACGATTCATTAGCAAAGCATTGCTCTCCGGTCTTTTTGCCAGTTGAATCATGATAAATCTCCGGCGAATTAATCCCGATGTATCTCACCTTTTGTTTTCCCTCAATCTCAATCGTGTCCCCGTCAATGACGCGGACAACCGTAACAGTTTGTTTGTCACCAACAAATGTGGTTGGCGTTGGAATATTTGTTGGAATGAGAGCAACCTTTGGAGGGGAACTTGTTTTGTTAAAAAACAATTGAAGTACTGCATAAATTATTGCCAAAACATAAATTATTAATTGTTTATTAGTCCGGGTCATTTAATTTATTTTAACAAAAAACGATGTGTCATTCCCGTCCCCATTCGGGGACAGGCCACGGCGGGTTTACCCTGTAAGGGAATCCAGACTATCATTTCATTTATTATCTTATCAACGTACGTTCACAAGATAATATTTACGGGGTCTGCGTCCTGTTTTTACAGCGTTTAGCAGGACTTGACAAGTAGTAGTAGTAGTAGTAGAATGAGCGTCATATGGTTGAAAGAAAAATATATAAAAGTCGTGAACAAATATTCTTCAAGATGACAGAATTTCTGAAAATTCAAGGTAGAGTTACACAAAATTTGAAACTTGCAACTGATATCTTTCAAGATCCAAGAAAAAATATAAAAAACAAAGGAGGGATTAGAGTCGAGCTATCATCAGCCACATATGGCGGGCAATTAAGTGATTATAAAGAGGAGGCAGAAAAATTTCAACAAGAGGAAGACAAGAGAGCAAATAATTTTGGCGGTAGTCCCGTATTTGATAACTGGCTTTTAGTCGAAGAAAGACATTCGAAAGGAGCCCATTATATTCAAGAGTATTTATTTGGATAAGATATACTTCATTTGAAAGATCACTTCACCGTCACGCTCTTCGCTAAGTTTCGGGGTTTATCAGGATCTGCTCCGCGGCCGACGCCAAGATAATATCCGAGCAGTTGTCCAACAATAATATTGGCAAAAATTGTCAAATTTCCAAGGTCTGGGGTTTTAATCAAAACATCAAATTCATTTGACTCAAACGGAGCAACACCGATGATCAAACCACCGCGGGCTTTGAGTTCTGAAGCACTTGAGAGAACTTCATCCTTTACCTCAT
>JBBTSP010000064.1:0-1181 GCA_038064655.1 Patescibacteria group bacterium | reverse complement strand
CCACCGCGGGCTTTGAGTTCTGAAGCACTTGAGAGAACTTCATCCTTTACCTCATCATTGGAAGCCAACACAAAACAGGGAGTGCCTTTCTGAATTAAGGTAATCACTCCGTGTTTTAATTCTCCGGCCGCAAACGGCTCGGCATGAACATAACTTGTTTCTTTGATTTTCAAAGCAAATTCCAAAGTGGCCGGATAATTCAAGTGTTTGCCAATTAAATACATATGTTCCTCGTCCAATAATTTTTTTGCTAATGTGATCAGTTGATTAATTAACTGTACATTTAACCATTTTGTCAAAACTTTACCCAAATTAATTATCTTTTCTTTTCCCGACTCATACCTATCTGCAACGGCCGTCGCCAATAGGTAAAGAGTAGATAGTTGCGAAGTAAAGGCTTTGGTTGAGACAACGGCGATTTCCGGTCCGGCACCAACAGACAAAACCGTATCAGCTAATCTTTCTAAAGTCGATCCGCGGGCGTTAACGACGGCAACAATTTGTCCACCTCTTTTTTTAGCCTCGCGGACAGCGATTAAAGTATCGGCCGTTTCTCCCGATTGAGAGATAGCAAAGACCAAGGTTTTTTCGTCAATAAATTTTGAAAAGGGCATAAATTCGTAAGCGGGGATTGATTGGGCGTCAATCCCTTCTCTTGCAAAAAAATATCTTCCAGCCAGTGCGCAGTATGAAGCTGTACCACAACCTGTTAACATAACTTTATATCCCGAATGAATTTTATCAGCCAATATTTTTATTTCTTTTTCATTGATAGAAGTTGTTTTGGGAATAGTTTTCAGCTGTTCATAAATTTCTTTCAGTAAAAAATGAGGAAATCCGCCTTTTTCCGCGTCTTCCAGTTTCCAGTCCAAAGTTTGCGAGATCAAAATTTTTTCTTTTTCTGTTTCAATGTCAAAAAGTTTGACCCCGTTTTTATTCAAAACAACCGCCTCGCCGTCATTTAGGAAATAAACTTTATTCGTTTCCTTTAAAAAAGCCGGGACGTCAGAAGCAAGAAAATATTGGCTGTTACCCAGACCAACAACGAGAGGAGAACCATTGCGGCAGGCGATGATTGTCTGTGAATTTAAATCCAAAACCGCAATTGCGTTGGAACCACGGAGTTGTTTAAAAGTTTCAAAAACTGCCTCGTTGATTTTTTTTGATTTAGATTTTTCTTC
>JBBTSP010000063.1:0-37132 GCA_038064655.1 Patescibacteria group bacterium | reverse complement strand
CTTTGATTACACAAGCGATCGGAATCGAGTAAAAATAATCTATTCTAAGCTAAAAATTTTTAAGGGTGTTTTCTCGGACGCGGGTTCAACTCCCGCCATCTCCACATAATGTCGTTTATAAAAAAACATTCTTTGTTTTTTATTTTTGCCGGAGGATTGCTTCTTAGATTTCTTCTTATGTTTACAAAGTCAAGCTTTGATATCAACAACCATATTTCCTGGGCTCAGGACGCCTATAGCCGTGGATTTACCGGCTTTTATGAAATCCAGTCAAAAGAGATATATGCTTGGAAATATCCGAACTATCCACCGTTTTCAATATTTATTTTTTATCTGGTTTATGTCCTTAAACAACCCGTTTTCAATATTCTCTGGTGGTTGAACTTAAAAATTCCGCTTTTTCCGTCAAAGATATTTGCTTTTTTAGGTACCCGCGAATACACAACGGGATTTTATAAAATACCGGCGATCGTCTTTGACCTGATATTAGCGTATCTATGTTATTTATTTGCAAAGAAATTATTTCCAAAAGATAAACAAAAACATGTATTGATTGTTTCTTTAATTTTGTTTAATCCAATGTTTATTTATATTAGCAGTCTCTGGGGACAGATAGAAACCATCGTATTATCATTTTTTTTGATTTCAATATATTTTTTAGTTTTTTCAAAAAAACCGATCTTAAGTGTTGTTTTTTTTGTTTTATCTTTTCTGGTGAAACCGGTCATAATAATTTTTTTACCAGTATATTTGGTTTATTTTTTGAAAAATTATGGCTGGAAAAAAATAATTCTTTCTTCAATCATTGGTAATGTAATTTTTTGGCTATCTTTTTTACCTTTTTACAAAAGCGGGAACATTTTTATTTATCCGTATGTCACCTACTTTCAAAAAATTATCAGCAGTCAAAGTCTGGCCAATGTTAGCAATTCTGCCTTTAATTTCTGGTCGGTTTTTCCCGTATTAATGAGGACAAATGACACGGTTCAAATGATTGGGTCGCTTTCCTATCAGGCAGTCGGATTAATCATTGTTGCGATCACTTATCTAATTATTATTGTTTCATATTTAAAAAAAACAGGAAGCAAAACAGTATTTTTTTATTCATTATTTTTAACCGGATTCAGTTACATTATGTTTTCAACTAGGATGCACGAAAGATATTATATTTATCTTCTCCCTCCTTTATTATTAACCGCTTTAAAAGAAAAAAAACTACTCAAATGGTATATTGTTTTTTCAATATTATTTTTCTTGAATCTTTATTATTCCTGGTCAGTACCGTATGCGGATTGGGTAGGAATTTTGAAAAATGACGTAACAACTTCGCTCTTGTCAATTGCTAACTTTATTTTATTTATTTTTTTTCTTATCAATTTTTTCAAGTTTAAGACCTTTAACAACGAAGTAGACAACAAGGGCTAGGATGAAAAATCAATGCATGAGCTTACAAAATGCCCCCAAAGAATTTTACTTTGTCCGAGTCTAAAATACATTGTTTCCAAACTTTTAGTTTTTGATAAGATCACACCAAGTATGGGATTAACAATATCGGTTACTAGCGGCGAAACAAGTTTAGTTACGGCACCACCTACAATAAAAGCGACCGCAAATCCAACCACTCTCCGTTCTCTGATAAAATCAATAAAACCTTTCATAATGTATATTATAAAGCATTTCAGCCCCGCTTGACACTCTCATACTTGATTTGTTATAATCCAGAGCATGGTAACAATACTAGAACACAAATCAATGAAAAATATCCAAGCTATTAGTAATCAAATAAATCTTGCACCTGTTCCTGAGTATCAGCAAATATTAAATTTTTTTCCATCAGCAGAACAATTTACACGTTCATTACTTAATCTAACTCGCCATAATAGATATGGATATCCAGCATTTTCTATAGAGTCACATGGTGAAAGAGATGACGCTCTAGACTTCATAGAAATGAATACTGTTACTACATCAACTGGGATCGGCATTTATTGTGACAGCAAAGGTCAAGTAAGCTTTTCAGTTTTAGATAATGTTGGAAACAGCGCTCGTGGAGAAAAACCAAAAATAGATAGTAAAGGAAATAGATATGACGATGCCTTTACGATAGTAAAAGTTTTAGGAGATTTTATTAATAAAATGGGTTGCGATCAAGTTACAGTCGATGGTCCTAATGAAAATGAACCTTATGCTGTTATGAGGGTATCGGGAAGTAGCCCTAAAGCCATTGCAACTGTGCCCGAAGGTGAAATTATTGGCTTCGTATTTAAACCAATTAATGGAAAAAAAATTCATGGTAAAGTGGAGCTGCTTATTAGAGAAAAAAATTAACCTTCTTTCAATATTTAATAAAGAATTCTGGAACGAATAGTATCTCTGATATTTTTTAACTCAACTAAGAAAGAATGGTTGTGTCTCTTATTAATATCAGTGATCACGTAGCCGATCTCTTCGTTGGTCTTTAAATATTGTCCCTCGATATTAATATTATTTTTAGCTAAAATATTGTTAATTTGGGCCAGAATACCGGGGACGTTTTTGTGAATATGCAGTAAACGATGTGAATTGTGTAAAACAGGCAGTTGGACATTTGGAAAATTAACGCTCAACATTGTGTTACCGGTGTTAATATAGTCAATTATTTTATGACTGACAAATTCGCCGATGTTTTTTTGGGCTTCTTCGGTACTGCCGCCAATATGGGGGGTAAGAATAACATTGGGAAGATTTTGTAACTCGGATATAAATTGGTTACCCTTGTTTTTTGGTTCATTCGGAAAGACATCAACGGCTGCTCCCCCGATTTTTCCTTCACGGATGTACTTTGATAAAGCTTGTAAATCGACGACAAATCCGCGGCTGGCATTTAAAAAGATAACCCCCGGTTTCATTAATCGGAACTCTTTTTCTCCAATAAAATTTTGATTATCCGAATTGCCCCCAATATGGACGGAAATAACATCGGAATTTTTAAGTGCTTCTTTAAGGGATAAGCATTTTTTTGCATTACCCAAAGCAAGCTTTTCTGCCTTGTCATAAAATAAAACCTGCATTCCAAGTGATTCGGCCAGTACTGACAGTTGAGAACCAATATTACCATAACCGATAATTCCGAGGGTTTTTCCCCGAATTTCATGTGAGTTAACAGTTGATTTATCCCAGATACCTTTATGAAGCAGATTATTTTTATCAATAATGTTGCGCATCAAAAAAATAATTTCCCCTATCATTAGTTCGACGACGCTTCTCGTATTGCTATAAGGAGCATTAAAGATAGCAATCCCCTTTTGGGAAGCCTCAGATAGATTGACCTGATTGGTACCGATACAAAAAGCTCCAAGACTAATCAAATGCCTGGCCTTTTTTAACAGCTCTTCATTGATTTTTGTTCTTGATCGAATACATAAAACGGAGATATTCTTTATTTTTTCCATCAACTCATCGTGAGGAAGGGTTTTTCCATAATATTCAACAGGATATCCTTCTTTTTCAAATGCTTTGACGGCTTCTTGATTAATATTTTCTAAAAGCAAAACCTTAATTCTGTTCTTTGGATAAGAAAGAGAGGCGTCGAGTTTATTAGCGTATAAAAATTCATCAAAATTAGGGGCAATCTGATCAGCCTCTTTTATAACCGATTTCCGCGTTACATTTTCTGTGAAAGCAATAAAATACTTAGCTGCCCCTAATTGCTTGATCTGATAGTCGGTATATCCGTCACCAATAATATAAACCTCACCTTTTAAATTTAATAATTGAACAGCATTATATTTTCCGTTATCTTGGGCAAGAGGATTCCTTCGGTCATAGCCAATAATATTCCCTGCTTTATCGTAAATAAAAGTATTAGCAAAAATATTTGAATTAGGAATTTTGAAAGCTTTCATTACCGGGATAATAAATTCCTTGAATCCTCCGGAAACGATATAGATAGAATCTTTATAAGTTTTAAAAAACCGTTTATTGCGTTTAATAGAAAGAGTAGTTTTTCTTTTAAATAAATGAGCGACTGTTTGAACATCTTTTTTTGTTCCTTTAAAAAGTTTTAGTCTTTGTGATAAGCTTTTTCCAAACGAAAGTTTGCCCTCCAATCCGAGGTTGGTAATCGTTTTTATCTTTTCGTATATTTCATTCTTTTTTGGATTGTTTTTTAAGGCAATTCGAGCCAGCTCCTCAAGTCCCTCACTCTTAACAAAGGTGCTATCAAAGTCAATAATAAAATATTTTTTTTGCATAATATCTTCATTCAAAGTGAATTGTTGCTTCCTCATAAAGTCGAACAATTTTTTTCTTTAAAAATTCATCAAGCTCTTCGTTTAGTCTTTCTAAAGATTTAGAGTTATCAAAAAATGTTAAAGGAATATCAATATTGAGACATCGACCCTTAATCAAATGTCTTGTTACTCCGGCTGGAATGAGAAAACCTGCCTTGACAATCTCAATAACCTGTTGAGGAGTAAAGTTTGGGAAAGCAACCATAAGATTGTTATGAGGGGTTTCATAAAAGTTTAGATGAGGATGTTCATAAAAAAATATCCTAATATTACGGTTGGTTAAGGTAAAAGGAAGGATAGAGCGACTTATATTATGTTTGTAAAAAGAGACAATATAGTTAAATCTTTTTACCTTTTCTATAAAGTCACCGGCAGTATAAACTAAAAAGGATCCTTCTTTTTTGTCAACAATCGTTACCAATCTGCCATAGTCTTTTTCCTTAATATATCTTGACTCCATTTTATCAATTTGGGCTTTTTTTATAATAAGCTCTTTATTTTTTTTTAAATATCTAAAAAAATCTTCCTTTTTAGCTTTAAAAAGATGGATCCAGGAAGAAAGAACAACCTCTTCTTGATTATTGTAATCGACGATCTGACATAAAATGTTTTTTATCCCTAATTTTTTAAAACAGTTTAACCGGTTCATACCATCAAGCTGCAAATATTTTCTGTTTCCAAGTGAAGCTACAATTATTGGGTCAGTTAAAATACCCCTATTTTTAAACTTTTCAATTAAAGCATCGCTTCTTGAAGAATCAAACTCTTCATGGATAAGAATATTTTTAACTGGAACAATCTCCATGCAAAAGTGATCGGTTTTCATATTACTGTTTCGATAAAATTTTTATAACTTCATTAATGACGGTTTTTGTTCCTTTTTCTAAGGCTTCATTAGTCGATGCACCGATATGAGGTGTAAGAATGACGTTTGGTAGCTTTCTCCATGGGGAAGTCGGCGGCAAAGGTTCCTGCCAGAATACGTCCAAGGCGGCACCAGCAATCTTTTTTTCCTGAAGCAGTTTAAAAAGAGATTTTTCCTCAACCACCCCACCCCGCGAAGTATTGATAAAAAAGCCGGTGGGCTTCATCAATGAAAGCAAATCATTATTAATTAAATTTTTTGTGGAATTATTTAGTGGCAGATGGACGGTAATAATATCGGAATGTTTAAAAATATATTTAAGGGAATTTGTTTTTTCGGTCCGGCTATAATAATCAACCTTAGCTCCAAAAGCAGTCAGTATTTTTGCGACCTTTTTTCCTATATGTCCATAACCCACAATTCCGACTTTTTTGCCTTCCAGCTCTTGTCCTTTAAAATCTCTTTTCAACCAAAGGCCCTGGCTCATAGATAAATAAACAGACGGTAATTTACGGAGCAAAGATAAAATTAATCCCAAAGTAAGTTCTGTTACCGCTTCTGAGTTGGAGTCAGGAGAATTAACAACGGTGATCTTTCTTTTTTTTGCCTCAGCAATATCAATATTATCAAGACCGCTGCCGACCCTGCCGATAATTTTTAGTGCATGACCTTTATCAATAATTTCTGCTGTCACTTTGGTCCGGCTGCGGACTATCAGCCCTTGATAATCAGGAATAATTTTAATTAAATCTTGTGGGGTAATTTCCGGTTGATAGTCAAAGGAAAATTTAGGATTTTTAATCTGGTCAACGACGCTTTTATCTACTTTGTCAGCAATTAAGATATTGAGCATAGTTTAGACAATTTCCTTTAATGATTTTTTAAAAGAATCTATAACCTGATCAAGGTCGGATTTTGTCACATATCCCATGTGGGCGACCCGGACGATTTTTCCTTTTAACTCACCCATTCCCCCGGCAATCACAATGTTATATTTCTCTCTCAAAATCTTTCTCCAGGCTGCCTCATCGATTCCTTCGGGCGGCCAGATAGAAGTAACCGTAGGCGATGCTTCGTTATCATTGACGACCAATTTTAAACCAATCTTTCTTATTTGTTCGCGAAAATAATCTCGGAGTTCAAGGTGTTTCCTAAATATTTTTTCCCGGCCCTGTTTTTTCATTAAGGACAAAGCCGCTTGAAGGCTGAATAAAACAGAAACAGCCGGAGTTGCCGGTGTTTGATTTTTTTGACCAAACTTTTCATATAAATCAAGATCCAAATAATATTTGGGTATTTTTGAAACTTTTTGTCTTTCCCAAGCATCTTTTGAAACTGCAACCATAGCAATCCCCGGACTGGACATCCAGGCTTTTTGAGAAGCAGTGACTAAAACATCAATTTTAAGATCATCCATTGGCAGGTTGACACCGCCAAGGGCGCTGACAGAATCAACCAAAAAAAGGGGTTTGTCAGGATGACTTTTTACAATCGGAGCAATAGAAAATAAGTCGTTCGAAACTCCTGTACCTGTTTCATTATGGGTAATAAAGACGCCGGCAAGTTTTTTTGTTTTTGAGAGAGTTTGTAGAACGATTTCTTTTTTAACCGCGCTCCCTTCAGGGAATTTGACCTGATTAACATTTAAACAGTATCTTCTACCTATCTCGGCCCAACGATTACCAAACTCACCGCAGGTAAAAAAAATGACCGGATCGCCGTGAGAAAAAAAATTAACCACGGCTGTTTCTAAGCCGGCTGTGCCTGATGCGGTCAAAAGATAGATGGGATTTTTTGTTTGGAAAAAATATTGGAGATTAGCAACGACTTCTTGATGGATTTTTTCATAACTTTTACCCCGATGGCTGATCATTTGTTGGGAAAGAGAGGATAGAACTTGGGGAGGCAAAGGCGTCGGTCCCGGGATCCTAAGGTTCGCCATAGTGAAGAAATAATACTGGAATTAGATTAAAATATCAATAATGATTAATAAAATATTATTTTTTCTATTTCTTTTACTTCTTCCGACACAATTAGGCAAACACTTTTTTTTTGATTTTTCCTACCTCTCGGGAGTTCGAGTGGATTACCTTGCCCCAACAGTTTATTTGACGGATATTATTATTATTTTATTGGTAATTTTTAATTTCAAAACAGTTTTTAAATTCTTTAATAACAAAAAAGTTTTCTTTGTTTTATTTCTTTTATTAATCAATGTTTTATTTTCCCGTCTTCCGGTAATTTCTTTTTATTGGCTTATAAAAATTATTGGACTGATGACAGTTTTTTCTTTGGCCAAAAAAATGTTGGTAACTTTAAAAGAAAGATCTATTTTAACGGCTTTATTTATATCAGGGCTGTTTGAACTATTTTTATCTTTAATTCAATTAATTAATAAACATTCTGTTCAAGGAATTTTTTATTATTTTGGAGAAAGACTACTTTCTCTTTCAACTCCCGGTGTTGCCAAAGCCTCTCTTTGGGGAGTTGAATTTTTAAGGCCATATGGAACTTTTTCCCACCCGAATTCTTTAGCGGGTTTTTTTCTTGTTTTGTATTTTTTTGTATTGACTAATAAGAAGTTTAATCAACATTTAGTTTTAAAATATATGTTTTTGTTAGTCTCAAGTTTATTGATTTTTCTTTCGTTTTCTAAAATAGCGATTATTATTTATCTACTTTTAACTCTTATCTTTTATCTCCTATCAAAAAAATCATTATGCCGGATTTGCTTCATTGCCAGGGTGGCAGTTTTGTTTATTATTTCCTTTATCTTTCTTCAGGCCGTCACAGACCCTTTAACGATTAATAAGAGAATAGAGTTGATAAAAAATTCAACAACTATTATTTTTCGCTATCCCATTTTTGGAGTTGGTCTGGGGAGCTATTTAGTTGAGCAGGCAAAATTTTCTTCAAAATACTATTTATTTTTTAACCAGCCGGTTCATAATATTTTCTTGCTATTTTTCTCCGAACTGGGACTTATACTCGGGGGAATGATAATTGTTATCATCTTATCTTCTATCAAGAAGTTGATTAAATTAAACCCTTATCTTATTTTAGCAATAATAATCACGGGTTTTTTTGACCATTATTGGCTAACTTTACAACAGAATTCTTTACTGATAGGGTTGATTATGGGAGTGATTCTATCCCGGTTTTTACCTGCCGATTGAGATCAGTTAATAGCATTAATGATTGATTCAAACCTTGTGGCAAAATCTTAATTAATTCTTCAATCAATTCCTTATGTTTGGCATTACTTAATTTTAGGGTCTCGATAAAATTGGAAGGAGCCTGATTACCCTGTTTTTTAGCCGATACCAACAAACCGGGAATTTTTAAAAAATATTTTTCCCCTTTAGTAAAAGTATTGATTGCCAGCTGATTTTTTCCTTTGCGGGCCAATGACAAAGACATAACTACCCTTTTATCAGAATACAAAAGATATAGTTCGGCTTTTTTTAGATTATCTCTTGTCAAAAAATCTGTAATTCGATCACGTATTATTTTTGTTAGATAAAGTGGGCTGTCTGGAAGAAGACCGGGGTAAGGTAAATTATAAATAACTTTTTCCTGAGGAGTTTTTACCGTTGAATCAGACGCACTAAAAACAAAATAACTAGCCAAAAACATAATAGGGACAAAAGCAAATAGCAAGAGATAGCGACCAAAATTCTTCATAAACATGTACCTATTATACAACAAACCCCGCCTT
Source organism: Patescibacteria group bacterium (assembly GCA_038064655.1). Taxonomy (GTDB): domain Bacteria; phylum Patescibacteriota; class Microgenomatia; order UBA1406; family GWC2-37-13; genus GWC2-37-13. Next base: position 28,278 of record JBBTSP010000063.1, on the reverse strand, counting down.
TTAGGCGGGAGTTTGTTATCCTTCGCCTTCGCTCAGGATGATTTTGATTGAATCAAAATCACTTAACCATTCTTTTCAAACTTTTTCCAGCGGTAAAACCAGGAGTTTTTGTCGCCGGGATTTGAATTTCGGCACCAGTTTGAGGGTTTCTTCCTTTTCTGGCGGCACGTCGTCTAACCATAAAAGTACCAAATCCGGTAACAACCACTTTTTCACCTCGCTTCAAAGCATCAGACATGGTGGAAAAAACGGTGTTGACAGAATCTTTGGCGGCTTTGGCGGTAAGACCAGCTTTTTTTGCAACTTGAGCGACTAAATCTGCTTTTGTCATATTGTATCACCCCACTTCCTTCAAGACGGTTAACTATTAACTATAAACGATAAACAATCAAAGAATAGTGAATTCTTGGCTTTCTGTCAATCTATATTTAGAATATCTTATTATAACAATCTATATCAAATGTAGGGCGATGGGACAGGGAGAATTAGATCTTAGTCGTTGCTTCGGCTCTTGTTTCGCGAATAACAGTGACTTTGATTTGGCCCGGAAATACTTCAAATTTTTGTTCTAATTCTTCTTTAATTTTTTCGGCAGTAATCAAGGCTTCATCGTCAGTGATTTCATCGGGGCGAACAATGACTCGCAGTTCCCGACCGGCCTGAAGAGCATAGGCTTCTTTAACACCTTTTTTGGTTTTGGCAATATCCTCAATAGTTTTAATCCGTTTTAGATATTCACCAAAGTCTTCATGTCGAGCACCGGGACGTCCGCCAGACACCGCGTCGGCAATATAAACGACAACCGCCTCAAGACTGGTAAAAGGTACGTCCTCATGATGACTGGCGACACAATCAATTACTTTTTGGGGAAAACGATTTCTTTTCAAAATCTCGACTCCAAGATCGATGTGAGACCCTTCCTTATCAGTGATTACTTTTCCAATATCATGGAAAAGGCAACCAAGCTTAACTAAATTTACATCAAGTTTTAATTCATGAGCTAAGGCAACTCCGATTCTCGTTTCCTCAAGAGTATGGGCAATCATATTCTGGCCGTAAGAATAACGGTATTTAAATTTTCCCAACAATTGAGTTAGTTCGGCCGGAAGATTATAAACACTGACTTGATGAGCTAATTCCTCACCGGCTTTGAAAATAATTTTGTCAACTTCCTCCCGGGTTTTTTTAACAATTTCTTCAATTCTTTCCGGTTGAATCCGGCCGTCTTTGATTAATCTCTCCAAAGACATTCGGGCCACTTCACGACGGATAGCATCAAATGAAGACAGTCTGATAACTTTTTCTTCTTCAAGATCAACATCAACGCCTGTGGCAATTTCAAAAGCCCTGATATTCCGCCCTTCTTTTCCAATAATTCTGCCTTTGTAATCTTCACTGGGAAGGTTGATGACGGACAAGGTATATTCGGAGACATAGTCAATGGCGCCGTACCTGATGGCATCGACTAATATTTGTTTGGCCTTATCATCAGCAATAATTTTAATTTCTTCTTCGGCCGTTTTGATTTTTTTGGCTACTTCCCCTTTTAGTTTTTCTTCCCAACCACGGAGCAATAAATCTTTTGCCTGATCTTTTGTCAGTCCGGAAATTTTTTCCAACTTTTGTAATAATTGATCTTTTTTTGTCTCCAGTTCTTTTTTGATTGCCTCAATGTTATTTTTTAAGTCTTGGACCGACTGTCTTTCCCGATTTGTAAGACTTTCTTTTTCTTCTATTTGCTCTTCGCGATGTGCCAATCTTTTTTCTACTTCAAGAGCGTCGGTGGCGATTTTTCTCGCTTCTTCCTGAGCTTTAAAGGTGATGGTTTGCGCTTCCTGTTTGGCTTTTGTCAACAATTCTTCTCTCTCTCTTTTTAACGAAGTAAACTTTTTGAAAAATTTTATTAACATATTTATAAATTTTAAGCTTAATGAAGATATTTATAGAAAGATTTTTTCGGCAGTTCTTTAACCTCTCAAGATTTCCGCTGATTTTTAGCGGATTAACACGGATATTGATTTGCGAAAACCAGTTAATAATCCGTGATAATCAAGTCGGTCAATTGTCAGAACTGTCATTAAAGTTAACATTAATATAAATCTTTAATTACTATAAATTATCTCTCAAGCTAATTTCTAATGTAAACATTTTACTCTAGTCAAGACATTTTTGCAAGAAATTCTTTCGGCGTAAGGGCTTTTAATTCTTTAAATTTTTTAAAATCCTTATCATAACTTATTATTAAGTCGACTTTATTTTCTAAACTAACGGCCAAATGAAGTAAATCGCGACTTTCTACATTTTTATAAATCCTAACAAACTTTAAATAATCTAATATTATTTTTCGATTAATTTCTAGTATTTGATCGACTGTTTCTAATATTTTTTCCGCTGTTTTGATTCCGTAAGCTAATTGTTTTGTATTTTGAGAAAAATGGATAATTTCTTGAACTGTTTCGACAGAAGTAAGAACAAGAATCCTTTGGTTTTTTAGATACTCTATTAATTTAGACGATGTTAAACAAAAGGGTGATTTTTTATCAGAAAGATACAGAAATATATTAGTATCAATATATACAGAGTTCATATTTTTATATCATGAAGCGTTAAGATGATTTTTTTCATTTTTCTCCATGGCATTGTTTTTAATCCTATTTCCCCCATTTCTTTCAAAATTTTATCAATATTTTTTTTCTTCCTTTTTTCCTTAATCATCGTCATTTTGAATCTAATATTATTGGCTTTTTTTACCACAATAGGCTCTTTTCCTTCTTCAGCCATACGAAGGAGTTCAAAAAAATTTTGACGGGCTTCGGTAGCGGTAAAAACGATTTGATCACTCATATGTACATAATGTACATGATGATAATTAATTTGTCAAATGAAAATTAATTTAAGTTATTCTTCGTTCGACAATTTTTCAACTGTTTTTCTACTTATTTCATAATTAAACCCTCGTCTCAAAAGAAAGTTAATAGCTTTTTCAAAGCGCTTTTGTTTTGGCAAAGTTTTTAATCGGGACCAACGAGAAGAAAGAGCTTTTTCAGCCAAAGCTTCCTCATTGATTTCGGTTTTGGCAAAATATTCGTCAATCAATTCTTTTTCCACTCCGTATTTAGTCAGTTCCTGTTTTATTGCAAAAACACCCTTAACTTTTGTTCTTGTCCGCGACTTAACTAAATAACGGACAAATTCTTGATCATCTAAAAATTTCTGTTCGATTAAATGTTTAATAATTTTATCAACCGCCTCATGCGACCAATGAGTAGTTTTTACTTTTCTATAAAGATGGTCACGGGTTTCCTTGATCGTCCGTGGGCGGAATTTGAGATAAAAGAAGGCGATGTTTAAAAGTGGGATCAAATCATCATTCATTTGATTATTTTTTTGCTAATTGTTTCAAAATCTGTTCTCTCACTTTACTGTCTTTCATCAAAATCTCCTTTACCTCTTCTTTTCCATGACCCAATACTTTCTCCCCGTATTTGATAAATGAACCGCTTTTGACCAATAGTCCGGCATTAATGGCAGCATCGATTATTCCCTCTTCTTTATCAATGCCGGTTGCAACAATTACCACTTCAGCTTCTTTAAAAGGCGGCGCCACTTTATTTTTTATTACTTTAATCCTAATTCTGACTCCGTAAACCTGATTGTTTTTTTTCAAGGTTTCAATTTTTCTGACATCCATCCGGATGCTGGAATAAAACTTTAAAGCCAGTCCGCCCGGCGTTGTTTCCGGATTGCCAAAAAACACGCCAATTTTTAATCTCAACTGATTGGTAAAAATAATTGTAGTTTTTGATTTAGAGACAACCCCTGTCAATTTTCTTAATGCTTGAGACATTAAACGCGCCTGAAGGCCCATCTGAGCGTCTCCCATTTCGCCTTCAATTTCTGCTCTGGGGACAAGAGCTGCTACGGAATCAACAACTACTAAATCAATTCCACCAGATCTAATTAAAGTTTCTGCAATTTCCAAAGCCTGTTCACCAGTATCAGGTTGGGAAACCAAAAGATCCTCGAGTTTGACGCCAAGAATTTTTGCCCAAGATAGATCTAAACCATGTTCAGCATCAATAAAAGCAGCTACTCCACCGGTTTTTTGCGCTTCGGCAATAATTGAAAGACAGACAGTAGTTTTTCCGGCTGCTTCCGGCCCGAAAATTTCAATTATTCTTCCTCTTGGAATTCCTCCAACTCCGAGAGCCGTATCTAAAGTTGGAATGCCAGTGGAAATGACATCGACCGGAACAACAGTAGATTGCCCCAATCTCATAATCGAACCCCGGCCAAACTGTTTTTGAATCGCATCAATTGCCGCTGTCACCGCCTGTTTTTTTTCCGAATCATGAATAGATTTCATATAAATTTTATAAAAATTATAATCTTTATAATTATTACAAGTTATTAATGTTTGTCAACCGCTTATAACCTACAAAAGATAGATTAAGCTGATTACAATCATCCCCCAGAGCCCAATGGTCACAATTAACGGAATATCAGTGGTAATTGTTCGTTCTGGCCTTTCCCCTTCTGCTTTCTCATATAAAAGTTGAGCATAACGGGCAACTCCGTAAACCACCAAGGGAATTGTAATCATCAACCATTTTCTTGCCTCAAATCCGGGGAATGTTTGATTAAAAAACTTAGAAACTATTGTTTCTGCCTGTGGCGGTCTTTCAACATAAGCGTAGGTGGCGTAGGCAATGATTGTTGCGGTGCCAAAAGTATAGGTAAGAAAGTCTAGAAAATGTTCTTTATAGCGGTACAAAGATAAACGAGCTTTAGTTCCATGAGCAACCAGTTCAGCATGACGTTTGACAGCTGCCATAAAAAGAGAACCGAAAAATATTGTTAGAAGTAGCCAAATTGGAATGTGATAACCAGTAGCCACTTCTCCAGCAAAAGTTCTGATCATAAAAGAAAAAGAAATCGTAAAAATATCAATTACCGGTTGTTTTTTTAAGGTAAAAGAATAAAAAAAATGAAGAAGAATAAAAAACAAACTTAAGAAAAAAAATGGTAAGGAAAAAAATAAAGCCAAAATCAAAGAAATTAGACTAAAGACAAAAACAATAAAAGTGGCTTCGGGCATTGAGAGATCGCCGGAGGCGACTGGTCGGAATTTCTTTATTGGATGTTCTCGATCAAAAGGATAATCAATAATATCGTTTAAAACATAAGAAGTTGATGACAGTAAACAGAAAATGAAAAAAGCATAAAAAGATTTTAATAAAAGATCTAAATCAAAAAGTTTTCCGGAAAAAATTATTGCTGTAAAAATCACAAAATTCTTGATCCATTGATTAATGCGGAGAGCATAAAAATAAGTCCGAAATTTATTATTTTTCATAACTATTGAATTATACATGATTTTTAAATATGATTAAAACTATGATTAATACCGATGATATAGTGTTAAAATCAATAAATCTTTTTCCAGAACAAATTAAAGATTCGTTTGAAAAGTCCCTACAATTAGTTTTGCCAAACGAATATTTGCAAATAAAAAATATTGTTGCCTGTGGAATGGGAGGATCAAGATTTCCCCACTACATTATTAAAGAACTTTTTAAAGAAGAAATAAAAGTTCCTTATTTGATTAATGATGATTATAATTTACCCGGTTTTGTTGACAGTAATACTTTAGTGATTTTATCTTCATATTCGGGAACAACAGAAGAAACCCTTATAACAGGTCAAAAGGCTTATGAAAAAAAAGCCAAAATTATCAGCATTTCTTCAGGAGGACCATTAAAAGAATTTACCAACAAAATAAATAAGCCTGGTTATTTTTTTGATCCGGTTTTTAATCCATCAGGTCAACCAAGAATTGGTTTTGGTTATTTAATAGGCGGAATATTGGGATTATTGTTAAATTTAAAAGTTTTGAATTATCAAAAAAACGAAATTATTTCTGCTATTAATAAAATTGTAACCAAAGAAATAGAAAACAAAGCGGAACAGATGGCAAAAAAAATATTTAACAAATATCCTTATTATATTGTCTCCGAATTTTTAACCGGGATAGGAAACGCGATTGCAAATCAGACCAATGAAACAGCTAAGTCGATCTCTTCGTTTCGAGTCATTCCGGAACTAAATCATCACCTGATAGAAGGTTTAAAAAATCCTCAGGAACTAAAAAAAATTGCCATCTTTGTCTTCTTTTTTTCCAAACTATTTTCTTCATCAATTCAGAAGAGATTTTTGATTACCAAAGAAGTAGTTGAGCAAAACAGCATAGAAACTTTATGGTATGATTTAAAAGGACAAAATAAAGTCGAACAAGCATTTGAGTTAATGGCTTTTGGAAATTATTTAACAATGTATCTATCGTTTCTTTATGGAGAAAATCCTGCAACCGTTCCTTATGTTGATTATTTTAAGAAGAAATTAAAAGAAATTTAGTTTTATTATTTAGCTTTGGTCATGGGAAGGCTGTGAAAATCAGCCACTGTGCCGCAACGGTAATCACGACTAAAGTCGTGGAAGTCCGAGACCAACCAAAGCTTGTTTACCCCGAGCAGGGACGTTTATGATTTCACTAAGAGAACTACAGCAACATGCTTTTGTTGGTGAAGCAGAATCTTTAGCAAAATTCGGATTTAATCCTCGAGAGCAAGTTTCTTCGTTAAGGGATTTTTCTCAACAGATGGAATCTCACGCATTACACGTTATTGAAGACAGACCAGTTTCTAATGTCTACTCATATTTTGTTGATAATGAAGAAATCTATCTTGATAAAGAAAAACGGGCAAAACTTTTTGTTGATCCGGAAGAGCGAAATGGACTATCTTTGATGGGAACAAAAGAAGCAATCAGAAAAGCATTGTTTTATCCCGGACAAATTGTATTTTTATATAGTCCACCAGGGCAAGTTGCTTTTAAAAAAGGAACAAAATATGACAAGGTAAAGCCATATCCAGATGGTCAGCTATATTTGTTAGTTGGTAAAAATGATAACCAAGTTGATGCTATGGCAATTTCCGTTTCAAAAGAACAAGAAAAAAAAGTATTATCAACTTTTTTAGGAAAGAAGATGAATTATGGAGGTTTTAATGATGAGGTTGAAAAAATAAAATATTTTTTAACGAGACCGGTTATTAGTAATTGGAATCTTGACGACTTTTTGATTTACTTGGAACGGATTTCTTATTTAGAAGATTTTTCCGTTTACAAAAATGTTCATAACGAAAAATTTGTATTGTCCGATATTCTTTACGATTTGCGACGGGGTTGGATGAAAGAAATAAGACCAAAAATAAAAATAGATTATCAACAATCATTTGAGATGATTCAGAAAGGTAATGTTGGAGAAGCCTATTTAAATCAACTACAAAATTATTTTTCTATTTATAGTAGAAATGGAAAAATGCCTTTGGGTGGAGGTTGTGGTGGAAATGATATTAACGAAAACGATCTTGATCCACTGGCCAGTATGAAACAAACCAATCCATTATCAACTAATTATAGATTATCAACACCTTCAATTCAAGATATTTTAAAGAAAAACAATGACAAAGACTCAGATGAATATGGTTTATTAAAATTTCAATGCCCAGTTTGCAACGGTGAACATACCAGACCACGCCATATACTATTGGAAATATGTCCTATTAAAGGTAAGGAAATTCCCAAATGTTAAATCAAGAATTTTTTTTAATAAAATCTTCAACATTTTTTAAAAGCAAGGGAAACTCAACAAACTTCTTATCATAATAGGTACTAAAATGTCCAGCATTTTTTACCAGCACAAATTTAGCATTTAAATTTTTAGCTATTTGTTTCCCTTCACTAACGGGTATTTTGACAGGATCATTGTCTGATTGAAAAACTTCAAAGTATTTAGCTCCCTTTTTAATTTTGATCCAATTAAAAAGTTCTTTATGAAAAGAATCAATTTTCTTCCAACCCTTTGGATACCAAGTAAAATTAATCCAAGGAGCCACTAAAAAGACTGATGAAACAGGTTTCCTTAATCTTGCTAAAAAACGATAAGTAAATATGCACCCTCGCGAGTGAGAAATAAAAATTGCATCTTCATCAATATATTTGTTGTAATCTTCTATCGTTTTGAACCATTCATTAAGATTATGACCTCCGTAAGCAGGATCTCTTTTATCAAGAGGTGGAATCGGAAATTGTGGAACAAAAACTCGATGACCCAATTTTGATAATTCTTTCTTTAACCAAGGAAACCAATTTTCATAGGGAGAACCGTAACTACCATGAATAATAAAAATATTTCTCATAAACGAATAAATTATACCAGCTCAGCCACCTGTTTGCCTAATTTGACGGCGTAGTTGGTTCCCCTATCGTAGGGATAAGTCATGTCAAGGTTGGCGATAAAAAAGTTTTTTATTGGTGTAATAAAATCAGGTTTATTTTTCACAAATTCTTTATCAAAGATAGGCTGGGCAAATAGAGAACGGAAAACGTAGGAATTTAGAATTTTGAATTTAGAATTTTGAATTTGATTGAAAATTGAAAATTGGAAATTGAAAATTTTGTTGAGATGAGGTTGTACAAAATCAACTAATTCTCTATCCCCCATCCTCCATCTTCTATCTTCTAATTTGACGTACCACCCCAAATAGGCAATGTATTTATTTCCGTAATGTTTTTTATCAATAAAATTAGTGTGCTGGACAATTCCCATAATCGGAATTTTTGGAGTGGAGATATTAAGCCAATAAGTTTTATCAAAAATTGGTTTATCGGTTTCTAAAATTAACGTTAAAGCGTGAAGATATTTTATCTTTAACAACTGGCTAAGATAATTTTTTGAAAAAACATTTGTTGTTAATTTAATTAATACTGGAGTTGGTAAAGTCGAAATCACCAGATCAAAATCAGGCTTACCTATTCGTGACGGCCGTTTCATATAGGTTAATACAAACTTATCTTTTTGTTTTTTTATCTCTTCTACCGAAGTATTTTTTAATATTTTAACTTTTAAACCTTTTAACTGTTTTTCTAAATAATTAATAAATGTTTGGAATCCACCTTTGATATAACCTAAATTTTTCGTCCTTTTTTTAATCCGAGCCCAGATGAAAGAAGCTAAAATAATTTCCGCATAATCACCATACTTTTCCCGAAAGAGCTGTTGCCATAAGATGTACCAGACTTTTTTCCCCATGGTTTTTTTCAAAAACTCTTTGCTCGTTAGTTGTTCATAAACAGATAAAAAAGGTGATAGTTTGAGAAAAACAATTATAATTCCAGCCCTAAGTTTGTCAACAATATTCAAATAGGGAAATTTAAGGAAATCAAGAGGCGTGTCTAAGGGGAGAATTGTTTCATTATCAAACAACGAAGCAGTTTCGGGAGAACGAAAAAATATTTTGTTAAACCCAATTTCTTTGGCAAAATTTAAAATATCCGAGTCACTGGCAAATAAATGGTGATAGGTACGCTCTAAATGCCAATTCCAGCTTGATTGTTTAAAACCAGACGCAAGGCCACCGAGTATCTTTTCTTTTTCAAAAACCATAACCTGATGATTTTTTTTTGCTAAATAATAAGCAGCGGTTAATCCGGTAATCCCTCCACCAAGAATTGCTATTCTCATATGGTATATGTTAATAAATAATTCCCGCGCATAAACCGTAGATAAAACGCAAGAATTACTTTTTTGGAATTTTTTGAGATTCAATAAGAATTGTTTCAATAAATATAGTTGTAGGAATAGCTAATAAAACCCCCATGATTCCAGCTAATTTTCCACCAATAACAAGAGCAATCAGAGTAATAATCGGGTGGATTCCAACAGCTTTTTTCATAACAATAGGAACGATTAAATTATTTTCCAGTTGTTGAACGATAAGATATAAACCAATCATGGATAAACCTAAAAAATATGATTGGGATAGACCAATAAAAAAAGCAGGGACAGTGGCGGTAATTGGACCAAGATTGGGAACAATTTCTAACAGCCCGGACAAAACAGCCAGGGCGAGGGCATATTTAATTCCCATGAAACTTAATCCAATATAAGTCAGAAGACCAACCGCAATCATTAAAATAATTTCTCCCCAAAACCATCCCGCCATTCTTTGTTGGGCCCGCTCAGATATTAAATTAATTCTATCTAACTCAATATCATCAAAAAAATTTCCCAATAATCTTTGAGCAAGGTTTTTTTCCAAAAGAAAATAAAAACCGAAAAATAACGTTGAGGTAATAAATATAACATTTGAAAAAGCGGACCTAATAAGGCTAATAGTCTCGTTAGCTAAGCTGGGTATGTTATTAGAAAGAAAATTGAAATTGAAGATAGAAGATGCGTTAGGGAAAACTTTTGAGATGATATTTGGCAGGTTTTTAAAGAGAACAATAATTTCACCAACTAAAGGAGGAATAATCAGGGCAAACAAATAAAAAATAACAAAGATAAAGATAAAATAAATAACAATAGAAGCAAGAGATCTTGGAATTTTTTTCTTTTCCAAATAATTCACTGGTTGGCGCAAAGCCCCGGCGATTATAAAAGCAATAAAAAGTGAAAAAATTAGATCTTTGATCAGCCAAATAACTCCCAGCAATAAAATAAAACTGACCGTAAAGACAATTGTTTTTGAAGAGATTTCAACTTTTTGAGGCATATACAGTGTATTATATCATCCTTTTGCCAAAGCTAGAACGTAAACTTTTCTTACTCCTGCTTTTTTTAAAATCCGAGCCGCTTCTTTAATGGTTGATCCAGAAGTGACAACATCATCAATTAATATTATTTCAAGAGTATGATGAATCACACTCCTACGATCATTATTAATGGCAAATACTCCTCTAATATTTGAATAACGTTTTCTTTTATCTCCCGTTTGTGCCTGTGCCGATATTTCCTTCTTTCGAACGAGAAGATCAACAATAGGGAAGTTAATAAATTCCTGAAAAAACTTAGTCATTAAAAAGGCTTGATTAAAGCCCCGCTCATTATATTTATTTTTTGTTAATGGGATTGGCTGGATTACAAAATCCAGAGACAGCTTCTTGTAGAAGCCTAATTTTTCAATTTCATCTGGGCGGATAATCTTGTAAAACTCCTGCCAAACCTCGGTGGCCAGACGGTATTTAATATTTTTAATAATAATTTTTAATATGGGGTTGTAATAATATAAAGAAATCAATCCATCAACGTTAAAATTCTTTCTACAACTCAGGTGGGTTAGGCCGAAGAGAGAAGTCTTTTTACAATATAGGCAAACATCTTGGCTAATAGGCTTCAACTTGTTTTGGCATGAAGAACAAAGATAGGCACCGACGTAGCCGCAGCCAAGACAAAATTTTGGGAAAAACAGATCTTTGAGGAACATAGGGTTTACCCTCCGAGTCGGAGGGTTTATCATGATTATAACAGTGATAACTCTAATGTTTTGTTCACAGATTTAAGAAGATTTTATTAATAATTTAATCGAAAAAATACTTTGAGGCTAATAATCCGCCAGTTGGCAGGTTGATATGGTTTTGATATATTTAGACCTCTTGAAAACTGCCAGGTAGTGTTTTAAATTTTATATCACACTATATGTTTTGTATTTTTTGCCAACACCGTGATACCGAGGTAATTGAAACAAGAGTTTCTGAAGATGGAACAACCATTAGAAGAAGAAGATTTTGTCCAAAGTGTGGCAAGCGATTTACGACCTATGAAAGGGTGGAAGAATCACCAATAATAGTCATTAAAAGAGATGGAACGAGAGAAAAATTTGATCGAGAAAAACTGAAAAAAGGACTTTTTAAATCTTGTGAAAAAACCATAGTTACAGTGGAAGCGATTGATAAAATAATCAACGAAGTCGAAAATGAATTAAAGGAAAAAGACACAACGGAAATAGAAAGCAAGGTGATTGGTAATTTAGCGGCTAAACGTCTGAAAAAAATTGACAAAGTTGCCTATATTAGATTTTCGTCAGTTTTTAAACGTTTTGTTGATCTGGATGATTTTGAAGAGGAGTTAAAAAAAATAGTATGAAACTAAAAGGAATTTCAGAAAAGGTTTTTTCGGATCGTTATTCCTTAAAAGATAAGTCAGGCAAATCAATGGAAAGACGACCCGAAGAAATGTGGTCACGGATTGCCAAAGCAGTCTCTTTGGTTGAAAAAAAACCTAGACAAAAGAAGTGGGAAAAAGAATTTTATTCCGTCTTAAAAGGTTTTAAATATGTACCTGGAGGAAGAATTTTATCCGGAGCAGGTACTGGTTTTGCCGTTTCTTTTTACAATTGTTTTGTCATTCCGTCTCCGGCCGATTCAAGAGGGGGAATTCTTGAAACATTACGTCAAATGGTGGAGATTATGGCTCGAGGTGGCGGCGTCGGAATTAATCTCTCATCTCTTAGGCCTCGAGGTGAAAGGGTTAATAAAGTTAATGGATTTTCTTCCGGCCCGATCAATTGGGCCGAACTTTTTTCGGTTGCCACCAAAGACATTATCCAACAAGGGGGGACAAGGCGGGGAGCTTTAATGCTTATGCTTTGGGACTGGCATCCCGATATAGAAGAGTTTATTACTGTAAAACAGGATTTAAATAAAATCAACGGAGCCAATCTTTCTCTTTGCATCTCCGATACCTTTATGGAAGCAGTTGAAAAAGATAAAGACTGGCCGCTTCTGTTTCCGGACATCAAAGATACTGAATACGATCAAAAATGGACCGGAGATATGGAGGCCTGGAAAAAATTAGGAAAGAAAGTAATTGTCCATAAAATTGTCAAGGCAAGAAAGATCTGGGATTTGGTGGCGACGGCGGCCTGGAAATCAGCTGAACCAGGGGTGGTTTTTATGGAAAGATACAATAAACTGTATAACAATTATTATTGGAACAAAATTATTTGTGTAAATCCATGTGGAGAGGAAGGATTGCCGCCATGGGGAGTTTGTAATTTAGGATCAATAAATTTGTCAGCTTTAGTGAGAGGAAAAGACATTGACAAAAAAGGTCAGTTTGATTTTACTTCTTTGAAAAAAATTGTCAGAACAGCTGTTCGTTTTCAGGACAATGTGGTTGATATGGACCCTTACGTTTTTGATGGTATTCGTAAAACTCAACTTGAGGGAGAGCGAAGAATTGGCTTGGGAACAATGGGATTGGGCGATGTTTTGATAAAACTACACCTTCGCTATGGGACGCCTGAATCAATCGAATTTATTGACAAAGTTTATAAACTAATTAGAGATGAAGCCTATCGGGCCTCGTCGGTTTTTGCCCGCGAAAAAGGCAGTTTTGCCAAATATAACCGGAAACTTTATCTTGAAGGAAAGTTTGTCAGTGAGTTGACGGATGATGTGAAAAAATCCATTAATAAAAACGGGATAAGAAATTCCCTGCTTTTAATGCAGGCACCGACCGGATCGACTTCTTTGATGGCAGATACTACATCCGGAATTGAGCCGGTTTATGAGTTTGAATTTATCAGACATGATAGATTGGGTAATCATGTTATTCGTCATAATCTTTATGATGCTTGGTATAAAAAACACGAAAAAGAAATTAAAGAAAGGAAATTACAAAAACCCGACTGGTTTGTCTCGGCCAATGAACTATCTCCAGAAGACCACGTCAAAGTTCAGGCGGCAATTCAAAAGTATGTTGATGCTTCAATCTCAAAAACAGTTAACGCGCCAAAAACCCACACAGTTGAAGACGTAAAAAAACTTTATAATCTGGCTTATAAACTTGGCTGTAAGGGGATTGCTTATATGAGAGATGGTTCTCGGCCAGGTGTTTTAGAGCGAAAATCCGAGACTACCGAAAACGCATCCAACAAACAAGAAGTTTGTCCTCCTTCTTCCTACATGGTTAAACCAAGACCAATGGTCGTCCACGGTTCAACTTACAGAATCCAAACTCCGGTTGGGATCGCTTTTATCACGATAAATACCAATGGAGGAAATCCTCCCGAGCCTTTGGAAGTATTTATTAACGTCGGTAAAGCCGGCAGTGATGTCTATGCAATGGCCGAAGGGTTAGGGAGAATGATTTCAGTGGCTCTGCGCTTTTCTTCTCATCTGTCAGTTTTAGATCGATTAAATGAAATAATAACCCAACTGCAGGGAATTGGGGGAGCACGGAGTATGGGATTTGGAAAAGACAGGATAAGGAGTTTACCTGATGCCGTTGCCAAAGTATTATCAATGCACTACGGATTAAACGGCGAGGCAAGAAAATCCAATGGAGCCAGTGATGAACCGGTCAAAGAAGATCCGAAGTTGGTGACGGCAACGACCCAACCATCATTAATCCAACCGCAGGCAATGACTGCTCATAATGGCTCTTTTGATATCTGTCCGGCATGTGGTGAAGTAACCTTAGTTCATCAAGAAGGCTGTAAGAAATGTTATGGATGCGGGTATTCGGAATGCTAATATGCCTATTTATACACGCGCCGGCGATTCAGGGATGACCGGTTTATATAGCGGTAAACGGGTTTCCAAAGCTGATTGCCAAATCGAAACTTATGGTTCAATAGATGAATTAACATGCTTCATTGGATTAACTGCAACAAAAATAAATAACAAAAAGGATAAGCAACTACTCATTGATATTCAAAAAGATCTTCATAAAATAATGGGATTTTTATCCGGGACAAAAATTAATTTATTATTTTTGGAAAATAAAGTTTCAATTTTTGAAAAAATAATTGATGAAACGGAAGAAAAACTTCCCAAACTGAATAAATTTATTTTACCGGGAGGAGATGAAATATCTTCGTGGTTTCATATTCTGCGGGTAATCTGTCGTCGGGTAGAAAGAAATATGGTAGAATTCAAAAGCAACATTTTAATTATAAAATATCTTAACCGCCTTTCAGATTTATTATTTATTATGGCGCGAAATTATGGGAAAAATAAAGAAATCGTTTTGTAAATTTTCCACTTTTATTTTAATTGCCTTAGTAGTTGTTTTTGGATATTTTTTTTACCAAAACAAATTATCGTCAACAAAAAAATTTATTGCTCAACAGCAAAAAATAACCGTTTATTTAAAAATAGTTGGCCAGGCCGATTTTGTTAAGCACGAAATTATTGTCGGTAAAACAGCCTTAGATTTTACCAGAGAAAAAGCTGATATCGTGACAAAGGGTGAAAAAGAGAATGCCTATATTATAGGGATAAACGGCATAGCGGCTCAAAATTCTAAAAAAGAATTTTGGGCATTTTATGTAAATGGTAAAATGGCTGAGGTTGGAGCAGGGAGTTATAAATTAAAAGAAGGAGATAAGATAGAATGGAAATTAGCAAATTATTAATAATTTTATTGGCCGTTGTTACTCGTCTAGTTCCTCATGCGCCAAATTTTGCGCCGATTGGCGGACTGGCTTTATTTTCCGGATCTCATTTTAAAAAGAAAATTGCTTTGTCAATTCCTTTGGCGGCCATGTTTGTCTCCGATATTTTTTTGGGATTTCACAAAACCATTCCCTATGTCTATGTGAGTTTTATAATTATTGCCTTAATTGGAAGGTTAATAAAAAATAACAAATGGCAGTCAATATTTGCAACCAGTCTAATTTCTTCGGTTTTATTTTTTTTGATTACCAACTTTGGTGTTTGGGCCACCGGCACGATGTACCAAAAAAATTTAAGTGGCTTAATGCAAAGTTATGGATTTGGGGTTCCATTTTTTCGAAACACTCTAATCTCTGACTTATTTTATTCTTTCTCATTCTTTTACGGATATAAATTTTTATCAGGTTTTAACTTTAAAAAACTTCTTGCGAAGCTTCCTATCTAATCTCAATAATAAATTGTCATAACAATCTAAACTCATGCTTTTGTAGGTTATAAGCGGTGGACAACAATACTACATTTAATTAATTAATTAAAGTGACATAAATAGTGAAAATTTATCCCAAAACCGGAAGAGGAAACTTTTCTTTCAGATATTTTTTATATAGCTCCAAACTATCTCCATGATCAAAAGCGATTTCTTCTTTTGCCGGCAGTTTATCCAAGTCAAACCATTGCATTTCAGTTACTTCTTCATCAGAAATTTTTATTTGTTTAATTGCATTAGCAATAAATATTATGTCAACATTTTGACGATCTTCTTTTGGTCGATTAGGATTGTCATTAATTCGGAAAAATTGTAAGTTTTCTATTTCCCAGCCGCTTTCTTCCATTACTTCTCGCTTGACAGCTTGAATGAGATTTTCATCTCTACCAAAAAATCCTCCAAGCAAACCCCATTTTCCTGATTCTAAGATTGGTTTTCCATCAAGAGTGCCTCTTTTTCCAAGAAGGATTTGATTATCTTTTATAACAATTGCATTAACCGTTATGTGACGAAGCAATGCCTTATCATTATTTTCAAAAAAACAATTTATCATAAGTATATTATAATCAAATTATGTCAAAAAAAAATTATACCGCTATTGATGATTTATTGGAAAAAAATAAAAAAATTAGTTTACCAAAAGAAGCAGAACCGCTATCTGCCGAAAAATTTGAAATAAAAGAACCATCAGAGGATAGTGTAGAGGAAGAGGTTAGGCCGTTTATCAGTCCTCGCGCGGAAACGATTGAACTGCCGCCGGATTTAAAAAAATTAGGCCTGCAAGCAGTGTCTCATTCAAAATTTCCCAGCTATAAAAATATTAAATTGCCTTTAAGTGACGAAAAAATTATTGTTGGTCAAAAAGCACCCATCACCTCATCTCTCCGTTGGCTGGCTACATTTGCCCTATATATTCTTGCGCAGGCTCATCTTGGATTAAAAATAGTGCACGGGCATGTGATTCGGGTGTTAAAACAGTAATTAAATTACCTTATTTATTTCCGCCAAAAACCCTTCCTTACCCATGGCTCCGGCAAATTGACCAACCGCTTGTCCATCTTTAAAAATAACAAAAGTCGGAATAGAAAATACCTGATATTGAGAAGTTAACTCCTGATTTTGATCAACGTCGACCTTCACAAATTTTACATTTTCCATCTCTTCGGACAGCTGTTCAATAATGGGGCCAGTCGTTTTACACGGACCGCACCAGCTTGCATAAAAATCGACCAAAACAATTCCTTTATTTTTTAATACTTCGGTTCCAAAATTATTTTTGTCAAGGTGAGCAACGGCCATAGATTCATATCTTAATACGGGCTATTTTTAATGTCAATCGCAATTATTTACCCTGAACGCTTGCACTGAGCGGAGCCGAAGTGAAGTAGAAGGGTCTATCGTCATTTTTATCCCGTTTCCACACCCTAAAACTGTATTTTTGTAGGTTATATGCGGTGGACAAAAATATTTCATAAAATTATAAACGAATTATGTTATCCAAAATATTTTCCGGCACGGTCATTGGGTTAGATGGAATTTTAATCGAGGTTGAAGTGGATGTGGCTTCAAAAGGTTTTCCCGGTTTTACCATCGTTGGCTTACCGGACAAAGCCGTCGGAGAAGCAAAGGAAAGAGTCAGAGCGGCAATAAATAATGCATCTTTCAAAATTCCCGATACCCGGATTACCGTCAATTTAGCCCCGGCTGATATTCCAAAAGTCGGCTCAGCCTTTGATCTTCCGATGGCAGTTGGGATTTTATCGGCTAGCGGAACGGTCAATAAAGAAATTTTATCGGACAGTCTTTTTTTTGGAGAACTGTCTTTGAAAGGGGAAGTCCGGAAGGTTCCCGGGGCAATTTCGATCGCTCTTTTAGCCAAATCAAAAAAAATCAAAAAAATATTTGTTTCGAGAGAAAATCTAAATGAAGTAATTTTAGTTGACGGAATTGATGTTTTTCCGGTTGACAGTCTTATTGATTTGATTTTGCATTTGAATGAAATTAAATTAATTCCACCTTTTCCCCATCGGGATTTTATCAGTCTTACAAAAGAAGAAAAATATGATTATTTGTTTGAGGATATAAAAGGACAGGAGACAGCCAAACGGGCGCTGGAAGTCGCTGCGGCCGGATTTCACAATGTACTTTTAAAGGGCCCGCCCGGAACAGGAAAGACTCTACTGTCACGAGCCTTTCCCTCAATTTTGCCGGCCATGGAAAAAGAGGAAATTCTTGAAGTGACAAAGATTTATTCGGCGGCGGGATTACTTAATAACCAAAATTTTATTGCCAGCCGGCCGTTTCGTTCCCCTCATCATACTACATCTAGAATTGGTCTTGTTGGTGGTGGTTCAAATCCTAGTCCAGGAGAAATTTCCTTAGCTCACCGGGGAGTTTTATTTTTGGACGAAATTCCCGAATTCCCCCGGGCGACCCTTGAGAGCCTTCGACAGCCTTTGGAGGATGGGTTTATCACAATATCACGAGCATCAGGGACTTTAATTTTTCCTTCACGGTTTTTATTATTGGCCGCATCTAACCCTTGTCCCTGTGGTTATCTTGGGCACGAAAAAAAGCCCTGTCATTGTCTGCCGGGAACGATTTTAAAATATAGGAAAAGATTGTCAGGCCCGCTTTTAGACAGAATAGATTTGCACATCGATGTTCCCTCGGTATCAGAGGAAAAATTAACCAGTACGATATTGAGCGAGTCCAGTCAAAAGGTAAGAAATCGGGTAGTCAAAGCCCGGGAAATTCAAAAGAAAAGATTTAAGGGATTAAAAATATTTACCAATGGAGAAATGTCCTCGGTCCAGATAAAAAAATTCTGCCAGTTAACTCCCGATGCGGTCAGTCTTTTGAAACAGGCGATTTCCAAACTGTATTTATCAGCTCGGAGTTATTTCAAGACGATTAAAATCAGCCAGACGATTGCCGATTTAAACGGAAAAGAAAAAATAGAAGCATCTTATGTAGCCGAAGCTTTGCAATTTAGGTCGCATGACGAATAGGCATTGACATCGGAAAATGAATTCTTTATACTTTTTCCATATGTTTAACTTCTTAATGGTCATGGCACAAGACATTAGTTATGCTCCGGTTAAATTAGGTTTTGCTGTTCCTGAATTTAATGTAGTCTTAACTTTTATTATTAGATTTTTCTTTATTGTGGCCGGTTTGATTGCCCTTATTTATCTTTTACTGGGCGCCTTAGCTTGGATTACCTCCGGCGGAAATAAGGAATCGGTTGATAAAGCCCGGGAGAAAATTCAGGCCGCACTAGTTGGACTAATTCTTGTTTTTCTTGTTTTAGCCGTGATTGCAGTCATAGAAAATATTTTCTTTCTTCCAGGCCAAGGCTTGGGCTTAACAAGACCGATTGTGTTTCCTGGTTTGATTACGCCTAACTAATTATCTCTTAACTGTGTTTAATTTATTTTTGCCTCTTTTTACGGTTTCTGCTCAAATTAAAGAATGGTCACCCGTTGGCGGAGAGAATTGTGTCGTAGATGATATTCCAACCCTTAAATGTTTAGAGATAGTCTTTGGCAACATTCTTTTTATGTCTTCATTTTTTATAATCATCGTTTTATTTATCATGTTTGTCGTCGGCTCATTCCGTTACTTGACTTCATTTGGTAATGCGGAGCGGATTAAAAAAGCTCAAGGGACTTTGAAATTTGCCTTGATTGGATTTATATTATTTGTCAGCGCCTACCTAATATTAACGATAATTCAGACTTTGTTTTTACCTAAAGTAGATCCAAAAAATCCTGGAAAGACTCCAAATTTGTTTGAGTTTAAATTGGGAGAATAAAGTTATTTAGTGGCAGGCGTGACAAAGATGACCCTCACTCCTTTATCTTCGGGAATTGGTGAAGCCATTTTATTTTTTTCTCTAATAAAGTTATAGGTGACGAACATAAGAAGAGCAACTCCGATGGCGATTAAAACAATACCGAGTCCTTTCATAAATTTATTTTTTCTTTAATCAAATATTTTGGCCGCCTCTGTACTTCTTGATACATTTTACCAATATATTCGCCGATTATTCCAATTGTGATTAATTGAATTCCTCCAATAAACATGATGGCCGTAAAAAGACCGGCCCAGCCAATCACAAATGACTGGGGAGAAACCGCTTTTCTGATAAGCTCATATATTATTCCCAAAAAACCGAATATTCCGGACAAAAATCCGAAATAAGTGGCGATTCGGAGCGGTTTGACGGAAAAAGAAGTGATGCCCTCAAGGGCAAAATTCAACATTTTGAAAAAACCATAATGTGTTTTTCCAGAAAATCTTTTATCTCTTCTGAAATAAACAAACTCAGTGGGAAATCCGCCCCAAGAAACCAGTCCCCGCAAAAAACTTGGTTTTTCGTTTAGATTTTTTAGGAATGCGACGACTTCTTTATCAAGCAGACGAAAATCACCGACTTCCTGGGGAATGGGGGTATCGGACAAAAAATTGATCAATTGATAAAAAAATGTTGCCGTAATTTTTTTAAAAAAATTTTCTCCTTCCCTTTTTTTTCTTCCGGCATAAACAATTTTTGCTCCTTTTTGCCATTTTTCAATCATCTGGGGAATGATTTCCGGAGGATCCTGAAGGTCGGCATCGATGGTAACGACACAGTCACCGCGAGCGGCTTCATAACCGGCTGCCAACGCCATTTGATGGCCAAAATTTCGATAGAAAGAAATTAATTTTATTTGATTATTTTTATTAATCTGCTTTTTAATTAATTGCGGAGTTTTATCTTTTGAGCCGTCGTCAACAAAAATCAGTTCATATTGATAATTTTTCAAAACAGGGATAAGGCGTTCAATTAACGGATCAATATTTTGTTCTTCATTAAAGACAGGAACGATGATGGAAAGTAAAAATTTATTGTCCATGAAAAAATTATAACAAATTCTTATGTTACGGGGCCGGGAGTCGAACCGCGGTCTAGGAGATTATGCAAACTGTATTCTCCAATTACTTGGAGTATCGGACTGTGTCTTCACCCCGCTCAAGGCGGGAGTTGGCGTTCAGTCTCTACAGGTTCCTGATTTTAGCAGGATTCCCGCGGCGTTGTCCTATTTAATTAGGAGTTCGCCGTTATAAGCCAATTATCATATGAAATTACTTTCATATGAGCCCATTATTTTAAGCCTCCTGTGCAGCCGTACACTACCCCGTATTGTTAAATTACGTGTAAATTATACATTAATTTTAATATTTATGTTAATGAAAATCGCATATGCTATAATGTAATATATATCTCTATGGCTAAGTCAAAAGAAAAAATAAAAGCAAGAAAACTTAGAAAAAAAGGTGAGAGTATTAAAAATATAGCCCACCTTGTTAATGTTTCAGTTAGCACTGCAAGTTTATGGTGTAGGGATGTTGAACTCACAAGTAGTCAAATTGAAAATCTACGAAAAAGACAAACGGATCCTTTTTATGGAAAAAGATTAGACTACTATTTAAAGAAGAAAAATGAATTTAGTTTAAAGCTATTAAATCTTAAAAATGAAGGAATAAAATCGATAGGGAAATTAACAAAAAGAGAAATCTTTTTAATTGGAATAGCTCTATATTGGGGTGAAGGGTTTAAAAAAGATAGTTTAGTTGGTTTGGCAACCTTAGATATAAAAATCGCCAAGTTTTTTATTTTCTGGTTAAATAAATCATTCAATATTAAATCAAAAGATTTATTACTACGTGTAACAGCAAATATTTCTTATAAAAGTAAGATTAAAGAATTAGAAAGGTATTGGTCAAGAGAACTAAAAATACCAGTAAGTCAATTTTCAAAGCCATTTTTTCAAAATACTAAGTGGAAAAAAGAATATGAAAATAAAGATAATTATCATGGAGTTTTAAGAATTAGAGCAAGACGAAGTATTGATTTATTAAGAAAAATATTTGGGTACATTGAAGGGATTAGTTTGTCAGTTAAGTAAATAAATTAAATAAAGAAAATAATAAGTGCAATTATAATTAATATTAATTCCATTAAAGCTATTGGCCAAGCTTTAAATAAATAAAACCAAAGAACTTCTTTATTATTTGTCATCATTTCTATTTTAGGAAATCGTCTAAAAGGATAAAACCAATTGATTTGAGGGTTTACTTTTATTTTAGTAAGTCCAAGTTTATAACCCCAAAAACCTATTTCATCTAAAACCAGATGAAATAACATTGAAATAATTATTAAAATTGATAGCAGAAATGATGGTTTAAATAATAAATACCACCCAAAATATAACAGCAAAATTCCAAATGGCGTATGGGTTAAATTTTGATGATGAGCTTCGCCAGTTTTACTATTGAAAAGCCCGACTAAAAAATCTAAATCAATTATATTACCGGCTATAATAACGGTTAATATTTCCTTATTAGTCAATGTTAATCCAAACAGCTTTGGTGTTTCAGCCAATAAATAAGACATGGCTATATGACCTCCAGTTAACATAGTTAAATTATATCAAGGAAAGACATGTAGTAATCTGCTTACTTCGATGTATCGATACATCAAAGTATCTATTATTAAGTCCGATCAGTTTAGTAATATGTAAACATATGAAAGAAATAAAATATATAAGTAATATTTCGATTTAATAGAATAATGATAAACCGAGTAACTGAAGTATCTATTCATCCCGATCAACGGCGTAGCCTTATTGAAAGAACTAAAATTTCGATATTATTAGGAAAATCTAACAAAAGCATAATCGATCGACCAGAATATAAAACAACTCTACCAACGATTCAAGATACCTATGAAAAAGCGTGGGCTTGGCATGGGACTGGAAGATTTCAATATGATCCAAAAGATAGAAACCAAATCAGAGATGTATTGTCAACAATAATTGCAGAAAGTGGATTAGTTCCTCATACAGACGTTCTTGATTTTACAAAAGGAGAAATGCAGTCGGTTTCAACATCTCCGGTGAGATTACATTCATTAATGTATGCTCAGTGTCATTTTGAAAAAGGAAAAAGTTTTTTTAGTCATACTCAAAACGGCTTAATTTGGGCTCATTATTTAGCGCCGATGGCATATAGAGCTTCTATTGAAGCATTAATAAATAGAAATCCTGATTATCTGAAAATGTTAGATAGAGATACAAGAGAAGCTTTCGGTAAAGCAGCAAGCAAATTCCATGATAAATATACTAAATCAGGAGCAAATAAATATGATATGCCAAAAGGTGGCATTTCAGATATTCAGGGGAACTATCCAATGTTAATTGGAATTCGTCAAGGATCTTTTCAACCGACAGAAATTGCTAGATTAATTGATAAACATGAAATGAGATCACCAACGCCAATATCTATAGAAAATTTGACTCATATAGAAGTACCGGAAGATAAAGTAAGTGAAGTAATTGGGATTTTACAAACGCATGGTATAAGTATTCCTGTTTATCCAATTGAATGGGGAACTGAATATACAAAAACTCATCCATTAAAAACAGTTCTTGATGGTAAGAAATAATTTATTTATTACAAAAAAATCTTCGTGTCCGTTTCTTTTGTCCAGACAGGTGGCTGATGTTAGAAATTATTTTCCAAAATATAACTCCCACCACTGTTTCCAGTTAGGTAGAGGGGTTGGGGTAATTGAGACGGGCACTTTAGTTGGCAGGGGAATAATTAAAGCCACTTCGTTATCTTTCAAAAGATTAAGATCATTACGAATAGTTTTTTCTATTTCTTCAGTGCTTTTTTTCCGGACAACTTCAGTTTTCAGTTCAATATTCCGTTTCTTTTCTTTTTCAAAATTTTGTTTAAACTGTTGATAAAAATCAAGCTTGCTTTTATAACTAAAGAGATTTTTGAGTAAGGAGGAGAAAAGAAACAGGAGTAGAAAAAGAAAGACTATATTCTTAATTAGTTTCATAAGAAGATAAAACCTTCATTATCCTTCCCGGATCAGCCTTTGATTTAAGTTGTTTTATACAAATTCCGGTAATGGCTTTACGGTTATTATCAAAGATAATTTGGTTCTCTTTAATGATTTTTTCTACCTCGCTTTTAAGTTCCTCATCACTAATTTCAGCCGGCAGATAAGTAGATACTACTTCCAATTGTTTTTTACTATCATCAGCGAGTTCTTTTCGTCCACCCTTTTCAAACGCCTCAACGGATTCTTTTAGTTCTTTAATTACTTTTCGAAGTACAATTGTTGTTTCTTCGTCTGTCAGTTCTCCGCCAGCTGGCGGATTTTTGTCAATCTCTTTATTCTTTATCTGTGATAAAATAAAGCGAAGAATTCCAAGTTTGGTTTTTTGGCCGCTTTTAAGGGCGGTGACTTGATCAGCTTGAAGTTTTTGTCTTAACATAAGATAATTATAAACTATTTATTAAAATATTTATAGTGAACGAAGTCGAACTATGAGAAAAAAAACAACCAAGGATATACTATCACTTTTTGGTGAAATTCAAAAAATAATTTCTACAAAACCCTCAATTAATCAAATGTTTGAGGAAGTACAAATGATGAAGTTCAAAATTAAACCGATTAGGGGAGATTTGATGTCTTTTGATTTGAAAAATGAAAATTTTATTGAAAGTTTATGGAGTCTGGGGAAATTAGATGAATTTTTTTTTAGAGAAGTTCCAACCTTATCAAAAAAAGAAAAAGAAATTTTTATGAAATTTTTTGACAGTTTATATTTTAAATATCAACAGCAACTTAACCAAACCAACCTCCAACAGAGAAAATTAAATTTAACAAAAACAGGATTACTGGAACTGGAAATTTATAAAGAAAGAAAGTTGAAAAAAAAAGTTAATTAATATGAAAAAATTTCCGGTCATTATTGATTTAGAAACAAAACATACTTTTAGAGACTTCTCCGAACACGCAAAACTTGGCGTTACAGTTTTAGGATTATTTGACTATAGAGACAAATCACAAAAAATTTTTACGGAAAAAGAACTAAATAATCTTTTTCCAATTTTGGAAAAAAGCTCTTATATAATCGGATTTAACATCAACAGTTTTGATCTGCCGGTTCTTCAACCATATTACCCAGGAGATATAAAACATTTTAAAACATTTGATATTTTGGATGACATAAAAAAAATTTTAGGAAAAAGGTTATCATTAAACGATACGATTAAGGCAACTTTAGAAAAAAAGAAAACCGGTCACGGGCTGGAGGCGATCGATTTTTATCGCGAAGGAAAATGGGAAGAGCTGAAAAAATATTGTATAGATGACGTCATGTTGACAAAAGAACTTTTTGACTATGGAGTTAGCAATAAAAAAATTTATTATTTAAATGAAAATGGGAAAATGGAGATTAACGTTGATTGGGAAAAATATCTTGAAGATGAAGGGGGGCCGGAAATGCCTTTAACATTGCCATTTTAAATATGACAATAACCGAGGAAATTATTAAAATCAGAAAACCGAGACCAAATTATCCGGTCATAAAAGAAATTGCCAATCGTTTCAGTCCAAGATATTTTTTAGATAAAAAAGCGGGTGTTGATGACATCAATTCAATATTCGAGGCGGCCCGTTTCGCTCCATCAGGATGTAATTTTCAACCATGGTATTTTTACTGGACAAAAAAAGGAGACACTTCCTATAACAAAATAATTTCTTGTCTAACAAAATATAATAGATTTGCAAAAACCGCCCCGATTTTGATAATAGCTTGTTTCATCAAAAAATTTAAAGGTAAAAAAACTTATTACCGTCATGATTTAGGAGCGGCCGTTATGTCTTTAGTTTTACAAGCCCAACACTTAGGATATTATTGCCGGCAGATGGGAGACTTTAATAAAAATAAAATAATAAAATTGTTTAATCTTGATAAGGCCAATAATCCTTTTGTTATTATTGCCCTTGGAAAGTTGGGCGATTACAGAAATATTGATGATGGATTGCTTAAGAGAGAATTAGATCCAAGACAAAGAAAAAAAGATTTTGTAAAAAAATTAGATTAATTAAAAACTTCATATAATAAATATAAAACCAATAATTGGACTGGCGCCGATGGATGGAATTACCGATGCTCCGTTTCGTTATATCACTGATATTTATGGAAAACCTGACATTATCTATACGGAATTCATATCAGTCAAAGGGTTAATTTTAGGTAAACAGTCCATACAGCGAATGTTGCTGCGTCACAAAACCAAGACAAAAACAGTTGCTCAGTTTTTCGGGTGTGAGCCGGAATATTTTTATCAGGCTGCCCAGGTAGCTTTGGAAAAAGGATTTGATGGCGTCGATATCAATATGGGCTGTCCGGATAAAAGCGTATTTAATCGGGGTAGTGGAGCCGGTTTAATTTTGCAACCAAAGCTTGCCAAAGAAATTATTTTATCAGTTAAAAAAGCTGTTCAAAATCGAATTCCTGTTTCGGTCAAGACCCGGACTGGTTACAAAATTCCCCAGACAAAAGAATGGATAAGCAGTTTATTGGAAGCAGAACCGGATGTTATCTGTATTCATGGCCGAACTTTTACTCAGAAATATTCGGGTCATGCCGATTGGAGTCAAATAGGAATCGCGGCGGATTTAGCCAAAAAAACCAAGACAAAAATATTTGGCAACGGCGATATCAAAAGCCGTGATCAAGCTTTACAAAAAATTAAAGAATATAATTTGGCCGGAGTTTTGATCGGCCGGGCCGCCTTGGGAAACCCATGGATATTTAAGGGAGTTGTTCCAACCACGCAAGATAGGTTTAAAGTTCTTCTTGAGCACTGCAAAAAATTTACCGAGTTTTTTCCGAAGAGCGACTTTTCCATTATGAGAAAACACCTGGCCTGGTATGTAAAGGATTTTCCTCACGCGGCTGAAGTGAGAAACGAACTAATGCAGGTTAATAATATTGAGGATGTTAAAAAAATACTTTCTAAAACCCAAGAGCTTCTTTGACCAAAATTAATTTAATTCTATTTATGAATATGTTATCTTGTAGACGATCGTCTTTAAGATAATAATTTAGCAACAAAAATTATTTCTCCCACCTTGAAATAGAAAGATCGACGGGATTATTTTTTGCTTGAAACATAATACGACCCTTTATTTTTTCCCTTCATCACAATTAATCCAAGTTTTTTCAATTTTTTAAAATCAAGATGCCTGGTTGCTCGTGCTCTTTTAACTAATTTTGAGTACTGACGATCGGTAATAAATTCTTTTTGTTTTATAAATTCTAAAATCTTCAAGTGGTATTGTTCTAATTGGGTTCGAGGAGTTATTGTTTTTTGAGAAAGATTTTTCTCAACTCGTAGCAGTTCATCGATAATTCCGTCGGTAAAATATTCAAGCCATAAGGTAAAATCTATTTTTAAATATATATCATAATAATTCCCTTTGACTCCGACCATTTCAAAATATTCAGTGACATTTTTGTTGTAGTAGTTTTCAAAACTAAAGAGACTAAAGGTATCTAATCCCATTTCGGCAAGAAGAATTTTGGTAGCCAGTCGAGTCGTTCTTCCGTTTCCATCCATAAAAGGATGAATGATGACCATTTGTTTATGAAAAATACCAGCCAGTATCAATGGGTCTATAATATTTTTGTTTGATTTTACAAAATTAACAAGATCTTCAACAAGTTTTTGGACGTCTTTATGATCGGGTGGCCAATAAATAGTTTTTTGCAATCTTGGATCATTGACAAAAATAGCGTCTTTACGAAATTGTCCAGACTGAAATGAGGGGAGAAGCTTAAGCGTAACTTTCTTTTGGATAAATAAAATAAATTTGACTGTAAAAAAAACTATTTCTTTATTGAGCTTTACATTTATTTCTTTTAATATTTCGTTGTAATTTAATACTTCTTGTTCACTTGCTTGGATATTTTGAGGTCTTGTTTTTATTATCTCCTTAACATCAGTTAGTGGTAGTGGATTACCTTCAATACTGGTTGAAGCATAGGTTGAGACTTCCTCAGCATTTTTTTGTAATTCTACTAAAACTACATGGGGGAAATGGTGTAAATTAAGCTCATTGACAAGTTGATTGATTCGCTTAATATTTACTAGAAGTTTATTTGTAATAGTGTAATTTGGCTTAAACATTAGACATATTATAGACAAATATTAGACAAAAGTAAAGAGCTACTATTATTTTTCCCACTTCGAAACAAAAAGGGTAATCCGGTGGCAGGGGACAAGGGAAGCATCAGGATTGTTTTTTAAAAAGAAAATATAGAAACTTATCTACTATATTTCTGATTGTAGCTGCTCCTTTAACTTCAGGTGATACACCCGATGGCTGTTCTTGTGGAGGAGATCCTTGATTTGGGGGCGGACCTTGACGTTCTTGAAAATTTTCAGGAGGACGAAATTCTTCAGGCTGCTTAAATTCAGATGAACCTTGTGGAGGAGATAATTTTTCTCTTTCTTCCTGTTTCATCCCTTCCGGCGGTTTACCTCGTTCTCCCTCTTTCCCTTTCGGGCCTGGGCCGAACTTTTGACATTCTGACGGATTTTTTTCACAGTATTCTTTACACGATGAT
>JBBTSP010000062.1:0-4911 GCA_038064655.1 Patescibacteria group bacterium | reverse complement strand
CATCATATAAAAATTATAAGTTAATTACAAATTCCAATTTTTTAATATGTCAAAAATAAAAGGTAATATTAAACCTCTCTTTGATTATGTATTAGTTAAACCTCTTGAAAGCGAATCAAAGACTGCTTCAGGGATCGTTCTTCCAGATAGTGCTAAAGAAAAACCGCAGGTCGGTGAGATAATGGCCGTTGGCCCCGGTAAGGATTGTTGTGATGGAAACTGTTGTGAGAATGATGAGAAAGGATGCGGTGGAATGGTGGTTAAAGTTGGACAAAAAGTTTTGTATAAAAAATGGGGGGGCAATGAAGTTAAAGTAGGTCATGAAGAATGGCTTTTGATTGAGCAAAAGGATGTGATGGCGGTTGTGGAATAAAAATTATAAATTTAAATTAAATAAATATGGCAAAACAAATAATTTACGGAGCGGAAGCTCGAAAAAAACTTCTTGACGGGGTTGATAAGTTATGTAAAGCGGTTGCAACTACTCTTGGTCCAAAAGGACGAAATGTTGGACTCGATCGCAAATGGGGTTCTCCCAGTGTTATTCACGATGGAGTAACGGTTGCCAAAGAAATTGAACTTGAAGATGCTTTTGAAAATATGGGTGCTCAGTTAGTCAAAGAAGCGGCTTCAAAAACGGCTGATATTGCCGGAGACGGGACGACGACGGCCACAATTTTGGCTAGCACAATTGTTTCCCAAGGAATAAAAATGATTACAGCTGGTTCAAATCCGATGGTGATGAGATCAGGATTAATGAAAGGATCGGCCTATGTTGTTTCCGAACTGAAAAAAATGGCCAAAACCATTACTTTAAAAGATGCGGCTAATGTGGCCACCATTTCTGCCGGCGATGCCTATTTAGGTAATTTAATTGCCGATGCCTTAAAAAGAGTCGGCGGTAAAGATGGAGTGGTAACAGTTGAGGAAGGTAAAAGCTTGGAGACAACCGTTGACCATAAAGAAGGAATGCAGTTTGATCGCGGTTTTGCATCACCATATTTTGCGACCGACGCTGATAAGATGACCGCAGAAGTTGAAGATGCCTACATTTTGATTACCGATAAAAAAATTACAGCCGTCTCGGATTTATTACCATTTTTGGAAAAGTTTGTCAAAGTTTCCAAGAACTTAGTGATTATTGCCGATGAAATTGAAGGCGAAGCTTTGGCGACTTTAGTTGTCAATAAGCTGAGAGGAACATTCAACGCATTGGTTGTTAAAGCTCCGGGATTTGGCGATCGCCGAAAAGAAATGTTGGAAGACATTGCTATTTTAACCGGAGGAACCGTCGTTTCCGAAGAGTTGGGAAAAAAGCTAGAAAATATTGAAGTTACCGACTGCGGTCGAGCTGATAAAGTCAAGTCAGATAAAGAAAACACTTCAATCATCGGTGGAAAAGGTGATAAGAAATTAATTACTGGGAGAATTGAAAAAATTAAGAGAGAGTTATTAGAGACAACTTCTGATTTTGATCGGGAGAAACTTCAGGAAAGACTTGCGAAACTTTCCGGAGGAGTAGCCGTTATTAATGTTGGAGCCGCCACCGAGGTTGAGTTAAAAGATAAAAAAGAAAGAGTAAATGATGCAGTTGCCGCCACTAAATCTGCTCTTGAAGAGGGAATTGTTCCCGGTGGAGCCGTCGCCTTACTCGATATTAGTCAAAAGATGGATTCAAAAGAGCTCGAAAAATCAGGCGCCAGTCGCGATGAAGTAATTGGTTTTGAACTTGTTAAGAGCGCAATTGAATCACCATTTACAAAGCTGATGGAAAATGGCGGATTAAATCCAGGGGAACTAATTGCTAAAGCCCGATCGGCCAGTGCCAAAGGACAAGGTTTTGATCTTTTAAAAACCGAGTCAACGGCTACGGCTGAGACAATTGATATGATTAAAGCCGGCATCATTGATCCTTTAAAAGTGGTCAGAACCGCCGTTGAAAACGCTGTTTCTGTTGCCACAATGGTTCTTACAACCGAAGCTTTGGTTGCCGACCTTCCGGAAAAGAATCCTCCAGCCGCGCCTCAAGGCGGAATGTCAGGAATGGGTGGAATGGGGTACTAAATTTGATATGATTGATGTAGGGGGTGATGATAGATATGGCAGATAAAAAAGTGGGTGTGATTTCCCATTATTACAATCATTTAGGCGTAGCGATTATCGAAGTAAAGTCCCCATTTTCCGTCGGTGATACTTTGAAGTTTGTCAAACACGGAAGCGGAGAAGAAATATTTAAGCAGGTTGTTTCCTCAATTCAAGAAAATCATAAATCAATTGATAAAACAAAAAAAGGAATGAGCGTCGGGGTCAAAATAGATAAGATAGTCCATGAAGGAGTTGAGGTTTACAAGATTTAGGGCGCATCCATTAATAACTTGACACCATGTCTGCGCCACAAAGGGCCGTAATCGTCCCGCTAAGCATGACGAACGAGCCCTTAGTCTTTAAAGTTTTTCTTATACCAACAGAGGATTTGGTATTGGGTTTTTTTGACATTGTAGATTACGTGCT
Organism: Patescibacteria group bacterium; assembly: GCA_038064655.1. Taxonomy (GTDB): domain Bacteria; phylum Patescibacteriota; class Microgenomatia; order UBA1406; family GWC2-37-13; genus GWC2-37-13. The sequence continues at coordinate 2,400 of JBBTSP010000062.1, read as the reverse complement.
TAATTTGATTAAACTCTTTTCCAAAACCAAAATTTTTTATTGGTCTAAAAAAATCCATCTGTCCGGCATTATGGACAATAGCGATTTTTTCACCACCAGGTTTATAAAAAATACCCTTTTTTACTATAAAACCTTTTTCTTCAGTACTCATCATGAAATTATATTTACTGTCGAGAAAAATAAACCCTTCTTGATAAAGATGATAGTTTAATATTATTTGATCAGGTCCGAAAGCATCTTTATCTTTGATTAATTTTTCCATGTCATTGCACAGAGACAGAAATTTATTATAAGGAGCAAAGATAACTCCGGCGTTAATAACTGTCTTGTTTTTGACTATTTTCCAGATTTTTTCTTTAATTTTTTTTTCAAAATTATCAAAAATAAACCATTCGAAAAAGAGAACTTTCATACCTAATGGAACGACTCGAAAAGTATTTTTATCTTTATTAAAAACGTGAGTAATATCTTCCTGAAAAATAGTATCCCCGCCATCAATAAAAAGTATTTGATCATAAGATTTATTTTTTAGATATTTAGCAGAATCAAAAAACCTTTTATTGACAATATGATATTTTTTTATTCCTTTAAATAAAATTATTCTCTCTTTAAGTAACTGTGTTTTTTGAAAATTATTTAGGCCATAGTCAATAACCACAACATCGAGGTTTTTAAGATTAACATTTTTTTTAATGACTTAAGCCAGTGATTGATTAAAAAGTCTCCATATTTTTCGTTTGAACAGGTGATGATGACGTTTTTTTTCACAGAACAATTTTATCAAAAATAGCCATGCTATAATAGACATATGAAAATAATCAATAAAAAGCGAATTTTTCATGTTGGCTTAGTTAATCGTTGGCATAAGTTTTCTTTTAATGAACAAATGGCCAACATTGGGGCAGAGGTTGGGAGAGCGATCAATTGGAGAAATAAAAAAAATATTAATTCGCTTAAAGAAATATTAAGGATGAGAGAATTATTGGTTGATTATATAATGGGCGATAATATTTATTGCTCGACGGATACTAATTGGGAAAAATATTTTTATCCTTTTAACTTTGCCGCCCGAAACTCGGTGATTTAAAATTTTAAGTTTTCCTGTTTGACAATACGTGTCGTAATTGTTAAGGTTAGATGTTACTCATTAGTTTATAAAAATGAATAAACAAAAAAAAGTTTTTAGTAAGAGGCCAAAACTTCAGTTGAAAAAAAGGATGCATGGAAGCAAAAGAAAGCTTATCAGACGAAGGAAACAAAATAGATGATTTCTTAATAATTTTTTTCCTGGAATCTAATTGTAGGTGAATCGCTTATAGATAAAGCAAAACATTCAAAACATCCGTTTATCCAATGACTCCTGTAAAAAACTTCAGTTTTTTTTGAAGATGCAGTATCTCTTTTACAAAAAGGGCAGTTGTACTGTAAAGGAATTTTTTGGATTTTTTTATACATTAATTATCACCCGCATTAAGTATAGTATTTATAATGAAGTATGTCCAGACTTGTAAATTTGTGAATTTATGTGAACTGGTGAAAGATGGGGATTAGCAAGAGTTGTCCTTTATGAGAAAAGATAAAATATCAGGATGAATTATTATCTGCGGAAAAATCAGCTAAAGAATTGAGGTTGGGAGTTTGGAGTTTATAAATTATTTTATCTATTTTATAGAATAACCAAAATATGCACTTCTTAATCCCTCATTAGGAAAACCATTCTTTTTAAAATCTTCAATTTCATCGGTTGAGAAAAATCTTATCAGCGAACACTCTGCTTGAACTTTATTCCCTACTAGTTTATGAAGAGTTTCAAAATCTTCTTGGGTCGTGTATTGTCCGTCACGTTCTCTTGTAAAACGTTCTAGCTCTTTCTCTGCCTCCGCATATTCTGAGATATCGTAAGCAGAAAAGTCCTGTTCTCTAAGAGCAGAAACAAAAGCCAGTCTTTTTTCTACTGGGATTTCATCTTTTGAGACGATTAAACCACCATCAATATCTGAACCCTTGATAGCTAAATCTCTAGCAATTGAACTATCCGTTACACACTTAAATTCTAAAAAATCAACAAGTTGCCTTAAAGGTTTGGTGTTTATTTTTATTCTTAGTTCAGGATGTTTTTGAAGCAATTTCGTTCTTTCTTCGATTTTAAAATGACGAGCCTTTTCAAATTCGGCAGTAATAGTATCAATAAAAGGCATAATTTTAATTGTATTATAAATTTTTTCTAAACAATGGGCAAATTTCCTGATAATCACAATAGTTACATAAAGAGTTTCGTTTTGGTTTTAGATCAACGTCTTTATTTATTGTTTCTGCAATATTTAATATTTCATTTTCCACTTCGTTTAAGTCATCGCTCGTTTCATATTTGTCAATTTTATTTTCTTTTAAATAGAAAAG
>JBBTSP010000061.1:0-2721 GCA_038064655.1 Patescibacteria group bacterium | reverse complement strand
CAATTCTAATTTCGATTCGACGACAAAAACCAGCTAAAGCTTCATCAATTGAGTTGTCAATAATTTCGTTTAAGCAGTGATTGACTCCGTATTGAGCTGTTGTCCCAATATACATCGCCGGACGCTTTCTCACCGGTTCCAATCCCTCAAGAACCACAATTGAATCAGCGCCGTATGAAGTTTTTTCAAGTTTTTTTGCCATATATCATTTTACTTGGAAACAATCATTATATCAATATAAATTATTTCAATTCTACTTTCCCTCCGGCAGTTTCAATCTTTTTTTTGGCTTCTTCTGCGGCTGGTTTTTTTACATCGGTTAACAAATCTTTTGGCGTTGACTCGACTAATTTTTTAGCATCCATAAGTCCTAAATTAGGAAGTATTTCCCGGACTGCTTTGATGACTCCCAATTTATTATCTCCTGCGGCTGTCAAGACGACGGTAAAGCTAGTTTTTTCTTCCTTGTCCGGTGTAGCAGTACCTGCGGAGGCAGAAGCAGCCGCGGCGACTGGCATAGCCGAAACACCAAATTTTTCTTCTAAATATTTTGCCAACTGCGCCATCTCAACGACTGTCAAAGCTTCAACTTCAACAGCGATTTTTTGTAATTTTTCAGACAATTTTATATCAGACATTTATGATTTCACCTCCTTGGATTTTTGTTTCAAAATATAAACAAATTTATTAGTATTAAATTTTAAAGCATAGACAAATTTACTCATTGGACTTTTCATACTGCCAATAATCTTTCCCAACAGTTCTTCCCGACTTGGTAATAGGGCGATTTGAAGGACTTTTTCCGCAGGATAAACAGTATTATCAAGCAAAGCCAATTTAAAACTTAATGATGCATCTTTTTTTGAAAAAAGATAAAATGTTTTTAATCCTTCATTCCAGCGTTCACCCAGAGTCACTAAAGCAGTAGTTTCTTTTAAAGGAAAAAACTGTTTTTTCAGATTAGTAAAAACAGTTTTTTTCAAAGCAATTTTATTGACGGATTTTTCAAATAAAGTATTTTTAATTACTTTAATTTTAGAATTAGTTTTTTTTAATTCTTTGCGGAGAGATTCCAGACTTTGATGAGTAGTTTTACCGATTTTTGCTAAAAAAAAATTAGGACTTTCAGTCAATGATTGAAGAAGCAACTCAACCTGATTTTTTTTGATTTGATTAACCATATTTTTACCATCCCCCGCCAAGCGAGGTGTTCACCGGGAAACTATTTTACTCTATTAATTTAAGAAACCCAGTATCTTAGGTACTTAATATTATATCACGATTCTCCTAAAAGTTCACGTAAAGATTTGGTATTTTTTTGTTCCTTGTTATTTTTCTGTTTTTTACCGGTATATGTACTTTTGTATTTTAAAGCAAAAGCTTGCTTTTTTTGGAACGAATCAACTCGACCTTTTCTATCCAAGAACCGATGCTCGCCCGTATAAAAAGGATGACATTTGTAACAGGCTTCGACAGAAATGGTTTTTTTGGTTGAACCGGTGACAAAAGTATTGCCGCAAGCGCAAACGGCCTGAGCATCGTCAAAGTAAATTGGATGGATTTTTGCTTTCATAAGAAAATAATTATATCAGACAAGACAGTAATTATTCAACGGATTTTTTGGTGTCATTCCCGCGCAGGCGGGAATCCAGACGAAATATTCCAATTGAATTTTTATTTTTATTTCACTAATATAATCACATGCAAGAACCAAATAGCGAACCAATTTCAGAAAATATAGCTTCTAAAATTCCCCCCCCAATAAGAAAAAACTTTATTTTAATTGGGCAAAAGACATGTCCGGTCGAAGAGTTGATTTTCCAAGCGAGGAAGGTTTAACTTGGGGAATTGAATTAACAATTCCACTCAATTATCCAATTTTAAGAAATGCATTAAAAAATGTTTCTGGTATAAATATACCCGATCATATAGATACAATAACCTATCTTGACGTAGCTCCTCAGGAATCTTTACCTAAAAATATTAGAAACATAAGAACAAAAAAATATTCATTTCTACCTTCACAGCTTGAAGTATTAGCCAGAAAAACAATTTCAAGTTCAAAAAATGAAAAGTTACAAGAAACATTTAATGTTCCAAGGCCGTCAGATATGCAAAGGTCAGCTCAAGTTGAAAGAATGATTACCGAAGTTTTTGGTAATAATCAAAAAGGGAAGGATGATTTTAATGAATATGTTTCAAAAAATAAAGCTAATGAATTAGTGATTGTTCACGGACATGGTGGCTCAGAGTTAATAATAGGAGAACAATATAATGATGGAACAACAGCTGAAGATGGAACTCCAATACAAAAAAAAGGGAATAGAATTAAAATAGACAAGGTTTTAGAAAGATATAATAATCCTAAAAAACACGCAGCAATATTACTACATAACTGTCATTCATCAGATGAAAAAGTCATTGCAAAAAAGGTTCCAGTGTTTATGCCCATTGGACATGTTGGAGGTGTTGCATCAATGCTACGAATAAATAAGACACAATCGTCTGTTCCTGTTAAATAAATTATTTTACTCCACAAGCTTTGAGGATTTCATAGTCTCGGAACAGAACAGTTTTGTTGGTGGTATAAGTCAAACCTTTATTTGGCTGAAATCCAAAACCTAAATAAACCACTTCAACTCTTCTTCTCCTTGCTTCTTGGACGGCCGGTTGTAAATCAGAATCAGAGCTACAAAGAATAGCAGTTTTTATAATTTTATC
>JBBTSP010000060.1:0-1572 GCA_038064655.1 Patescibacteria group bacterium | reverse complement strand
GAAAATAAACATTGCTGAAAAGGAAAATATTTTCAAAAAATTACCAAAGCCGACCGAAATTTTGACTCCCGATACGAAAAAAAATATTGAGGAAGTAATCGCCGTTTCTCCAGCTGTGACTTTGGATGAATATGAACAGGTAAAAAAAATGTGGACCAACGCTTATGAAAAAGGAGAAATTCCAAAGACGGAAAATCTTCGCTCCCGTGGTGAATGGGTGGGATATGATATTGTCTTGATTACCAATACGTTAAACAAATTATTATCTGATGATAAAGCACTAAAGGCTCAAGCTCTTGATGAAATTGGTTTTATTTTACCGATATTTTTAGTTAACAATCTTTCCGGAGACCAGCTGGTCACCTATCTTAAGGCTAAGATTGAAGCAGCCAGAACAGTTAAAGATTTGTTAGACAGGGAAAAACAAGTAACAGAAAGACTCAAAGCTGGAGCAGAAGAAACAGTTGATGTTTTAAAGCCTAAAAAGAAAGGAGCGGAGAAAACAATAGAGATGAAGGAAGAAATGAAATTGCCCAATGATCAATAATCAATGATCAATCGCTGTTTACTAAATTTTGTCAATACTTTGATTTGTTTGTTTTCTTTTATCAAAACCATATCCTCTATTCTCATCCCCCATTTATTATCTAAATAAACTCCAGGTTCAATCGTGGCTACTTGATCAGGTAATAAAATATCAATTGAGGTAAAAGAGATTTTTGGATATTCGTGGATTTGCAAGCCGACGCCATGGCCGGTGGAATGCGGGTAGGATAGTAATCGGCTATCAGTAATCAGTTGGCGGCAGAACTGATCAACAGATACAGGGTTATTGTCAGTTTTTAATCGTTCTACTGTTTTTTCTTGGGCGGCTAAAAGTTTGTTATAAGTATTAATCATTTCATCGGTCGGTTTTCCAACAAAAATCATTCTTGTTATGTCTGAATGGTAGTCCTGAAATTTTGCGCCAAAATCAATTAAGACAATTGAGTTTTTTTTAACTTTTTCATTATTTCCGCCTCTTGTGTCGTAGTGAGGAACGGCGGAATTTTGGTCAATAGCAACAATTGGGTAAAATGATAGATCATAACCTTTTTCCTTTAACCAAAACTCTATTTTAAAGGCGATTTCTTTTTCGGTTTGTCCGACTTTAATAGTTTTGACGATTTCAGTCAAACATTCATCGGCGATCTGACAGGCTTTTTTAATTTTTTCTATCTCATCGTTATCTTTTATTTCCCGCTGTTTGATGATTAATTTTTCCGTTGGGACAAGAACGGTGTTTATCAGTGCCTGTTTAAATTTATTAAATTCATTTAGTTTTAAGTCATCCCCCTCAAGACCCAATCTTTGGATTTTTTCTTCAACAACAATTTCCTGTAAGTGTTTTATCAATCCTTTTTTTGGTGTAATTAGTTTTATTTTGTAATTTGAATTTTGAATTTGTTTCGGATTTCGGGTTTCGAATTTCGAATTTATATATCTTGAGTCTGTCATTAAATAAACATTTTGCCCTGTTACCAGCCCCCATGCTTCTCTCTCATTTTCCGTAAGCGTCTTAAATCCTGTCAG
>JBBTSP010000059.1:0-20709 GCA_038064655.1 Patescibacteria group bacterium | reverse complement strand
AAGATTCATAAGTAGGATAGGTGTATTATAGGTTATTTAGACAGATAAATCAAGGTTTTGGAGTTGGAGACGCGGGAGGAGTGACGGTAACTGGGGCAGTCGGCACAATCTCAGACTGAGGAAGAAGATCTTGAAACTCCAGAGATGGACCCTCGGTAGACATTTTTCCTACAAGTTCAATGCCACCAACAGTCTTTACGATCAGTTTCTCAAGAGTAGCTTGTTCAACAGGTACACTGATATCTTCAAACTGTACAAAAACGTCATCTGGTGTTATAATAATAACATTACCTATAGTATTAATTAATTCATCTAAGTCCCATGATATTTCATCATAATTATCTCTCTCGTCTTGTATAGATCTGACAAACCTCGTCGATGTAGGAAGTAAAATTCGACCATCAGGTAAAAGAGTCCGATCAGTATTAACCACAAAAGGCTGGACAACGAGTTTTCCATTTTCATCAAAAGCGCCGCCAATTATAATCTTGACATTAGGATATCCGGGTAGTTCCGTAAGACCGAGGTTGATGAACTTCGCCTTGCCCTGAAATCGGATGCGTTGAGAATCAATTGAATGACCATTAATAATTGTTTTAAATTCTAATGAAGAATTTTCTTTTATTGCTTCTGTTATAACCTTTCTCCATTCAATAACACTAGAGCGAGTGAGAGGAGAATCAAATTGAAATCCATAAGTTATTTTTCCATCCACATTACGCGATGGTACACAGTTTTCTATTTTATACATCTGTTCCACCATCCACTGATCAAAAGGCAAAGACTCATATTTACCGGTTGCTTGGTAATTTTCATAGTTCATGATAAGCGTGGGCAAAAAGATTTGAGAAAAATAAGTATCATAGTTTTCCAGGTCAGCATCAGAAAGCTGATTTAAGGCTTCAATATTTATGCCGTATTTGGCTAAAAACTCCGGGTTTTCAGACATCTTATTAATTAGATAACGGCTTTGAAAAATATGGAAGTTTTTATCTTCCTCATCATATTTTCTTTCTAGCTCTGATTCGGTTTCGGCGGCAGGACGGGTGGTCAGGGTATTGACATATTCTTGAGCTTGGGGAGGCAGAGAATTGGCATCAAGAATGTCTATTTTTATCCAATCATCAGTCTTCGTATCCCACCAAGAAAGTCCGCTGGTCTCGGTTTTTTGTAAATTACCATAGATGTCAAAAGACAGGACAGCAATGCCACCATCTTCGCCTCTTATCAGCCAGTGATTTGAGCTCGGATCATAGTCAACCGTACCTAAGGCCGGGTTAGAACTGATTGTTTCGTAAAGAACAAAGTTGTCAAAGCTTGTCTGTGTTCCATCCATTATTATGCCAGAGAGTGTATGTTTATGATTTGGATAAGTAAACTTGATTGACTGATTGCCGTCTTCTCCTGCAATTTCAATAAACGGTTGGCTGGCAAAGACTCCGGGTTCATTAGTTGGAAATAAAGGACTAAACTGGCGTTTTCCTCCGGACAATCCTAAATCAAATACGGGAAGCGCGGTCACTTCTTTTCCATCACTTGTCAAAAGAAAGACAAACTGATCGGAACTGGCGGTGCCGACGGTAATATCTTTTCCATCCTGATCTTGACCGGAGAAGAAAGAAATATCAAAATTTTGATCGGGATCAACACCATTAAGGCCAGAAATAAGGGATTTAATCGATTCTTGAGCTTTAGCCACTAAAGGATCTTCGGGTTTTTCCGCCGAAGTAATCGAATTATATCCAAGATTATCCATACCAGCTTCAAAAAGGCTGGTCAAGGTTTTGAGCGTTTTAAGTTCATCGGGTTTTTGAGGCTCAACAGTTGGCGTTGGCGTCTCACCTGATGGAAAAGGAGTACTGGTAAGTGGAATGGGGGTTTCGGTTTTTGGCGCACAACCAGGTAATATTACAGTAGCAGCAATTCCAAGAAATGTTAATAGTTGTTTGCTGCTCAACAAACCGCTACTGGCCTCTCTTAAAATAGAGGCAGTTCTAGAAAATGACTGAGCAGCTGCTTCAATCTGTCTTTGTATTGCCATATAGATTGTCAACTGTCAATAGTATATCATATCATTATTGATTTTTCAAAAAGACTATATTGTTACCTGGGCAGAAATGTTCAGGCTTCATCTTCAACAAACGAGCTATTATGGGACTTTTATCATCAAACAAAATTGGATCTTCTTGAGAAAAATCAGGCGGATAAAGAAGAAAATGTCTGTCATCTTTTTTCACTCCCAACAAATTTAATATTCTAAATTTTTCCTGATAAAATAAACCCATCCTTAATAGACCATAATTTTCATTATCTTTTATTGGGAAAAAATTATTTTCTTTTATCTCTTTAATTCGGCAAGCCAAACCACCTTCAGTAACCGTCTCGTAAAACCTGGACAAGACAGGGGCTTGGATTTTAAACCAGTTTTCAGCTATTTCTGGCAGTAGTTTATGAGCATGTAATTCTAAGTTTTTAAAAGCTTCTTTAAGATCATGAGGGTTTTTGTCTAGATTAGTTTCTAAAAACCGATTAGCCAATAAACTCTTTAAACTATCAGGCAGGCCGATGAGATCATTGGTAATAATATTGGCAAGATAAGGGAAAGCTCTAACCTTATCTGACAAGTCTTTAGAGAGGTGAGCAGACAGACGGTCAGTCAGCTCATCAAACAATATATGATATTGGTCGTCGGTGACTGCGAGAGACTCATATTTAGCCAAAAGTTGTAAAACTAATTTTTTCTTTTCCGAAGGTGGAGCACTTATCAGTTTGTTTCTTATTGTTGACTGGCTTTTCTCACCCAAAAGAATTGACAGTTTACTAATTTTCTTTTCAAAAAGAGCAATATATTTATCCAAAAACTCTTCGCTGATATACCAACCGAAGTTCGGTCCTTGGGCACGGCGCCGTCCTAAAATTTGATAAAGCTGGGAACGGTTCTGGGGTAGGTTATGGATAAGAATTCGTAAATCAGGCGGACTACCATCGCTGTTAACAATGTTGACGGCATAACCAGAAGCGCCGGATGAGACAATTGTTTTTATCCGGCCGTCAGCCAGATCTTTATAAGCTTTGTCAACTTCTTTTTGATATTTTTTTAATTTGGCTGAATCTGACGGCTTGGAAGGAATATAAATAACTTGATCTTTTCCATATTTTTTTGATAATTTATCATAAATCGCTTGGCTTTTTACTAAATCATAACTAATGATTAAATTGTGACCACTGTCTTGAATGCCGGAAATTAAAGCCTTAATCGTCTCGTCTTCTTTTTTATAAATTTCAGGATCAGGCAAATTTTTAAATTCAGGCGGAATTAAAGTAATAACTTCATGACCGGTAATATCTTTTAAAAATCGGCTAAAGGAAGTATCTTTGATTGTTTGTTTTTCTCCGTCAGGAAAACGAAGTGTTCCGCTTCCACAGCGGAGGCGCTTACCCAACAACTTGGCAAAGGTTTGGAAATATAATGATTTATTAATAACTGATTCCATTGGAACAAAATCAAAAATTCCCTCCATTGCCAGAATATTCATCTCCTCGTTCCAGGAAAACCGATGATCTTCCAAAAACTGATCAACATCGGGGTCGCGGACAAAAGGTTTTTTCTCTTTGATAGCGTAAGTTAGATTTTTTTCCTCTCTTAATTGTTTCATCAAAACAGAATCTTCAATAAGAACTTCTATCTGAGACGGGTCTTTGACAAATTCCCGGAGACGATTAATTAATTTTGCCGAAATTTTATTTTTTATTTTTTCATCAGCTACTTCAAGATATTGATAGATCATTTCCAATCCTTGATATGCTGAGCGGCCGATTGGATTTTCCCGATTAAGAGAATTTATTTGATTAAGAAAGTTTTCATGCAGTTCTTTTCTTTTTTTATTTACTAAATTAAATCCGTCTTTGTCAGTAGAAAAATCCTTGTCAAAATTAAGTTGTTGGGTCAGGACATAGCGGATAAGCCAGGTTGAAGTTGAGTCATATAATTCTTCAGCAGTATAGTACCGGTCACGGTTAATCTGCACATAAGGACTGCGCCGGTTATAAGCAATATCAGCCTCATCAAAAAAAACATTGGGAAGATTGTCAAGAAAATCTTGGCCTTTTTCTTCATATTCAAAGATAAGACTGCGGTCGGTAAATAAATTAATGGTGGTTTTTGCTTCGGTTTTATTTTTTAGCTCTTCTTTTTTTTCTAAACTTTCAAGACGGTGCCAGTACTTTTTTTGAATTTTTTTCCTTAAAGCCGGACTATAAGAATCTTCAGATAAAGCTTCCGCCATCATCTCTTTTTTCAACTTTTCAGTGAATAACTGTTCAGTTTTTTCTTTTTTAGTACGATCAAGGAATGAAATTTCACCAGTAATCGGTTTAAGAATTTCGTTAAAATATTTAAGTCTTTCATTTAAGGATGTGAGAGTTGATTCGTCGGTCGAACACAAAGCAGAAGATCTTTTGGGTGAAGTGATAGCGTCAACTAAAGAGGCAATCGGGAAGATCCAGCGGCTTTTTCCTCCACCTGTTCCCACATGAATATGATTACCTTCCAGAAGAGAAACCACTGCCTTAATTCTTACTTGAAGTTTTTCCGGTGCGCTTTGTTCATCCCGAAAAAAAAGATAAGCAACGAGCTGATCCTGAATTAATTTTTCATCCATCCCCGGCCGTTTTTTAAAATCTTCAAAAGAATATGACAGTTTTTGGAATTTTGAAATAAAGTCATTTATTCTATCCGTCCGTAGATTAATAGATTTTTCAGCATGAGAAGGGAAATATTCTCTTAATCGCATTTGCAGCCGCTCCATTGAACTCATCCCTAAATTTTAGCAGGTTTTTTATTAAAGAAATAATTTACAATTTTCCATTTCCAATTTTCATTGAATTTTCAATGATTTAATTTCCAATGATTAAACCCGTTTATTTAGAGAACTGGTTATTTTTTGGAAAATCATTGTTAAAGATTGAGCTTCCTGCCAAAGTGGTAAGATTTTTTCTTTTAGACTCAAATCATATATCCCTAACATTCTTAACCAATGTTTAGTTTCTTGACTTTCCTTTTTACAAATAAATATTTTATTTCTGAAATCGCTTCTTGAACTAGCTCCATTGGCTTCCATATAATTAGCCCCGATACTGGTTGCGGACCTTATAAGCTGATTAATAATCGGTTTTGAAATAGTTGTTTCTCGAATACTTTTACAAAATGTTATTATTTCTCCACCAAACATAGCTGTTCTTTCTTCTAAATCGTATTTTTTTGTAAATTGAGTCATGGTAAATTTATTGAAAATTGTAAATTATAAATTGATAATAGTCCACCTCATATAACCTACAAAAATATAGAATTAGGGCATGGAGACGGGAATAAAATGACGATATACCATGAAGAATTCACTCCTAAATTTTAGCAGAAAGTTGTTTTAAAAACTCTTCTGGAGAAACGATTTTAGTGTTTTTGATTTTTTTCAAAGGAAGAATGTGTTTTTTATCGCCGGTTATAAGATAATCTGCTTTAGCTTCAACAGCAGCCTCAAGAACCTTATTGTCTAAAAGATGAACCTTGATTGTTTGTAAAGAGATTCTTGGAGAAATAACAATAAAATTGTCCTTAATTAATTGTCTAACTTCTTTTAGTTTTTCATCATTGAAGTCAAATTTTTTTGTTAACACTTCTTTTACCTCATAAAGAATAAACGAAGAAATATAGGCTTCTATTTTTCCTTCTTGAACCAAAGAAAAAATATCTCTCGGCTTTCCTCCAAATACTATCGAAGACACAATAATGTTAGTATCAAGAATAACTTTGATCATTATTTTCCATTTCGAATTTCGTCGACGATATCTTCAATATCTTTTTCTTTTATATTAAGTTTTTTTGCCTTTTTTTCTGCATATGAAAAAAGCTCAAATATTTTTTTATCCTCATTTATATATCTAATAACAGCAGTTCGAATAAGTTCACTTCTAGTAGAGAATTGACTTTTGGCAAAATTGTCCATAATTTTTACGAGTTGTTTCGGCAATGAGATATTGACAGTTTGAGTATTCATATACATAAAACATACAATAATTGTATATTTTTGTCAAGCGGAAGTTGTTTAAGAGCATTCATACCTAAATTTTAGCAGGTTTTGGGGATTGTTTTTTACTTGGTTCTTTTTTTCAAAAAGTTTTCCTCAACGAGTCTATGAACTTTTATGTTATAATTTTTTCTATGAATATTTGGGACTATAAAATCGGTAAAGACTGGCAGCCAAAAACTTCGGAGGAATGGCAGTGGTATTTGGTAAGGAAAATCAATACCGATGACTTGGAGGGTATTAATAAAACTATTCTTAAAAAATATTTTCCTCTGATAAAAGATAAGATTGATACTGGCAAAAAAAATCTCATCAAATACTTTTTGGAGTATAAAAATGACTGATCTTAATGAAAATCAAAAAACATTGATAAAACTTTTGTCTATTTCTCCTTTGGCAGAAAAATTTTATCTAACTGGCGGTACTGCTTTAAGTGCTTTTTATCTTCATCACCGTCTGTCAATTGACCTTGATTTTTTTAGCGATGAGCCTTTTTCCTATGATGAATTAACGACTTTTCTTAATACGATAAAAGAAAGATTCAATCTTAAGGAAATTCCGGCCGTAAAAATATTTGACCGCTGGCAGTTTGCTATCGAAGGAAAAGAACAGGTCAAGATAGAATTCGTTTATTTTAATCATGAAAAAAAGCGATTAAAAACTCTTGAAAAACATATGAATATTTTTGTTGATTCGCTTGATGACATTGCCGCTAATAAGACTTTGGCCTATTTTGACCGAAACGAACCAAAAGACCTTTTTGATCTTTATTATCTTATTAATAAAAGCGGTTTTTCCGTCTCCAGTCTTTTGCAAATGGTTAAGGACAAATTTGGAATTAAATTTTCTGAGTTTAGTTTTTGGGGCGAAAGCACAAAATCTTTAAAACTATTGAATTCTTTAAAACCATTGATTATAGAAAAAAAATCAGAAGCGCTTATAGAAAAAATTAACACGTTTTTTTTAGAGGAAGGAAGAAAATCACTTGCTAAAAATCTTGAATAAATTGAAGTCATCCCCAAATTTTAGCAGGTTTTTTATTAAAGAAATAATTTTCAATTTTCATCTATCGAGCTTTTGGATCCGGCGGAGATATTTTTCATCGGTCTTGGGAGTGGATGCCAAAAAAGCGTCGATTAATTTTTGGGCCAGTTCAAGCGGGGTATAGTCGGCGGCTAAAGCCAGAATATTACAAAGGTCATTTTCTCTAATATGATGAGCTTGGTCTTCGTTCATGGCGACGCCGGCCCTGATTCCTTTTAGGCGGTTGGCGGCCATGGTGACGGCGCAACCGGAGCCGCAGATGACGATGCCAAGATGATTGTCCGGATTTTGCAGGACGGCCTGGGCGACTTTTTGGGAATAGTCAATCGCATCATCCAAGGGGTCAAGTTCATAGGGGCCTAAGTCTTCTATCCTGATATTTTTTTCATGAAGATACTCAATGATGGCATTTTTCATTTCTATTCCCCGATGGTCAGCACCGATGAAGAGAGTCATATAATAAATATAGCATAAAACATGTAACATATAACATATGTTGATAGACACTCACTGCCATTTAAATTTTGAAGCCTTTAACGGGCGGGTTGGGGAAGTGATAAAAGCGGCAAAAAATGTTGGCGTTGACAATATTATTGTGCCGGGAACGGATATTGAGACATCAAAAAAAGCGATAGAAATTGCGGAAAAATATGAAGGAATTTATGCGGCGGTGGGGATCCATCCTCACCATGTGTTTGAGATTTATTCAGAAAGCTCGATACCGGAGGGGGAGGTATCTTCGCTTTCTAAACTACTATCCAACACAAAAGTCGTCGCAGTTGGCGAAATCGGAATTGACCGCCATATTTATAGGAAAACAAAATATCCGGATTATAAAATTGAGAAAGAATTTATTGAACTACAGAAAATTTTTTTTATAGAGCAAATAAAATTAGCCCATAAATATAAAAAGACCCTAATCATTCATAACCGTGAAGCCAAAAAAGATGTTTTAGAAATTTTAACTACCAACTACCAACTACTAACTACCCACTCTTCTGTTTTTCATTGTTGCGAGCCAGACATAGAACTTTTGGAATTCGCCAAGAAACACAAAATATTTATTGGCATTGATGGGGATGTAACTTACCAAAAAGATAAACAGGAATTTATCAAAAAAGTCCCTTTGGAGATGTTGGTTTTGGAAACTGATTCTCCTTTCCTTATGCCCCGATTACTATCTGGTGGACGGTCGTCTACAAGATATAATGAGCCGAAAAATATTCCGTTAATTGCGGAATTTGTGGCGAAATTAAAAAATGTTCCTGTTAAAAAAATTTCAGAGATGACGACGGAGAATGCGAGGATGCTGTTCAAGGTCAGTCCTTCAAAGAAGGTCTGACCTTATATAACAGATAGGATTTCTTGCTTGAATTTTTCCGAGGAAAAATATTCCGATCTTTTTTTGGCAACGATACCAATTTTATTTCCTAAATTTTTATCAGAATTAATTTCTTTAATTTTATCGGCAATATCTTGGGGATTATTTGGGTTACAAAATAAAGCATTTCCGCCGGAAATTTCTTTCAAAACCGGAATATCAGAAAGCAGGGAAGGGCAGGAAAAATTGGCGGCTTCAAGGTAAGAAAAGCCAAAACCTTCGTCACGTGAGGGCAAGATGTTAAGCACGGCTTGTTGGTAAAGTTTGAACAGTTGAGAATCGGGGGTAAAGCCGGCGAAAATGAAGCGTTTGTCATCTTTTACCAATTCATAAAATTTTTTTAATTCTTTTTGCCAGAGATTAGAAAAGCTTGATACCATGTTTTTCGCCGCCACACCCCCAAGGGGCCCCTGGCGATTACTCAAAACAGGCATCTGCGCTTTTCCAGAAAAAGATTCAAAAACCTTTCCCACAAAGACGCAATTGACATTGGTAAGTTTGATTGCTTTAGCGAGATTAACGAGGTTTTTGTTCCAAGTGGCATCGCCGACGTACAAACAGAAATTAGAAGGAAGGTTTGGAAGCGCGATTCCCGTTTCTACACCCATCTTCTGCTGTCTTATTTCTAAAAAAATTTTGGGAAGGCATGGATAAATAACTTTTATCTTGGAGCTTATAACTTGTAACATATCTATAATATCTTTCTTTGAGGCTTCGGAGTCGGTAATTATCAGATCATAATTTTTCAAAGCAAGTTTGTTTAATAGTATATATATAGAGCCTTTGAACCCGGACGGAAAATGAGAAGGGTATTTGAGTGGAATTAAATCGTGGATTACTGCTATCTGTTTTTGAGCAATTTTTCTTAAAGTTAAAGGAGTTTGTAAGAAGTTAAAGAACGGATTTATAAAAACAGAATCTGCGGAAATCCGTTTTATATTATCCGTGAAAATCCAACTGTTGCCAAAATTTTCCTTCAAAATCTGCAAATAACGGCCGATGCCGCGGACAGAGGATTGTTTGTCTTTCAAAGTTGGGTCATAGACAAAGACTTTTTGATTCATGCTTTATTATATAATAGCACCATATGATCTTAGGACCGAAAAAATTATTACAGCTTGTCAAGACAAATAAACTGGTTGAAAATTTGGATAAACGGGAATTGACAACCCCCGAAGGGGCGGGATTTGATATAAGACTTGGTGAGGTACATGAAATAGTTGGAGGAAAAGCATTTCTTGGGGTGACGCATAGGGAGACACCGAAAATAAAGTTAAAAGTTAAAAGTGAAAAATTAAAAGTTAATAAAATTACAATTAAACCGGGAGAGTTCTATCTTTTATCTTCGATGGAAATTTTCAATATTCCATTGAACATCACGGTTAATTTTAAACCACGTACAACATTGTTTCGGTCAGGATTGTTTTTACGGACTGGGAACATCGCTCCCGGGTATCATGGGAAAGTAACCTTTGCCGTAAAAAACGAAGGGCCGATTCCGGTGACGATGGAACTTGGATGCCGGTTTGCCCATGCCCAATTTTATCAGGTTGATGGCGGTGGGACACAGTATAAAGGGCAATGGCAGGGAGGACGGGTGACGACGGGGAAGAGGGAGAGGCAGATTTAATTTTCAATTTTCAGTTTTCAATTTTCATTGAATTTTCAATGTTTAAAATAAAAACCTTTCATCAGGCAGAAAAATATTTAAGTTTTCACATTCCAAAAAGCAATCAGCAAACTTTTCCCGGGGAACTTGGTTTAAAACGGGCTAAATATTTTCTCCATCTTTTAGGAAACCCTCAAGAAAAATTAAAAATTATCCACGTGGCCGGCACTTCGGGAAAAGGATCAACCTGTTATTTAATCAGTTCTCTTTTAGTGTCACAAGGATTTAAAGTCGGGTTTTATCAATCTCCTCATTTGACAGATGTGACCGAAAGATTTCAAATTGGAAATAAAAATATTTCTAAAAAAGAATTCGTTTTTTATTTAAATAAAATTATTCCAATTATTGATCGCACAGACGAGGCATGCCTCGTCTCCACAAAATTAACTTATTTTGAAATTTTAGTCGGTCTGGCATTTTATATTTTTAATGACAAAAAAGTTGATTATGCGGTCATAGAAACCGGTCTGGGCGGCTGGTATGACGGGACAAACGTCGTTAACCGGTCGGATAAACTGGCAGTTTTGACTAAAATTGGCTTGGATCATACTGAAATTTTAGGAAAAACTTTATCAGAAATTGCTTTGCAAAAGGCAATGATTATTAATAAAAATAGTCAGGCGATTTCGATTAAGCAAGATAAAAAAGCGGAGAAGGTTATTAAAAAAGTTGCAGAAAAAAAACAAGCAGAGATAATATTTATCGATAATATTTACCATCTTAGCAACGATCGTACAAAGATGGTAAAAAATTTCCGGTTAAATTTAATCGGCGAATATCAGAAAGAAAACGCCGGTTTGGCGTTGTCCGTTGTCAATTACTTAAGTCAAAGGGACAAGTTTGAATTGAATAGAAACAAAATAAAAAAAGTTTTTGCCATGGCTAATTTCCCTGGCCGATTTGATATAAAAAAAATCAATAATAAAACCGTTATTTTTGACGGTGCACATAATCCGCAAAAAATGGAAGCATTTATCAGAGCCTTGATTAATAAATTTCCAAAGAAAAAATTTAATTTTTTATTGGCTTTTAAGAAAGACAAAGACTATCAGGAAATGTTAAAGATAATCATCTTAAAGACGATCGTCCACAAGATAATACTCACGAGTTTTTTTACGGAAAATCAGGATATGATTAACGCCTCAGAAAATCCAATAAAAATCGGCAAACAGTTGAACCCGCCTTCGCCTTCAGCTTCGGCGAGGCAAAGTCGGATAAAATTAGATATAAAAGTTATTCTGGATCTGAAAAAGGCCTGGAAACAAATTTTGAAAGAAAAAGAGCCAATCGTGGTTACCGGGTCACTGTATTTGATAGGTGAAATTTATCGCTTGCTAAAAGGGAAAAGAAATTAGAAAATATTTGTTGTAATCTTGAAAAGCTCGATATCGTTTTTTTCGACCGCCACACCCCCACGGGGGCCCCTGGCGATTGTCTTAAAAAAGATATCTTCGCTTTTTCTAAAATATTTATGAAACACTCAGAATATCAATACTTAGATCTTTTAAAGGATATTTTAAAAAATGGTGTGAAGAAGCCCGTTTGGGGTAATCCGGACGTCTATATCAAAGGTGTTTTTGGCCGGCAGATCCGTTTTGATTTATCAAAAGGATTTCCGCTACTTACAACCAAAAAAGTTTTTATACGCGGAATTACTCATGAATTAATCTGGTTTTTAAGGGGAGATTCCAATATTAAATATTTAGTGGATAACGGTGTTCATATCTGGGATGAGTGGGGGTACGATAGATACAAATATCAAATATCAAATATCAAATATCAAAAATTACTTAGTCAAGAAGAATATATTCAAAAAATTAAAGAAGACAATAAGTTTGCGGAAAAATATGGAGATTTAGGGCCGGTGTATGGAGTGCAATGGCGCAAGTGGAAAGCTCAAGGAGGAAAAACAATAGATCAATTAGATTGGGTAATTAATAAATTAAAAGATCCAAAACAACGTTTTCGCAAACATCTAATTGTCTCAGCCTGGAATCCGGCCTATATCTATGAAATGGCGCCATCACGGGAAGAATCAGTAGCCCTACCGCCCTGTCACACAATGTTTCATTTAAACGTTTTAGGTAACAGATTAAATCTTCAACTTTATCAGCGAAGCGCGGATATTTTTTTGGGTGTACCTTTTAACATCGCTTCATATTCGTTACTTTTATTAATGATTGCTCAGGTCACCGGAATTAAACCGGGTGAGTTTGTCCATACTTTTGGTGATGTTCATATTTATTCCAATCATATTGCCGCAATCAAAGAACAGTTAAAAAGAAAGACAAAGCCATTTCCTATAATTAAATTAAATCCGGATGTAAAAAATATTGATGATTTTAAATTTGAAGATATTGAAGTTGTTGATTATAATTCCTATCCGCCGATTAAAGCTGAGGTGACGGTGGTGGGAGGATTTTAATTAAGGTCCGTCCTCATTTAGGACGGACCTTATACAAGAGAGTCCTTATGATCTTATGATAAACATCATCGCCGCGATCGGTAAAAATCTTGAACTGGGAAAAGATAATAAGCTTTTGTGGCATATTGCCGAAGATTTTAAAAGATTTAAAAAAATAACTGAAGGACACATTGTCATAATGGGGAGAAAGACCTATGAATCGTTGCCAGAAAAATTTCGTCCACTGCCAAATAGAGTGAATATCGTTGTGACGCGAGATTTAAATTTTACCATCTTGAAACGATCGAGCAAAGATGGTAACTTTAAGGCAATAGTTTGTAATTCCATAGAAGAGGCAATAAAAAAAGCAAAAAGCTACAAGTTGCAAGTTACAAGTTTTGAGGTTTTTATAATCGGGGGTGCCAGTATTTATAAACAGGGAATAAAATATGCCGATAAACTTTACCTAACCTTGGTAAATCAAGAATTTCCCGGTGCCGATGCATTTTTCCCGGATTATTCAGATTTTAAAATTGTAAAAGAAGAAAAACATCAGGATGAGAAATATTCTTATAAATTTATTGAATTGATAAAATAATTTCTGTTATTATTAAGGAAGCATGGACAACTTTACTCCTTTGAAAAAAGCCAAAAAACCGGTTAACAGACTTTTTTTAATCGGCAATATAACTTTATTAACAATAATAATTTTTCTTGGCGTATTTTATGTAGGAAAAACAAAGTTTCCTTATAAAGAAAAAGCTTATACCCGAAATGATTGTATGAGCAAAGGTTATGGCTGGACTGATTCATCGGAAAGATGTTTCAAGTCAAGCACGGGGACATATAGAAATGCCTTTCATTATTTTTGCCCAAATGGAGTAGGAGGAGGAGAAGGTTGTTCTCTTAATCCTAAACTCGAACAATATCAGAAAGAGTTTTGTTTTAGTGAGAACTGTGGGGTAGAGCAGATAGATGTTTTTAACACCGGTGAAACAACAACTTTATGTTATGCCTCAAGATTTGATAATGCCTGTCAGCCGACTGCGACTCCACCGGAAGATACTCCAACCCCAACGCCAACCGGTGAATTGAGTCCGACCCCAACAATAACGCCGACGCCAACGGAAGTAATCACAAATACCCCAACACCTACAGCGACGCCAACCAATACTCCAACACCTACCCCAACGGCTACTCCAACAATTACCCCCACAGGGACTCCAGGCCCGACCGCCACCAACACACCAGGTCCATCGGCCACGCCCATCCCGGTTCTTTGCGGCACCAAAGATTGTGACAATGCCACCAATCCCTGCCGGTCAGGATACAGCTGTGTCCAAGCCAAAGACGGATCAAATTACTGCACTTCACCTGATTTTGCCGAAGCCTGCAAAGCCAATCCGTCATATAATTCTTGCTGCACGGCTCCGGGAGCCCCAACGGCCACACCAACGGAAATTGTCTTGGCAAAAACATCGCCGACGAAAGCGCCGGTGCCAGTATCAGGAAGACCGGCATGGTTGATGTTTTTGATCCCGGCTCTTATAATAATAGGGAGTTTGATATTATAAATTTCAAAAAACATTATGGCAAAAACAGCCACAGAAAAAACAGATTTCGGATCAATGTTTGGAAAATTGGAAGTGACACTTGAAGAATATTTGGTAAAAAAAGCACCGTTTCAGCTCCCAAAAAATGTTAAGGAAATTATTGTCAAATTTGCACCATATTTGGCAATTTTAGGCGTAGTAATGGGTATCCCAGGAGTTTTGGCCCTACTTGGAGCAGGGACGATTTTAGCTCCTTTGGGATTGGTTGGGGGGATGATGACCGGTCGGCCATTCTTAGGTTTTGGTTATATAATTAATGTGTTGTTTTTAGGAGTGATAGTACTGCTTGAAGGATTGGCGATCCCTGGATTATTTTCCCGATCAAAAAAAGCCTGGACATATCTTTACTGGAGTGCTTTGGTTGGTATCATTCAGAATATTTTAACTTTTAATGTGGGAGGACTGGTAATCGGCGGAATACTTTCGATGTATTTTCTTTTTCAGGTAAAAGAATATTATAAATGAGTTTATAAAGTTATAAAGTTCATAAAGTTTGTAAAGTGGATTTAGATCGCTACGATTGTTTTTTGCCTGAAAAAAATTTAGCGTTAGAGCCGGCCGTACCCCGCGATTCATCGAAACTTTTTATTTATGACACGGCTGTCGATAAGATAATATTTGATTATTTTTATAATATTGACAAATATCTTCCGAAAAATTCTTTTATGGTTTTGAATGATACTAAAGTGTTACCGGCGAGAGTAACCCTCCTACGCCAAGGCTTCGGAGGGCAAATAAAAAAAGGAAAAGTCGTAACTCTATTTTTGGTGAATGAGATTGTTGGTAACGTTATTCCTGTAATGGTTGATCGCAAAGTTAATGTTGGGGAAAAAGTTTATTTTGATCAGGAAAATTTTTTGGAAATAGTCGGACAAAAAGAAAACATTTTTAATTTAGAATTTAATTTCAGCCGAGAACATTTATTCGCACTTTTAAAAAAATACGGAACAATACCGATTCCTCCTTATTTGAAAAAAAGCCCGTTATCAAAAGATGATTTACTGAAAAAATACCAGACGATTTTTGCCCGGGCACCAGTCGGCGCCCGATTGGCATCGGCGGCGGCACCAACTGCTTCTTTACATTTTACTGACAGTGTTTTTGATAAGTTAGAAAAAAAGGGAATCGAGAAATATTTTGTTACCCTTCATGTAGGTTTAGGAACATTTGCACCGATTACAGACGTTAATATTAAAGAAAAAAAATTACATGAAGAATTTTATGAAATAGATAGAGATACATTGAAATATATTGGAATAAATAAAAATAAAGGGAAAAAGTTGGTGGCGGTCGGGACAACGGTGACGCGAACATTGGAGTCGGAAGCTCGAAAAGCTCGACACCGTGTTTTTTCGAACGCCACACCCCAAAGGGGCCCCTGGCGATTATCTCAAAAACAGGTGTCTTCGCTTTCAAAAACAGATCTTTTTATCTTTCCTCCCTATGATTTTAAAATAGTTGACGTTATGATTACCAACTTTCACCTGCCAAAGTCGTCTTTAATGATGTTAGTTGAGGCATTCTTACAGTTTAAGGGTACAAAAAGAAGTCTAGTCGATCTGTATAATATTGCTATTAAAAATAATTTCCGATTTTATTCGTTTGGAGATGTGATGGTGATTATTTGACCATTGACATCTGTTATCAAAACAATATAATTATATATATGGATACAACTAATTTACAGATTCCACTTACTAAGGATTTGAAAATGTCAGCCCAACAGGCCGCCTTTGATATGGGTTTTTCTTCACTTCAAGAATTGGTGAGAATAATTTTAAAAAAAATTTCAACTCAAACAGTTCAAATTAGCTTTGTTGATGAAGAAAGATTATCTCCAAAGGCCGCAAAACGTTATGCAAAGATATCAGAAGAAATTAAAAAAGGGATAAATGTTACTGAAACAAATAGTCTTGAAGAGCTTTTTGAAAAACTAAAATGAAAATAGAATTTTATACGGGCTTTATTAAAAACTATAATAAACGCTTTGGGAAAAACAAAAAAATTAAAATAAGATTTATTGAACGCACAAAGCTTTTTCAAAACGATCATAGAAATCCACTGCTTAAAAATCATCCTCTTAAAGGAAAAAAATTGAATCAAAGAGCATTTTCGGTTACAGGCGATATTAGAGTAATATATCAAATTGTAAATGGAACTATTTATTTTGTCGACATCGGTACCCACAATCAGGTATATTAGGTGAAATAATTTCTACTTTTATGAATAAATTTTTTCAAGTTAATCATGTTTCTAAGAATTCCAAAGCCCGAATAGGGGAAATTATGACTTTTCATGGCGTTATTAAAACGCCGGCATTTGTTCCCGTGGCAACAAAAGGAACTGTCAAAGCATTGACTCCAGAATTAGTCAAAGAAATCAAGATTCAAACTGCTTTTGTTAATACTTACCATTTAGTTACCCATCCGGGGTCGGGTATCATTGAAAAAGCCGGAGGAATACATAAATATTCGCAGTTGAATATTCCGTTGATGTCCGATTCGGGAGGATTTCAAATATTCTCGCTTGCTCGATCAAAAAGAAACTCGGTTTCGCAATTTTTTTCACACGAGAGTCTCTCCCTTCCCTCCCTTCAGTCGGGTGGGCCCCTCTCGAAAGTTCAAAAAATTGTCTCCACCTCGTCTCCTACTGTTACCAGAAAAGCTGATGTTCGTGGAGATGATCAACCGTTAGTTGTAAAAATCTCCGAGGATGGAGTAAAGTTTCGGTCGACTTTTAATGGAGCGCTAATTGAATTTACGCCGGAAAAGTCGATGGAGTTTCAGCGCCAGATTGGAGCAGATATTAATATGGCCTTCGACGAATGTACTTATTATCCGGCGACGCATGACTATGCGGAAAAAGCAATGGAGAGAACACATGAATGGCTTATTAGATGTATAACAAAAGTTAGAAGGAGGAAGGTTGGGATGGAAACGGGTCAGGAAAATAGAAGTAAGAAGATAGAAAAAAATCCAACATCTAATTTCCAACTTCCTAACCCGTATCCAAACCTATCTTCCAACCTCCAATTCCTTTACGGCGTAATTCAAGGCGGCACTTATAAAGATTTACGGAAAAAATCTGCTGAGTTTGTGGTTTCTCAAAACACCCCAGGGGTGGCAATCGGGGGAGTGTCAGTCGGTGAGACAAAGTCCGAAATGAGGGAGCAGGTAAAATGGGTTTCGGATTATCTGCCTCATGACCGGCCGGTTCATCTGCTTGGAGTCGGGCAGATTGATGACATTATTGATTTGGTAAAATACGGGGTTGATACTTTTGATTGTGTTGAGCCTACTCGTTTAGCCCGCATGGGAACAATTTATCAATTAGGAAAAATCTCGCCGTCTTCTTTAAACTATAAATTAGACATCACAAAATCAATTTATAAAAATAATCTTGAAAAAGTAGACATTGATTGCGACTGTTATGTTTGTCAGAATTTTACCAAATCATATCTTCATCATTTATTCAAACAGCGGGAAATCCTCGGCTACACTCTGGCGACGTTTCATAATTTGTGGGCGATGGAGAGAGTATTTGAAAAAATCAGAGAGATGATCAAAAATAATTTGATATAATGTTACTCTTAATAATGAAAAAAAATCTTTACTATTATCCTTAGGTCTTTATGTGGCGACGGAAATGGTACTGGTTGAAAATAAAGGGAAACCCAGACTTCCAATTATTGTCAGAAAATAATTAAAAAACTTTATACGCTTTATTGAATGTCTCAAAATCGACTTCGTTTTTACCTTCGAGCTGAACTTTTTTAATAACTAATTGTCCGTCGATCATTACCATATCAACAATTTTAAGCCGTTTTTCATTTAACCGACCCGGTTTTCCCGTCGTTTCACTCCTCCTCAACCGGCTCGGTTCTACCATAGTCCAAATTCCCGGCCACGGTGTCAATCCACGGAACAGATTTAATAGTTCTTCTGAATTTTTTGATATTTGATTTTTGAGTTTTGATATTTCTACGAAACCATCTTGTTTAGAGAGTTTTTTGGTATAAGTTGTTTTTGAATGATCTTGCTCTTTTAATAAGGGCTTACCCCCACGGGGGCCCCTGGCGATTGTCTCAAAAAAAGTATCTTCGCCCTTCATTAATAATTTCTTAAACATTAGAAACCCAAGTTCTGTCAGTTTCTTTTCCAAATCAGGCCGTCTGTCAGTTGGTAAAATCTGATATTTTTCCTGGGCGATGATTGGCCCGTGGTCTATCTCCTCGTCCATTTTAATAATCGTCACACCCGTTTCCTTATCCCCATTTATTAAAGCTGTTGCCATCGGGGAAGTGCCACGATACTTGGGGAGAAGGGAAGGATGGAGACACCAGAAGCCATATTTGGGTAAAGTTAACAATTCTTGAGGAATAATGGAGCCGTAAGCAAATACTAAAACCAAATCAAGGCTTTTGAGGATAAAAGATAGGTTTGGATACGGGTTAGGAAGTTGGAAATTAGATGTTGGATTTTTTTCTATCTTCTTACTTCTATTTTCCTGACCCGCTTCTATACCCATTTTCCACCTTCCTACCTCAATTGTCTGAATTTTATATTTACTCGCAATCTGCTTAACTGGTGTTGGCGTCAATATTTGTTTCCTCCCAACCTTTTTATCCGGTTGGGTAACAACGAATTTTGTATCGATTAATCGATTAATCGATTGATTGGTTAATAATTTTTCCAGAAAATCAGCGGAAAAATAAGAGGAACCGAAGTAAGCAATTGAAAGTTTTTTCATTTTTTTATCTTCAAAGTCGGTGAGACGGTGGCAATTTTTGTAGGCGACGGATACGGGGTATAGGTGGGGTATGGGGTAATAGATAAAATATAATCAACGATCTTATTATTTTTTTCCACTTTCTGTCCATAACGGACGCCGAGGATAAAAAACAAAATTAACAACAGAATAAACAAAAAAACATACGATTTTGTTTTCATAAAAATAAGTATAGCAAAATTAGACTTGATTATTTTAAGAAAAAAAACTATAAATTAACTATGATGAAGATAAAAAAAATATTGATAGTTTTGTCAGTGATCTTTATCCTGTTTTTTTCCGCCAAAAAAATCGTCAACATCACTTTAGCCGAAACACAGATAGGGGATGAGCAAAGTTTTTTGGATTTGGCTGAAGAAGGACAAAACATAACCTGTCTGGCTTCAACTCCGGATGAAGGATACAATACCAATCATATTTCGGACAATACGGTTAAGATAAAATTGACCGGGAGTTGCGGCGGGACACCGGGTTGCTATTTAATTACCTGCCAGGGGATTAACGATCAGAGGATTGAAGATGAACAAAGAGCGGCTGCCTGTGATAACGGGACAGCCACGCCGCCATCCGGAATGACTTTTACTGCCTGGTGCGCTCAAGTTTATGACGATCTTGAAAAAAATTCCAGGATTACGGAACAGGGTTGTTCATCTGGAGAAACCGATGTAGACATCAAACTTTTTGGAGCGGATATGACCTCCTCGGTTCCGGCGGCCCGGATTGACAACCCGTCTCCAATAGGTGGATATCCTCTTAAAAAAGGAGCGATTAATACCGTAATCACTTTTAACGGGGCTTGGGATCATATCCCCTATCAATTTTATGCGATTGGTCCGGGAGGGGCGGCCGCTGATCTAGGTGCGGGAGGAGTAGAGGGCGAGGATAGATCTCAACAGATAGGGCAGATTAATACTTTCAAATTCGGCGCTGAAGGCAGTATCAGCAAATGCGTCACAATTACCTGGGACCCTTATGGCCGGGTCTTTGATGCTCAAAGCCTGGAGCCCATCCCGATGATTAAAGTAACCCTTCTTAACAGCGAAAAAAAACCAGCCACACAGTTTTTGAAAAATTTTGATGTGACTTCTTCCAACGGTCTTTTCAATATCCAGGTGGAAAAGACCGGCAACTATTTTCTGACGGTTGATCCGCCGACTTCTCATGGTTTTGTCAGTAATCCAAACCTTAATCCCAACTATAAATATATCTATTCTGATATCTATTATCCTGATGTTTCTTTTGAAGAAAAAGCCGGAATTCCCACCCATCATGACATTCCTTTATATCCAAAAGGAGACCCGTATAAAAGTGAAGTTATCGTCTATGAAAAAACCTTAAACCAAATGGATATGGGGGACTATATTAAGCTGGAAGGAAAAATTTCCCATCCGTTGGCCAGAGTTTGTCTTGTGGGGGAAACAAGCGGGAAGCAATATGCCTGTTCTCAAGCAGATAAAATCGGATCTTTTAGGATAGGGATAAATAAAAGAGAATACCCTCAGGAAGCCATGCTGATAGTTGTTTCAAAAGTTGATCCGAATAATCTTAGCCAGTTTACTCAACAGTCAATAAAAATTGAATCGCTTTTGACGCCGATTCCGGAAAATCAGCTATCAAAGAAAAAACCGGTTTTTGAACCCTTACTCCGTTATGTTGAGGGATATATTCCGCCTCAGGCAAAAGTGGCGGTTAAGTTAAAAATGAAGATAGCAACGTTTTATGAAACC
>JBBTSP010000058.1:0-5697 GCA_038064655.1 Patescibacteria group bacterium | reverse complement strand
TCCCGATTGGTTTTGCGGGTTAAATACTGAACCTGAGACGGATCAACTACCTCGCTCCCGATGACCCGATAGACGTATCTCTGTCCTTGGTAAAACAAATTTACCTCATCACCTTTCCCAAGTTTATAAAGAAGATAAAAAATTGCATTATAGCTCCCGACGTTCCAGAAATAATCAGTTGAATGAGCGAAAAGGAAAATATGTCCGCCTTCTCCAGGATATGCTGTACCTAACGTATGAGCTACTCCCTTATTTAAAGCATCCAGATATATTTTTTCATCTGAGGCATCAATGTTTTGCTGAACTTTGGCGTTGGCGCCGATTTTGGGAATAACAATGCTGAAGTCAGGATTAACCGGGGACAAAATTTCAACCTGTTTTATATTAAAGGTTTTGGCTAGCAAGCCCTTCTGTTCGTTTTGATAAAGACTGTCTTTGTCAAAAGACAGTCTTTTATAATCCTCGGCAATGATAAATTTTTTCTGCATCTTAACATTAACAAAATATATCAACTCTTCCTTGACCGGCTGCCAAAAGGTCTTAACAATCATAAATAAGGAAGAAAATAACAAAAAATTGCCAACTGTCCGAAGAATCAATATACGTATGTATTCGCTTGTTTTCAGGCGGTGAATGTGATGATGAATAAGGTGTTTTCTTGATATTTTTGTGGCGTTTTTCACTGTGTCCTCAGGAAGAATTGAACTCCCATCTTACCCTTAGGACGGGTCTGCTCTATCCGTTGAGCTATGAGGACTGGACTAAAATATTATAACAGTTATAATCCTACTTTTTGCCTTTACGATAGTCCATTCGCTTTTTAAAAAGATTTTCTCTAAATCCACCTTCTTTGACAAATGTCTCTTCTAACCAACGGAGTTTTTGATCAAGGAGTTGATTGGTTTGGTTGATCAGGCAGATCATAACATTGGCTGCGGATTCTGCTGAGGAAATATAATCTTTATAATTTTTATAACTATTATAATGGTTATAAACCAGAGATCTCACTTTTCTAGCTTCCGGCAAATCCTTTTCCCAAAGCTTAAGGTTGTGTTGGCGAAGGTAATCTTGATAATCATTTAAAAGTTCTTCTAGTGACCCACGAGCTACTCCAACTAATTTAATTCTACTTTCAAGGCTTTTTTGTAAATATCCTTCGGCAATATTTTGTTTGCCAGAACGAGCAGATTGCTCCATCTGATCTTTTGTACGGGAATAGGGGTTAATATAAAGTTTGACAAATTCCACCGTAAAATCATGAATAATCTCAGATTGTTTATAAAACGCCAAACTTTTGTAGCCTTGGTTTTGCATAGTTCTTCTTACTTGCTAATGAGTTATAATCATTATAATATTTATAACAGTTATAATTATTATAACGCTAACGCAAATCATATGTTTATCGTTATCGAAGGCATTGACGGGGCCGGATGTGAAACCCAGGGGAAAAATCTCATAAAAATGTGTAAGGAACGGTTTAAATCGTTCCCTACAACGTTGATCAAATACCCCGATTATGAACGTAACGTCGGAAAATTAATAAAAGATTTTCTTTATCAAAATAAAAATCTAAACGCAGAACAGCAATTTTTGCTTTACTCACTTCAGTTCTTAATGGACAAAGAGATGATTGCTGAAAAAAGAAAAAGTGGAATTTTGATTGCCGACCGCTACTTCACCACTACCCTTTGTTACCAGACTCTTGAAGGAATCAGGCTTGAAAAAGCCTTAAGCTTTGCTGAAGACTTCGGAATCGAAAAACCTGACCTGGTTTTTTACGTTAAGGTTGATCCAGATATCGCCATAAAACGAAAATCTGGAGAACAAAAGGAAAAAAACTTCCGGGAAAAGGATTTTGATTTCATCAGAAAAACCCATAAACAATATCAAATGTTGGTTGACCAACAGGTCTGGACAAAGTGGGTGGAGATTGATGGAAATAAAGGGATTGAAGAAATTACAAAAGACATTTATAATGAATTGTCTTTATTATAACAATTATAATATTTATAACTTTTATAACGATTATATGCTTGAGCAAACCCTTATCATTCTCAAACCCGATGCTCTCAAGCGTGGCTTAGTTGGCAAAGTAATTGAGACTTTCGAAAACGTCGGCCTGAAATTATTGGCTGGAAAAATGTTAAAGCCGTCAGCCGACGTCATTAAAAATCACTATCCGGGAACTTCCGAATGGATAAAAGAAATGGGAAAAAAAACCCTTGCATCTTTTAAACAGTCAGGGGCCAGTGTCATAAAAACCTTTAAAACAGAAGATCCCAACAAGCTTGGAACTTTTATTTACAAACGTTTAATTAAATACTGGATGGAAGGTCCAATCGTCGTCATGGTTTGGGAAGGACCAAACGCAGTCGCAGTTGCCCGAAAACTTCGCGGACACACCATCCCGGCCTTAGCAATCCCCGGAACTTTGCTGGCTCAGTTTTCTTTTGACTCCTCTCCTCTATCTGCTTCTTTGGACCGGGTAGTAAAAACCTTTGTTCATGCGTCTGGATCCACGGACGAAGCGGAGAGAGAGATTAAATATTGGTTCAAAGATGCAAAATTTAATGATTATGAAAGAGAAATCGACAGTCAATATTTAATATAAATTTTATAATATTTATAACAGTTATAACGATTATAATCGTATGCAAAAACAAAAAGCATTGTTAATTATCAAACCCGACGGTGTTCAACGTGGACTTATTGGTCGTATCATAACAAGGTTCGAGCAGGTCGGTTTGAAAATTATCGGGCTTAAATTTGAGTGGGCAACTAAAGAAAAAATTATCGCTCATTATCCGGAAACTGATATTTGGTTCAAAAAGGTCGGAGAACGGACGTTAACAAATTATGCAAAAAAAGGTCTTGACGCAAAAAAAGTTTTTAATACCGATGATGCAATTCAAATTGGACGGACGGTAAAAAAATGGTTAATAATTTATTTCCAAGAGTCCCCTGTTTTGATTATGGCTTTGGAATCATACGATTGTATTGAAATCGTCCGTAAACTTTCCGGTAACACCATTCCTGTCTTAGCAGCTCCAGGAACTGTCCGAGGTGATTTTTCTCACGACACAATTGATTTGGCCAACGAGCAAAACCGACCTTTGAGAAATATCATTCATGCTTCTGACACGGTTGAAGACGGAGAAAAAGAAGTGGCTCTTTGGTTTACAAAAGAAGAACTATTTTCCTACAAACTGGCCGGAGAGAAGTTTATGTTTAAATAACTTCTCCACTTTTCTTTCAAAATCCCCCAAGTCTTTGTTATTCGTCAGCACATAATCACAATAATCCAAACACTTCCCCACCTGTTGGCCGGATTTATTCTGCCCAACGCCAAGATCACGTCTGTCAATTTTTAGAAAATCTTCATATGTTTTTGGGTCCCAGGGTTTGTTTCGTCCAAGTAGCCGTTCAAAACGAAGATTCCGATTAGCTTTAGTGCCAATTAATATGAAGTTTTGATTTTTTTTGAAGTATTCTATCTCAGCCGGATTTCTTATTCCCTCGATGACTATTCTGTTTTCCCGATTTAACTGACTCGACTGATTCAACCGATTTAACTGTTTAATTATTCTCCTCGCCAGCACATCATCCCCTTCTTTATTTCTGAGCTCGTCTCCTATATCCTGTAACGTTTTCCGATTAAATTCCTTTACTCCTTTTTTCTTTAGCTCGGCATGAACGATTGAAGATAAGGAAAAAGACGAAAAACCCAAACGACCAGTTAAGTAATTAACTAGTATTCCTTTACCGGAAGCAATCTGGCCAACGATGCCAACAATTTTAAAATCCATATATTTTTCTAATCATTTCCAAAATTCTTTCTCCCCAAAATAACATAATAACCGTCCCTATTGCTAAAAAGGGTCCAAAGGCAATCTTGTTTTTCAATTTTTTATTATTAAATAATATTACTATTAATCCAAAAATTGCGCCCGTGACAAATGCGATGTATAGGGCCAAAAAGCCTGCTTGCCAGCCAAGTAAAAAACCAATAATCGCTGATAAGTAAACATCACCCAAGCCCATGGCTCGTTCGCGGGAAACATAATAGATGAGGAAAATTGGAAACATAACAATTAAACCAGACAAAACATCAAATCCTAATGTCTGGATTCCCGCCTGCGCGGGAATGACAAACTTCAAAAGAAGGGAAAATATGAATAAGGCTAATAAAATGTAGTCGGAGATTAAATGATATTTCAGGTCGGAAACGAAGATGACGATGAGGGATGAGAGGATGGATAATATAAGGACGGACCTTATTAAGGACGGACCTAAATAAGGTCCGTCCTTAAAAATCACAACAAAGATCAACCCCGTGACCAACTCTATAACCGGATATTGAAAACTCAATTTCTTTCCACAACATTTCGTCTTTCCGCCCAAAATAAAAAACGACAAAATCGGAATTAAATCATACCAGGCAATTTTTTTCTTACAATAATCACAATGACTACGTCCGTTAATCGATTCATCCTTTGGTAATCGGTTAATTAAAACGTTCAAAAAAGACCCTATTGAAGCCCCAAATATAAAAAAAGCCGTTTCTATAAATATTTTTTCCATATAAGCTCTTTAAAAAAAATGCGATGCCCACAAATTATAATAATAATGAATCGAAATTGACAGCAATAAAGAAATTAATAAACCGATGTTATTTTTTTTACCAAATAAATATATTGTCATCAAGGTACTTATATGCAATATTCCCGTAAAAAAAAATCTTTTTGGAATCATGGTTAGATCACCTAAAGCAAAAATATTTATCAGATAAAAAATACTTTCAGATAGAGTAAATAATAACCCTGACAATAGTACAAAAAATGACAGTGACCTGTTCAGTTGTTTTTCTTTTTGATAGATTGCCAATACCAATACCAGCTTCACCAATTCTTCAATTATATAAGGATAAGGTAATATTTTTTCAACCGGAATCAAAATTAAAGGCAAAATTAACGCTAAAAGAGGAACGGGCAGGGCCTCGATCATTCCGGGACCTCCTGGGTAAATTCTTTAGCTATCCAACCTATAATGGCGCTATTGCTACTTTCTTTGGCACTATCACTACTTATTTTATCAACCGGTATCTCAATCTTAATCCAATCGGATAATTCCTGAAGTTTGTTTACAGTTGCTGTTGACTTAAGCATATACAATGTCTCCGATTGAAGTAGTGGTTGACTGTGAATACGGATTGAACTACCTGACGGAACAACCGCAAAAATTTTTTTAGTGCTTAGTCCAAGGACTACGGGTGTGGGAATTGCCTTGGGAGTAACAGTAACAGTCGGGGCAAGAGTGATTTTAATTTTTTCAATTGATTTTTGAGCCACTGCTAACTTGTTACTTCCATTCGGTGAAAATAAATTGCTTAGCAAAACACCACTTAACAAAATTAAGGCTGCAACTAAAGTTTTTATCTTGTGCCGATGAAAAAAATCCAAAAAATTATTTTCAACGATCGTTGTTGTTAGTTCTTTTTTATCATTATCCTGTTTGCTTTTTGTTTGTATTTCCTGTTTTTTCAGTGACTTCATGTATGTCATCATAAAAATAAATCCGGCAATAAAGACTAATATTATGCCCCAGACCGAAGCCGTTTGGACTCCGCCAATAAATCCAAATAGTGATTTTGCCGATCCGGCTTGGGCCACTAAAGTTTTTAGACTGTCAATTTTGTCT
>JBBTSP010000057.1:0-18740 GCA_038064655.1 Patescibacteria group bacterium | reverse complement strand
ACCTGGCCCACCCCGATTGAAAGCGCGTTCACCGTATTGATCGTACATCTCCCGCTTCTTTGAATCAGAAAGAACTTCATATGCTTTTGTAACATCCTTAAACCTTCCGTTTGCTTCGGAAGTCTTATTTCTATCCGGATGCCATTTAAGAGCCTGTTTCCTGTAAGCGGTTTTTATTTCTGCCTCAGTGGCACCTTTAGTAACACCGAGGATTTCGTAATAATCTGTCATATATAAAAAATTCCTAATTACTAATTGATCTAATTTCTAAAAAATATCCAAACCCCAAAAACCCAATTAGAAAATTGGGTATTGGAATTTATTTAGACCAATTAGAATAATTAGGTTAATTAGGTCAATTTAGTTAACTACTTCTCCTTCCTCTACTTTCTTTCCTTTATCCTCCGAAGCTTTAGCGGAGGAGGACTTTTCTTCCTTTGGCTGTTCTCCCGGCTTTGCTTCTTGCTTGTTATACATCGCCTGACCTATCTTTGAAAGTTCATCGGAAAGATCTTTGGTTTTATTTTCAATCTCTTCCTTTGTTCCTTTTTCAATCTTTTCTTTTAGCTCTTTAATCTTTTTCTCAACATTTTCTTTGACGGTCTTGTCAACCTTGTCTCCGGCATCCCGCAAAGATTTTTCCGAAATATAGATCATGTTGTCAGCTTTGTTTCTGACTTCAATTTTTTCTTTTTCTTCTTTGTCTTTATCAGCATTTTTTTCCGCTTCCTCTCTCATCTTTTCAATTTCATCTTTGGTTAGACCGGTTGATCCGGTGATTTTGATCGCTTGGGATTTTCCGGTAGCTTTATCTTTTGCCGTTACCGTTAAAATTCCATTGGCATCCAGCTCAAAAGATACCTCAATTTGAGGAACGCCACGGGGCGCCGGAGGAATTCCGTCCAATGTAAATTTTCCTAAAGATTTATTATCCCGGGCCATTGGTCTTTCACCTTGAAGAATGTGAATTTCAACCTGAGTTTGGTTATCACCGGCAGTTGAAAATACTTCGGTTTTTGAATTGGGCACCGTGGTATTTTTTTGAATCAACGGTGTCATCACCCCCCCTAATGTTTCCAATCCCAATGTTAACGGAGTAACATCTAATAACACCACGTCTTTTGTTTCACCGGTCAGCACTCCTCCCTGAATGGCCGCACCAAGAGCGACTACTTCATCAGGATTGACCGAACGGTTCGGTTCTTTACCAAAAAAATCCTTTACTTTTTCAATTACTTTCGGCATCCGGGTCATTCCTCCAACCAAGACCACTTCGTCAATTTTTGAAACATCAATTTTTGCATCTTTTAGGCAGGCTTTCACCGGTCCAAAAGTTTTTTCAATTAAATCACCTATTAATGATTCCAACTTAGCTCTGGTTAACTTCATCACTAAGTGTGAAGGTTGACCATCCTTGACGGTCACAAAAGGTAAATTAATTTCTGCTTCTTTTGATGAAGACAGTTCGATCTTGGCTTTTTCGGCTGCATCACGCAATCTTTGTAAAGCCTGTGGATCGCGTCTTAAATCAACGCCGTTCTCTTTTTTAAATTCTTCAGCTAAATAATCAAGTATGACTTTGTCAAAATCATCACCGCCCAAATGAGTATCACCGTTGGTGGCTTTTACCTGGAAAACACCGTCCCCCAATTCCAAAACACTGATATCAAAAGTGCCTCCGCCAAGATCATAAACGGCAATTGTATGAGCGTGTTTATTATCCAACCCATAAGCCATGGCCGCCGCCGTCGGCTCATTAATAATTCTCATTACTTCCAGTCCGGCAATCTCACCGGCCTGTTTGGTTGCCTGGCGTTGCGCATCGTCAAAATAAGCGGGCACCGTAATAACTGCTTTTTCAACTTTCTCTCCTAAATGAGCTTCTGCATCAGCTTTAATTTTCTGTAAAATCATGGCTGAAATTTCCTGCGGAGTATAGGTTTTTCCTTCAACTTCAACGTCGGCCATCTCATCTCGGCCTGATTTAATTTTATAAGGTAACCATTTGGAATCAAACTTCACCGACTCATCAGTAAAACGTCTCCCCATCAATCTTTTTATGGAAAAAATCGTATTTTTTGGATTAACAACCATCTGTCTCTTGGCAACATCGCCAACAATCCGTTTGACTGGATCGACCACCGATGGAATAACGTTTCTTCCTTCTTGAGAGAAAATAACTTTTGGTTTTCCTCCCTCCATCACTGCCACACAAGAATTAGTTGTCCCTAAATCTATCCCTATTATTTTAGCCATATTGATTAAAAATAAATTTGTAATAAGTTCAAAATAATCATAGTTTCTTGCTCACCTTGACCTGCGCAACTCTAATTATCTTATCTTCAAACATATATCCTTTTCTTAAAACCTCAACCACTTTGTTGTCTTCTTTACCGGAAATTATATCGACTGCTTCTGCCAAATTTGGATCAAAGTCCTTATTCAATAAGTCAATTTCTTTTAATCCTGCGTCTTTTAAAATTTGAAAAAAATGATCCTTTGATATTTTTAACCCCTGATCCTTGATAAATACTTCGGCTTTTCCCAGATTATCTAAAAAAGGCAAAATTTTTATTAAAAGATTTTTGTTGGCGATCTTCATCAGTTCTAATCTTTCTTCATTGACCCTTTTTTCCAGATTCTGATAATCGGCCAAAGCACGTAAATATTTATTTTTAAACTCTTCAGCCTGTTGTTTTAACAAAACAATTTCAGGTGAAATTTCGACCTTTTTTTGCCCTGTTTTAATTTTTTTATTGTCTGTCATTTTTAATATTTCTTATAATTTTTGTTCTTTCACAATTTCCCCTAACAGTCCGGAAAAATATCTTACCTGAGGTATAACATCATCATACGACATTCTTTTGGGTCCGATGACACCAATAATTCCTTTAATTTTACTGCCTTCAAATTCTCCAAAAACACTGGCGCAACAATCAAAGGCCGGGTCATGAAAATCTTCTTCCCCCAACATATAGTAAATTTCGTCTTCCAAGGAAAACATATCGTTTAATATCCTTTCCCAAAAAGTAATTTCATCCAACCGACCAAATAAGGTCCGCGATAGATTAATATCAAGAAACTCCGGCTGATTTAAAAGATTGGCCATACCGGAATAGTACATATCACCCGCATTGGTGGTTATTAAAGAAAGTAGTCCGGTTTTTTGGGATAAAACTTTGGTTGCCTGAGAAAGCAAACGATGTGTCTCTTTTCTTTCATCCCAGATACCGTTTTTGTAGGAAACTTCATCGGTCGTCGACATTTCTTTTTGTTTCATCAAATGCTTTATATAAAATCTGAAGCCTTTGGCTGAAGGAATCCGGCCGGACGAAAAATGAGTTTTTTTTAGATAGCCTTTTTTTGCCAACTCAACCATCTCATTCCTGATCGTTGCCGGTGAAACTCCCAGCTTATATTTTTTTTCTAAAATCTCACTTCCAACCGCTAAACCAGTCTCTGTGTATTCGTGAATAATCACTTTCAAAATATCAATCTGTCTTTGTGTTAGATCTTCCATAGGACGTATCCTTTAAAACCCAACTACTCTGGGTTTTAGAAGGATATTTAGCAATCTTACACAAGCTCTGCTAAAATGTCAAGCGGTTTTTTATTAAAAAAATCGCGCACCCTCCCAATATTGATCTTCAACGCGTCGAGCGAATAGCGTTGAGTTAAGCGTTGAAGGAAGATATGGAGGGAAGGGGTAAATTTGCTATAATTTCACTGATATATGAAAAAAATATCAATAAAATCCTCTAAAGGTTTATTTATTAGTGGAATTCTTCATCAAAATGAAACTGATACCTTGATAATCCTGGTTCACGGATTCAAAGATAACATGAATTTATTTGCTTACAAACAACTCTCTATTTCATTAAGTAAACATTATTCTGTTTTTAGGTTTACTTTTCCTGATGTTGAAACAAACACAGATAATTTTAACTTGATCGATGAAGTTGGTTATCTCAACGAAGTTATATTATATTTTAGTAAAAAATATAAAAAAATTATTTTAGTTGGTGGTAGTTTAGGAGCACTAGTTTGTTCAATAACAGCGGCTGATAATAAAAAGTTTGATGGATTGATAACATTGAATGGTTTTTCATATTTCTGGGGAATAAATAAAAAATTTAATAAATATTTAGCCTTAATCTTGCTTACTTTTCCTTTTAACGGCCCCTATGCCAAAATGTACAAGTATTATAAAAAACATTTTATTCCTGAAAAAATATCTGTTGAAACTTTGGTGATAACTTCTGAAAAAGATGAGATGATCAATTATAAACAGTCATTGAAATTTTTTTCTTCGCTAACAACCAATAAAAAAATTGAAATTCTTAAAGACGCTGATCATGGACTAACAAAAATTCAATATGTCAATGACGTTTCTAAATTAATCGTTAATTGGCTTGAAAAAAAATAATATGAAACTCGGAGCACATCAATCAATTTCCGGCGGATACCCGGAGGCTTTAAAACGAATAAATAATATTGGAGGAAATTGTCTACAGATTTTTTCCTCTTCTCCCCGGGGATGGAACTTTGCCAAACCGAGTAAAGATGAAATTAAGCAATTCATAATTCTGAATTCTAAATTCTCAATTAACCCTATCTATTTTCACGCTACTTATTTAATCAATCTCGCCGATGACAGCCGAATTGGCCATATGTCTAAATTGTCATTAATTTCTGAAATGAATTTAGCGCCAAAATTCGGCATTAAAGGTTCGATTATTCACCTTGGCTCTTTCAAAAATTATCTTATCGACGACCGTATGCAAGATAATAAATACAAAGTATTAATAAATAACATTAAAGAAATTTTGGACAAAACACCTAAGGATTCACTATTTATAATTGAGAACTCGGGAAACAGAAAAATCGGGCAAACGTTGGAAGAAATTTCTCAAATTGTTAAAGATGTCGATAATCCTCGTGTTCGAATTTGTTTTGACACCTGCCACTTATTTTCCAACGGCTACCGGTTTAATAATAATAACGAGTTTGATGCTTTTCTTGGCAAACTTGATAAACTAGATCTACTTGATAAACTCGAAGTCTGGCACGTGAATGACAGTCGTGATGAATTTGATTCCGGCCACGACCGCCATGAAAATATCGGACAAGGTAAAATTGGGATTGAAGAATTTAAAACTTTGCTCAATCACCCAAAAACTAAACATTTTCCTTTTATCATTGAAACGCCGGGCTTTGATGGCAACGGTCCTGACAAAAAAAATCTCGATATTTTAAAATCCCTTGTTGGTATATAATTTCTACATGATCAAACTGCCGGATGAAGTAACCAGATTGATGAATAAATTCCACGAAAATAAATTCCAGATTTATGTTGTTGGTGGTGCCGTTCGTGATATGTTATTGGATCCTTCGACTTCTCTCAGGACAAGTTCCAAAGAAGTAATGGAACTTGACTGGGATTTCACAACTAATGCAACGCCTGAACAAATTCTTAAAATGTTTCCCGACGCTTTTTATAATAATATTTATGGAACTGTTTCTATTCCTTCAAAACTACTAACTACCAACTACTCACTACCCACTGTTTTTGAAATCACCCCATTTCGAACCGAATCCGATTATTCCGATTCCCGTCACCCGGAAAAAATTGAATGGGCCAAAACCATTGAAGAAGATTTGTCACGAAGGGATTTTACGATTAATGCCATCGCTTATGACGGATCAATCATTATTGATCCCTACAATGGACAAAAAGATTTGATAAATAAATTAATAAGGGCTGTTGGTGACCCGGACAAACGTTTTAACGAAGATGCACTTCGATTACTTCGAGCCATCCGTTTTACTTCCCAATTAGGTTTTCTAATCGAAGACAACACAAGAAATTCCATTCAAAAAAATGCCTCTTTAATTACTAAAATTTCTTGGGAAAGAATCAGAGATGAATTTTTAAAAATTTTGGAAAGTGATCATCCGGCCGAGGGAATTCTTTTTCTAAAAAGCGCCGGTCTTCTTTCATATATTCTGCCTGAAGTCGATATTTGTTTTACCATTCCTCAAAAAAGTCCCAAGCGCCATCATATTTATGACGTTGGCACCCATTTGGTCATGGCTTTAAAACACTGCCCGTCCAAAGACTCGGTTACTCGGTTTGCCTCTTTAATTCATGACATAGGTAAAGCAAAAACTTTTTACAAAGATAAAAAAACAGATTTAATCACTTTTCACAACCATGAGGTCGTTGGTAAAAAACAAGCGGAAATTATTGCCGATCGATTTAAACTGTCGAATAAACAAAAAGATAAACTTGTAACTCTTGTTGCCGAACATCAGTTTACTGTGTCAGAAACTCAAACGGACAAAGCCGTCCGGAGATTTATTCGGGAAGTGACAAAAGATTATCTCCAGGATATATTGGATCTTCGAACCGGTGACCGGATTGGCTCGGGAGCAACTCTAACTTCCTGGCGCCTTGATCTTTTCAAAAAAAGACTTATTGAAGTCCAAAAACAGCCGTTTCAAATAAAAGATCTAAAAATCGATGGAAACGATGTCATGAAAATTTTAAAAATAAAACCCGGACCCAAAGTCGGTGAGATTTTGAAAAAACTCTTTGATCAGGTGGTTGAAGGAAAAATTAAGAATGAAGAAGAAAGTCTTCTCCATGGCCTGGATAAATAATTGTACCCACTGGAAGCTTTGATATTTTTTTTAATGATTTATTTAAATCATCTTTACTGCTGTACGATAAATCTGTTCGGCCAACCGCATCTTTAAACAAAGTATCTCCGGTGAAAAGAGTGTTTTCTTCTTCAAGGTAGAAGCAACAACTTCCGGGCGTATGTCCGGCGGAACTTAATATTTGTAACTTAAAACTTGTAACTTGTAACCTTTCTTTTGTTAGGTATTTTATATTTTTTGGCTTAATAAAATGCGGATCAAACCCTAAAAAATGTTTAGCTGTTTCATTTAATCTATTAATTAAAAACTGATCTTCCTTAAAAATATATAAAGGAACGTTAAAAGATAATTGAATTTCCCCCACTGCTCCAATATGGTCAAAATGTCCGTGAGTTGCCAGCATTCCTACTAAATTTAGTCGTCTTCTTTGAATTTCTTCAAGAATAAAAGGAGCATCATCAGCCG
This sequence comes from Patescibacteria group bacterium, assembly GCA_038064655.1. GTDB lineage: Bacteria > Patescibacteriota > Microgenomatia > UBA1406 > GWC2-37-13 > GWC2-37-13. The sequence goes on along the minus strand of JBBTSP010000057.1, from coordinate 11,612 downwards.
GATCAATAATCAAACAATTTTTATCCTTAATTAAAAAATAACAGTTTGCCTGAAGTTCTCCAAGGGAATATTTTTTTATTGTCATACAACAAATGTGACGAACTCTTTCTTATATTAAGATCTCAACCACTCAACATAGTCACAACCGCCCGGTGTCTTTGTGGCCGGATCCCAGGTGGCCGTTGAACATTTTTTCAATTTTTTTCCGGCCGCTGTTGTAAAGAGAACTAACTTTGCCTGGCATTTTGGACAGTCTTCATCGAGAGCTTCAGTGGTTCCCTTTATCCATTCAATATAATCACATCCTCCGGCTGTCTTTGTGGCCGGATCCCAGGTGGCCGTTGAACATTTCTTCATCTTTTTTCCAAATCGGGTAACGACCGACAGCAACGGTGCTTGGCACTTTGGACATTTTTCGTCCAAAGTCACCGGTTCAACCTCAAGCCATTTTACAAAAACACAGCCGTCAATCGTATGAGTCTCCGGATTCCAAGCCCCTTTTGAACATCGTTGTAATTTTTTACCCGCCTTTGTCTCAAAAACTTCACCTAACGGTGAACCGCATTTTGGACATGTTTCAGAACCCTTATCACTAGCTTTAGTGTCTTTCATATAATATTTATAAAATTTATAATAATTATAATAATTATTTTTTCTTAATTTTCTCCAGCCAAACCAAAATCGGCGTGGCCACAAACGGCGAGGAATAAGTACCAGTAACCGTTCCAATCAAAAGAGTCAAAATAAAAAATCTAATCGTTGATCCTCCCATGATAGTCAGTGCCAAAAGCATAAAAACTATTGTCATCGAATTATTAAGTGAACGAACCATTGTTTCGGTCAGTGCCTGATTGGATGCCGATTCCATTTCCAAAGATCCCTGCTCGTCATGATATTCCCTAATTTTATCAAAGATAACGATTGTGTCGTGAACGGAAAAAGACATCGTCGTTAGCACAGCCGTCACAAACATTGTATCAACTTCGGCCCCAAAAAAATGGCCTAAAAGTGAATAGGTCCCAACAACAACCAATAGATCATGGAACATCGCCAGAACCGCCGAAAAAGCAAAATTAAAACCCTTAAAAGCAAAGCTCATATATATCAGAATGCCTATGATCGCCAAAATAGATGCAATCAAAGTTTTTCTAATTGCTTCTTTGCCTAAAACCGGGCCAACTGTCTCCGAACGCAAAACCGTAATTTTGATTTTTAATTTCGCTTCCAGGTCTTTTTTTAATAACAATTCTTTGTTTTGGTCCAATACTTTTGTTCTTAAAAAAATATTTTTATCCTGCTGTTTTAAACTGATGACAGATATTTTGTTTAAATCCAATACTTTTTGTAGCTTGCTTTTTTCAACCACTTTATTCATTTGAAATTCAAAATTACTTCCACCAGTAAAGTCAATTGAATAGCGGAAACCCCACTTGGTAATAGAAAATAAACCAGCACTAATAACAATTGTCGAAATTAAAAAGTAAAGCCAGCGATATTTGAGAAAGTTAATCATATTAATTTTTATAGAAAATATTAATCAGTCTCTTCGTTATCACCACTCCCGTGAACAAACTGGTTGCCACTCCAATTGCCAAGGTTAGGGCAAATCCCCTGACCATCCCAAATTGCGGCAGGAACTCCCAGTTTAACGGATTAAAGAGAATAAAAGCCACTGTCAACGTTGTTATATTAGCGTCCTTTATGGCATCAATTGCCCGCCCAAATCCGAGCTTTACGGCGATGTCAAAACTTCTCCCTTTTCTTTGTTCTTCTTTGATTCTTTCAAAAATCAAAATGTTTGAGTCGACCGCCATTCCGATTGATAGGATAAATCCAGCCACACCCGGCAATGTCAATACCAATGGAATCGCTTTAAAAATAAACAGGGAAATCAATCCATAAATTATTAAGGCCAGTGAGGCAATTAAACCCAGTCTTCCATAATAAACGATCATAAAAAGCAAAACCATTATTAAGCCGATTGTTCCTGCATAAACACTTTTTTTTACTTCAATTTCGCCCAGTGTAGGGCCAATATTTTTTTGCTCAACCAATTTGATAGGTAAAGGCAAAGCTCCGGAATTAATGGCAATAGTTAATTTTTTTGCTTCATCTGTTGTAAAATTGCCGGTAATGACCGCGCTTCCGTCCAATATTTCCGTTTGCACCGTCGGTGTCGTCAACGGCATGCTGTCAAGAAATATACCAACCGGCTTCCCAACATTTCTTTTTGTAATCGCCGCAAATAAATTTGTCCCTTGTTTATTAAATTTTAAACCAACCTGAGGTTTGCCTGTTTGATTATCAAACTCAACTGTAGATTTAAGAATATGAATTCCTGATAACCCCGTATCGCGGGTTAGTTGTATAAAAATCGGAGATGTCGTGGCAATTTTTTCATCAGGTAGCTCTCTAAATGTTAGTTGAGCCGTCTGACCAATTAGTTTTATTGCTTCTTCATAGTTATTAATTCCCGGCAAATCAACACTTAATCGATATTTATCACCTGTCTTAATCATTTGTATCTGCGGTTCGGTCACACCAAAAAAATTTATCCTTCTTTCAATAACATCACGGGCGGAATTCAGAGCGTCGTTCAAATCTTCTTTTTTTATTTTTGAAGTATTTGCCTCAAAAATCAAACTGCTACCCCCTTTTAAATCCAGTCCTAATTTTGTCGTAAAATCTTTTTTGATATTTATTCCAAAAATATTGAAGTCTACTTTGTCTGGTATTTTGTATTTTGTTTTAATACTTTCTGGAAGATCAACCCAAATCAGCCCCAACAAAACAAATGCAATTAAAATCGTTTTGATTAATTTCATTTTAATAGTTCTTCCTCCACCCCAACCAACATAATTTTAGGTTGTTTTAAAAATCTCCAAATAAAAGGATCGTTGTTCTTTTTTCTGAAAATAAATTCATCTTCGGTCATGGCCGAATAATTAATTGGCCGACCAAAACTTTTTTCAGCTTCTTTAATTAATGCTTCAACTTCGACGACAACAATTACACCAATCAACAAAAGGTAAATTTCATCATCTTTGATCATTAAATTTTTTGGGAGTTTTGTAGAAACTGCAATAAATTTTATCTTTCCAATCTTTGATAAATTGTTATGGATTGAAACTGCCAGTGGACTAATTTTGGCAAAAATTCGTAAAAACTCATCATATAATTGATAGCTCTTATTCAAAGTAAAGTAAACTTTGTTGAGACGGCGTTCTCTTAACAGTAGTTTTTCCTCGGTTAAAATATCCAGCTCCCGCTTAACGGCATTGACTTCCTCGTCAATTTCTCGGACAACCCGGCGCAAATAATAGTTTTCACCCGGATGATGGAAAAAAAATTCAAGAATTTTACGTCTAGCTTTTGACGGAATTATGTGTTGCAACATATGAATTAATTAAAAGCGAAGATATCAAATTTTTTACGGTTTGTGGTTTTCCGTCAAAAAATTTCGGTATCGAGCTTTTTAATAAGTGACTTTGTTTCCAATTGGTAACATCTCAATAAACACCTGTCCCCGAACAATAAAAATTTCTTTATCATTGTTGTCATAAAATTTAATCTGGTCTTCTTCTGTATCCCGACCCCAAGTCCCCTTGATTACCTGGCCGTTTTTGAAAAACAGCATATCTCCACTGCCAACATTTTTATAAAGTATATGTCCGCCTTCATAACCGTCATTGGCTGACGATTCCTTGGCAAACATAACAACAACATTTTTAGCCTCCAATGCTTTTCCGGTATTTTTATCAAGATGAGGAGTACCACCATTGGTTCTTTTATAACTATTTGTTTGGCTGTTATAATTCCAAACAACACTAAAATCGCTGGCCAAATTGTCCCAAAATCCGAAATCTATTTTGGCCACCGTTCCCCGATCTGATTGTTTTGCATCATCTTCAAATTTCCAGGCAGAAAAACCCTTATCCCAACTGATTCCTTTATCATCAATGTTTGTTAACTCTCTTTTGTCTTTTGCATACTGCCAAAGTTTTTTAGTTGAAGTATAAACCGTATGCTCTGTCACTCTTCTTGGCAATCTTTCATAGTCACGCCAGAAATAAGGAAAGGGAACTGAAAATTGATTTAAATCATTGTATGATGACCATTCCAATTCTTTAATATAACCAAGAGCATCGGCCGGTCCAGGTGTATTGGCTCCGCCAACATGGGCATAAAGAGGATTTTGACCATAACCTTCAAGAAACTTCAAAAAATAAATGCGGGCCGAGCGAACCGGACCAACGTAAGACGTATCCTGGCAATAAAATATTGCTAAAAATCGGGTAATTCCGCCTTCAGCTACCGCTTCATAAACAATATCCGCTGAGGATAAGCCTGATTGGGGTCTGGCTTCTTTATGATTTTCAATCGTAATTCCTAAAGGGCGATGTCTTTCCCAAATATCCTTTTGATTTTTTGTCATCATCTGTCCGTTGAGCGGACACTCTTCAGTTTTTGGTTCACTGACTGCAGCCGTTTCACTCTCTCCATTTTCTGAACCGGGAGCTTTATAACTAATCGGTGATAGAAAAGACTGACCTTTTTCAACCGAAAAAAAAGAATAAGTGGTCACTGCCGAAAGGATAAATAAAATAAAAATAACCAAGTAAGCTATTTTTTTGTTGATCATAAAGATTTTGGGAAATTTTAATTACTTTTCTCAATTGCTTTCTTTTCTTCTTCAGATAAATCGTACTCTTCACCCTTTCCTTCTTTAACTTTTTTGCTATAAACTCTTAACCCGTCCCGAGTGTAAATGAAATTAATAACTATACCACTATTTATATGATTAAGAAAAGCGATCACAAAACTCTTGTCTCCCCCGCTCCTTTCAAAAGGATTAAATCTTATTAAACCAACCTTTTGAATGTGAAGAGTCGAGACTTTTATCTCTTCAAATAATTCTTTTTTGACCATTTCAAGTTCTTGCTTAGTTTTTTTATCAGTTAGCAGTAATTCATCCAGGATCTCATCTATTTTCTGCTTTCTTGTTTTGGAAATCAAATTATTATAATGGGCTTTTGTTTTCAAAACTACTCCGGTTAAAAAAACTAGCCAAACAAAAAAAATGGTCCCGACTACATAGATTACCATCAAATACATTTTATAGATTTGTATAAAAAGTGTCAACGAGATTTTACCCTGAGTGAACGAAGTGAGTCAAACGGGTTGACATTTGAGATTCGACTCTCTATATTATTACCGTATGCCTAAGAAGACGAAGAAAGAAAAATTATTAGCCTTGTATCACCGAAAGATCCGTTTACTGGAAAATAAACATACAGGTATTCCCATAACTCCACCGATATCTATTTTTCCTGAACCAAAATTAATGATTAAACAGAAAGCAAAAGTTGAAACGATGCCTGTTAATCAATATTTTTTTTCCGATCTGAAAAAAAGTTTAATCTTAATTATTCTAATCATCGGCCTTGAAGTTTCGTTGTATTTTGTTAAGCTGATTAAGTAGAAAATTTAAAATTATAAGTTTAAATAATAGTTTCTAAAGAAGGGGGTGACAAATAATTATGGTAAGCATGTACTGTGTCAAGTGTCGAAGCAAACAAGAAGTTGCCAATCCGGAAAAAGTAAAAATGAAAAATGGTAAACCGGCAATGAAAGGTAAATGTCCAAAATGCGGAACCGGAATGTATCGAATCGGCACTGCATAATATTTTATTTAAATAGGATATGTATACCCCTCATCCCCGTGGTGAGGGGTTTCGATTTAAAGCAGTTTGAAAGTGTGGATTTTTTTCTCCCCTTCAAACAAACTTAATTTATTTACCTTAAAAGAAATGTCTATCTCTAAGTTTGAAAGCCTTTTTTTGATGACGAAGTATTGTTGCTTTGAAGGAATTTTATGGTTGGCTAAAATTAAACGGGGAACATATTTTTCCGTATTTTGATTCATTGAAAATTGATCGTAGATACTTTCACTTATTCGTTCTATTTCCTTTTCCCTTCTAAAATCAAGATATAAAGTAATATTATTCTGAATTGCTAAAGAAACTTCATATACATACAAATAAAATATTTTTTTATCAAATAAAGCTGTCTCTAATTTACCAATTGTTCTTTTAGGATCTGAAAATTCACCAAACGAGTGGACCAAGATATCATAATTTTCCGTCTTCTCCCACTGAAACTGGGGATATAATTTTCGAAAATCCGCCAGTTGATCTACGATTTGTTTTTTAGTTTCGTCGGATAATTCAATCTTAAGTGATAAATTCATATTATTTTATAAATTAAACACCTTAGCAATATTTCTCGTGGAAAAGTTTTTTAAATTTGTAATTACTTCCTTAACTTCAGCTCCGACTTCTTCAGCTTGTCTTTTTTTATTTTCTAACTGTTTATCCCCTTCTGTCACTGCGATTATACTCGGTGAAATTTTTTTAACCAACTCAAAATAGTCATTATTTGTTTGAAAAAAAGGCAGAAGAACAATCATGTCTACCATATTCAAGTTTGAAAGTATTTCCGCTCTCTCATGCTGATGATGGACTTGAAGTTTTCTTTTATTTTTTTTAATGAATTCATCTGATTCAAGTGCAACAATTAAAAAATCGCCTTGCTCTTTGGCTTTTTCAAGAAACTTTAAATGACCGAAGTGGATCAAATCAAAACATCCACCAACCAAAATTGTTTTTTTGTCTTTAAAAACTGAAGTGTGTTTTTCTAAATCTTTAAATAAAATGATTGCCGCTTTCTTTTTCATCTTTCTATTATACCTAAGGAGCGGGTAATTTATAACGGAGATGTCATTCCCTCGAAGGAGGGAATCCAGACTAAAAAAACCTTTTTGAAATGAAATTATAGACTGGATCCCCGTCTTCACGGGGATGACAGGGTGCTTCACGGTGATGACAAGGTGACGGTCTGATAATTATCTTATAAACTCAATCGAATTTAAGATTCGGTTAATTATTAAATTGTCAAATTGTGCAAAATATTCATAATAATCTTTAAATCGATAAACCATATTTGCGTCACATTCATTTTTAATGATATCTTCTTTTAAATTTTTATTGTCACGACAGGCAGTTTCTACGTCTTGACTCACAAGCAATTTTGAAAAACTTATTATTAAATAATAACCATTAAATGGAAGATAAATTCTATCATAGTGTACTTGTCCATTCTGTTTATCCTCTATATAATAAGCGATTTTATTACGAAATGAAGTCTTTGTTGTTTTAAAAAATTTAGATTCGCTCAAATAATCATATTCTTTTAAATATATTTCTATATTCTCATTCGTAATGAATTTTCCTACTTGAAAAATTGGAACCATTCCACTAATTATATTTACTCCATTTTCTCTTTCTTCTAAAGCAAACTCATGTTCCGGACCAAGATAATTTTTTAAATTATCTGGATATTCAAAAGATACTCCTAAATTTTGACTATAATATTTTTTCCATATTAGATCTTCAAATTTTTGATCGTTTTTATAAGCTGATGTTGGAGTTAAAAAAAGTTGTTGTTTTGAAGTAATAAAAGATAGCGAAGATAAACGATTATTAAGATATCGTTGATTATTTAATAAATAACCAATAACAGCAAATAATAAAAAAAAGCTAAAAGCAAAAATAACAGATTTTTTATTCATCAGATTCAGTATACAATAAGAGTATGAAACTTCAAACAGAAATTGTCGAAGAAAAACAAAATGCTTTGATCGTATCAAAATGTTTAATTATATTTTTTTATCATTATAGTAGAATGTTCTTATGGAGTTTGTATCTGTGAGCAAAATCAAAATTAGACTAACAGGCGAACGGCTTAATCACATCTTAACTAATCATCCAGAGATTTCAGAATACGTTTTTGATATAGGCAAAGCCATCAGTAGTCCTGATTACTTATTTGAAGGTAATAAAGCAGAATATTTTGCTATTTTGGATAGAAAAGTATTATATCTTGTGGTAGTATATAAAGAAGACAAGGTCAAAAAAGACGGCTTTATTATCACGAGCTTTATCACAAAAAGGCTTAATTACCTATTGAAGAAAAAACAAATATGGAAGAAAAAATAATCAATCAAATTCAAAATTCACTCCCAAGCCTTTTTTATTTTATGGAAAAACAAAGAAAGAAAAACCTCATTATTAATTATGATAACGAGGCCGATGTTTTATATGTTTCATTTGATTCACCACAAAAAGCAGACGATACAGATTTTTTTTCTGACAATGTTTTAGTAAGGAAAAAAAACAAAGCAATAATCGGCCTAACTTTACTTCATTTTAAAAAAAGTCTCTCGTCGTAAAGATTGGCATCCTTCTCATTCATATTTATAAAGTAATTATATACTTGATCCCCGTCTTCACGGGGATGACAAACAGTGCTACAGTAAAAAATGAATTGCTATACAATTAGAATATGAAACTTCAAACGGAAATTATTGAAGAAAAACAAAATGCTTTGATCGTATCAAAAAAAGAATATCCTTTTATTTCTCTCTTAAAAGGCGAGCTGAAAAAAGTTTCTGTCGTTCCTTTTTCTTCCCCTTTTATTCCCAAAACTATCAAAATGTTCCGTTATGTTTTTGTTATTAACGAAGATGTGACAATGGATCGTGTTAATAAAAATAAAGATAGTATTTTTATCCATCTTTTTTTTGATAAAAAAAATCGTTCAAATAATTCAAAGAATTATCCAAAAAATATAAAAATTATTACTGTTAATGGCCAACATCTCGGAAAAAACGAAATAGATAAAATACTTTGGTTTTCCATTTCGAAAAGTGACGAAACAACTCTTAGTTTGAATTTATCTCAGTTAGTGAAAAATAAAATAAATTTTGTACCCGATATAAATTTAAGCTACAAAAAATTTATTACTAAAAAAAATTTATTTATTTTTGCGATTTTTTCCGTTATTACTATTCATATTGCTTTTATACCTTTTCTTTTTCTCTCGTTATTTTTCAACTATCAGAATTATCTTGCTCTTAAAAAAAATTCTTTAAAAAATATAGAAAATTCTTCATTAATTAGTAAAATTTCAAAAAAATTATATTTAATTGTTCGACCGACCTATTTACTGTTCGGAATTGCAATTTTACCTGACAATCTGATTGACATAAACGAAAAAAGTTTTCTGATCGTTAAACAAGCCCAATCGCTTATAGAAAATGTCAGAGGCTTGGAAAATCTTCTTTTTCAGCCGAAAAAATCGGGCGGAGAAAGAACTGAATTAACTTTAAGAATTCAAAAAATAGAAATTGACCTAAGCAATCTTCAAGAGGAATTAAATCTCATGGCGCAAAAAATTCCAACGATCAATAATTCCTCTGATCAACTAAAAAAACAATTGATTGAGCTCTCGGACAGTTTGCAAAAAGTTAATAAAGTTATTGATTATTTTCAAAGCGTTCTTACGGGTAAAGAATTAAAAAAATACGTTATTTTTTTTGCCAATAATATGGAATTGCGACCTGGAGGCGGCTTTCTTGGTTCATTCGGTGTTCTTGAAATCGGAAACTTTAATATCAATAACATCAGGGTTTATGATGTATATGATGCCGATGGCCAACTGACTGTCCACCTGGACCCGCCAAAACCGATCGCCGACTATTTGAGCGTCCCTCATTGGTTTTTTAGAGATTCAAATTTCTCTCCCGATTTTTTTACCAATTACCAGAAGGCCCTTTTTTTTCTTGAAAAGGAAATGGACATGACCGATTTTTCCGGGGGAATTTTACTTACAACAACTGCCGTTGAGAATATTTTAACCGCTTTTAATGATCTATATCTGCCTGATTTCAAAGAATACATCAATGCAAAAAACTTTTATCTAAAAACCCAACAATATGTGGAAAAAAACTTTTTCCCCGGTTCAATTCAAAAAAAAGTATTTTTATCATCGCTCTTGGGACAGCTCCAAAACAATTTCAGTTCTGTCGATGTCAAAATTTTATTTTCTCAAATAAAAAAATCGCTCGATGAAAAGCAAATCACTCTTTTTTTTGAGGATCAAAATATTCAATCGTTTTTTGACTCATCTTTTTGGTCCGGCCGAGTCATTGATCCCAAATGCACACTGTCAGAAGATTGTATAACCGATTATGTTTTTCCCTACGATGCCAATGTTGGCGCCAATAAGGCTAATTTTTTTGTTAGTCGTTTCATTAATCTGAAAGTTAATGTTGATTCTCAGGGTAAAATCACCCATCTTCTTTCTCTCCAGTATAAAAACGAGTCCCCGGCAGAAATTTTTCCGACCGGTTATTACCGTAATTATTTTCAAATTCTTCTGCCTTTAAACTCCAAGCTTAATCAAATCACCAAAGACGGCGTCCTGGTCGAGAACATCGACCAAATAGACAATCAGTATAAATTAATCGGTTTTCTTTTTGAACTGGCGCCGGGAAAAACCGTTGAGATAAAAATTAGCTATCAATTAAATGAATTTATTAAAAAAGGAAAAAATATTTATCAACTGATTGTTCAAAAACAGATTGGTGCCAAAAATTCCGACCTGATATTGGAGTATCAACTAAATAAAAGCATTTCTGTGCTTAACCAGAATTTTTCTCCTATTGTTAAAGATAATCAAATCATCTATAATACGAGTTTATCAACGGATAAAATTTTTCTTATCGAGTTGACAAGAGAGTAGTAAAAAATAATTGTTATAAATATTATAATTTTTATAAATTTTATATGAAAAACAAAAAATCAGTAAATTCCTCAGAAAAAGTATCTCTTAAAGTAGAGCCACGATTGGTTTTCGGTAAAAAATTAAATAAGATTCGTAAACAGGGATTCATCCCCGGTAATGTCTACGGCCCGGACTTCAAATCCCGATCGGTATCGGTTTTGCTGAAAGATTTCGTTAAAACCTATAAAAAAGTCGGTGAAACCGGCGTTATCTACCTATCATTAGATAAAGATAATATTCCCGTTTTGATTAAAATGATCCAAAAACATCCTGTCTCCGGATCTTTACTTCATATTGATTTTAGAAAAATTGATCTTTCTAAAAAAATTGAGACGGCCGTTCCGGTTAAGATAATTGGCGTTTCTGAAGCTGTCTCTCAAAAAGGCGGCGTTCTCCTTTCCCAATCAGATACTTTGCTGGTCGAAGCCCTGCCTGAAGATATTCCTTCTCACATAGAAGTTGACGTATCAGCCATCAAGGAAATCGGTCAGGAAATTAAAGTCGCCGATTTGAAAAAATCTGATAAATATGAAGTGAAAACGTCTGCTGAAAAAGTCATCGTTGCGGTCATTGCTCATAAGGAAGAAAGTATTGTTCCCGAAACGGCCGTTGCCGCTCCGGAGATTATCACCGAAGCAGCTAAAGAAGGTGCTGAGGAAGGCGCCGCACCTGTAGAGGGAGAAAAGAAAGAAAAAACGACAGAAAAAACCAAAGAAGTAGCCCCGGCTAAAAAAGAAGCTCCAGCTGCTCCTAAGGGCTCGTCCGTAAAAAAATAAATTTTTCTGATAATTTTATGACTATAATCAAAAGTGAATTTTCTTTAGCTTTAAATCAGGTTGCCATCGAAAGAGGTATATCTGTTGATGATGTTGTCTCTTCAATTGAGCTTGCAATCGTGGCCGCCTATAACAAAGAATATCCTGAGA
>JBBTSP010000056.1:0-4224 GCA_038064655.1 Patescibacteria group bacterium | reverse complement strand
GTTTAAAAGTTTCAAAAACTGCCTCGTTGATTTTTTTTGATTTAGATTTTTCTTCAATCAGATGAGCAATCACTTCGGTATCGGTTTCGGAAACAAACCGATGGCCTTTTTTTAATAATTCATCCTTGATTTCCTGATAATTTTCAACGATGCCATTATGGATGACGGCAATTTTTTTGCTGCAGTCAAGATGAGGATGGGCATTGTTATCAGTGACCCCGCCATGAGTAGCCCAACGGGTGTGACCGAGGGCAATTGATCCTTGAGGTAAGTTAGTTTTTGCTTCACCAATTTTTCCAATATGTTTATCGACTTTAATTTCTTTTCCATCATCGGGAATAATGCTGATCCCCCAGGAATCGTAACCTCGATATTCCAGTTTTTTTAAGCCATCAAGGACGGTGGTCGCCGCCTGATTATTTTTGTCGTTAATGATTCCAAATATTCCACACATAATAAAATAATATCAAAAATCAAATATCAAATATCAAAATGATATTGTTTTGAAAAATAATAACGGAGCTCGAATTAAGTAGTAGTTGTTTGTTTTCTTATTTAAGAAAACATTAATCCCAACAACCTTGGGATAAGGGTACCCGCTGATTATTTCGATTTTCCCTCTCCTCGTATCAGGCACCGTCTTGTACCTGACCATACGCTAACGTTTGATAATACTACTTTAAAGAGCTTTAAAGATATAATAACAAATTATTTTTTATTTATCAAATTCTTGTTAAAGTCGGGTACATCGGTGACAGTTTCTGTTTCTCGAAAAACTTGTAATGATAATACTCAAAAGGTGACCGGTAATCAAGGGTTTGATGAGGTCTTTTAAAGTTGTAGAATATCAACCACTCAGTTAGTAGTCTGTTTGCTTGAATTAGATTGCTCTGTGTCAGGTAGGGTTCAAAGTATTCATCAACCTCCATAAACTCTTCTTGTATAGTTCGATTGAATCTTTCATCAACTGCGTTATCTTTTGGTGTTTTGACACGGGAGAATATATGGATAATATTAAATCTTCTGCAGGCTTCATCAAAATACTTGGCAAATTCTGATCCATTATCAGAGAGTATTGCTGCAATCTTACCATCAACTAAAGCTTGTAACCGAAGTAAGAAATCAAAAGCAGAAAGGCTTGATTTGTTTTTGTAGACTCTGGCATACGCAATTTTCTTCTCATGCTCGATAGCCGTTAAAATATATCTTTTGATTCCATAAGGCAGATAAAGCACAATCGTGTCACAACAAAAAAAGAATGGTTTATCAGAAGACAAATAATCGTGAGGATTGATCTCATTTATCCTGATTTTTTTGTGTCCCTTACCTTTAATTTTTTTAGACCTGATTCTTTTGGCTGTTACCGGATCAAAGTAAAGGTTATGTTTCTGAATGACGTAGGAGATATGATTTTGAGAAACAAAGTAACCATATTCGTCTTTAAACAGTTTCTGAAGTTTAACTTTCCCCAACCTGATATATTTTGCTCTTATGTGTTTGATATCAAGTTCTGTTTTAAAATCAAGGACGGTTTCTCTTTTTGTTTTAGGAGCCTTAGATATACCCTCAAGGGAAGATAATCTTTTTCCTGATCTTTCATATCGAGAGAGCCATTTGTAAAAAGATTTTCTTGACAACTTAAATGATTTACAAACCACAGAAACATTTCTGATCTGATAGAAAAACTCAATAGCTGATAATCGTATTTGGGCAGTAGATGATATTTCCCCCATAGGATAAGCTTTGATAAACTTGTAAAACCGATATGGGAGATTGTACGTTATCGAATATGTTCCGGCATCACTTAATTTTCCTGAGCTCATAGGTGTTGATATATTCTGATACAGAAGTGTTACCTATGTTTCTCAACTTCTCCAATTCTTAAATAATGTTGAATTTAAGCTGATCTAATGATATATTATAGAAATGTCTAATGAAAAAGAATCTGTTTATTTAGATAATAATCTTCAAAGGGAGAGAATTAAAGAGGCAATAAATATAATAACTCCGGAAAACGAAGCGCTCTTACTAGAAAAATTTCCAAAATGGCTAGCAGAGTTAAAAACCACTTTAGAAAATATAATCTCGCCAGACTTCAGAAATATAGGTGAAAACAGATATAAACAATTGCTTGTAGAAAAACTAAACTTAGGTCTTTCTCTAGAACAATTAAATCCTAGAACAGGAGATTCTTTAATAAGAATATCAGGGTTGAGTTTTGCAAATTTACTACGAGGAACACAAACTAGAATCTGTTTAACAAAAATAGAGAAAAAAGTATCCGGATATTATTTATATTCGGATTATCCAGTTCTTGGTGTTAGAGTAAGAGATGGTAAAGTAGATTTTATTGATTTAGAGGAAAGATCTTTAAATCATAGAAAAATTGCTATTGGATATAGAGATTTTGTTCCTATAAAAGTTTTAAAATAATCCTATTTGGTCTGGTTTTTCCTTTTTCGGTTCCTCTTTTTTCTCAACCTCTTTTATATTAAAAATTCTTTTTGTCAGCGTATTCATCTGATATTGGGTCAGAAAATCAATCAACTTTTTATTAAAATTTTTAAACTTTAGTTTTTCAATATCAAGTTCTATTTTGACGTCAGTCATAATCGCGGCCAGTTTTTTGGAAAGATAAACACTGTCTTTTTCTTTTTTCAAAATTTCTCTAACTTTTTCCGATTCGACTTTTTCCAAATTTTTGTAAATTTCATCGACTGTGCCAAACTGATGAATCAATTTACAGGCGGTCTTTGGTCCGATGCCCGATGCACCGGGATAGTTATCAGAAGGATCGCCGACCAAAGCTTTATATTCAATTATTTGATTAGGAGAGACATCGAGTTTTTTTTCAACTTCAGATCGATCAAAAATCCTAATATTGGCCAACCCCAGTTGGGGAGCGGCTACAAATACATTATCCGCTATCAACTGAAAAATATCTTTGTCACCGGTGAGAATGACGACTCTGAATTTATTGGTTTCAAAAATCCGCGTAATCGTACCAATCAAATCATCGGCCTCATACCCATCCTTTTCCAATCTTTCAATTCCAGCCGCATCAAGAGCCTGTTTGACTAAAGGAATCTGAACTATAAAATCATTATCTATCTTTGGGCGCTGACTTTGGTATTTTTTAAATAATTTATTTCTGAAAGTCGGTTTGGGGGTATCAAAACAGGAAATTAGATAGTCGGGTTTAAAATCAGTAATAACTTTGTTGAGCATCGAAAGATAGCCGTAGACGACATTGGTCGGCGTTCCGTCGGCCGATTTGAAAGGAGGCAGGGCATGATAAGCGCGGTGCATGACGGCGTTGCCGTCTATCAGCAAGAGAGTTTGCATAAGTAGTTTATTTTAATTTTTTTCCAACAATCTTCTCAAATTCCTCCTGATCAATGCTTTCTTTTTTAATTAAAACATCAGCGACTTGGGCCATCAGATTTTTTTTGGATTTTACGATTTCAATCGCCTGGTTATAACCAACGGTAATAATTTTTTTTATCTCCGCATCAATCTTGCTCATTACTTCCTGGGAAAGAACATTTTGTTCGAAATATGTTTTGCCCCATTCAGTCACGTCCATATTCGGACCGAAGTTGATTGGGCCTAAGGAACTCATCCCATATTCAACCACCATAGCTTTGGCAACTTGAGTGGCCTGATCAAAATCATTGGCGGCACCGGTCGTCAATTCATTAAATATTACCTCTTCTGCCGCTCGTCCGCCCATCATGACGGCGATTTT
This sequence comes from Patescibacteria group bacterium, assembly GCA_038064655.1. Taxonomy (GTDB): domain Bacteria; phylum Patescibacteriota; class Microgenomatia; order UBA1406; family GWC2-37-13; genus GWC2-37-13. Next base: position 476 of record JBBTSP010000056.1, on the reverse strand, counting down.
TTCCAAAAGATGAGTTTTGGTTTCATGAAGTTTATCTTTGGCAGGAGGAATTAAGGTATAACCCAAAGCCATACCGCGGGAGACAATTGAAATCCGGTGAACCGGATCGGTATGAGGCAGGAAATGAGAAACAATCGCGTGCCCGACTTCGTGATAAGCAGTCAATTTTCTATCCAAATCCGATTGAAGCCGTTTTTTTTCCGGACCAAGTTTTACTTTTGTGGCAGCGTCTTCAATATCTTCCATGTTGATCTTTTCCCGGACAGCCCGGGCGGCAGAAATGGCTGCCTCATTCAGCATGTTTTCCAGATCAGCTCCAGAATATCCAACGGTCCTTTTAGCGACCTTATCCCAATTCACCGATTCATCAAACGGCTTTCCTTTAGCGTGAATTTTAGCAATTGCTTTTCGGCCTTCAAGATCGGGAAAATCAACGATTACCCGGCGGTCAAAACGGCCGGGACGAAGAAGAGCCG
>JBBTSP010000055.1:0-1234 GCA_038064655.1 Patescibacteria group bacterium | reverse complement strand
TGTTGGCACTCAGAAAGAAAAAGAGATGCACCAAATTTTTTATTCCCGAAAAATTAATAATATTCAAATTCAAAAAATGATCGAGAACTTGCCGATTACTGAAGTGACTGTGAAATAAAGAAACTTTTAAAAATTTCAAAAAAAACGTTAAAATAAAGAAATATGGCCACAATTACTATCGACCGCGAAGTAAAGAAAAAAAAGAATCAACCATCGCAGATTATCATCTACAAAACCGGCGACGGAAAAATACGTGTAGAAGTTCGTTTTGAAAACGAGAACGTCTGGCTAACTCAAAAACTCATGGCAGAGCTTTTTGAAACAACTACTGCAAATATAAATATCCATCTAAAAAATATCTTTGAATCTAATGAACTTCAAAAAAAATCAGTTATTAAGGATTTCTTAATAACTGCCGCAGACGGTAAAAAATATAAAACCAAAATGTATGGAATTGAAACAATAGTTGCCGTTGGATATCGAGTTAATTCTGTTCGAGGTACGCTCTTTCGTCAATGGGCCACTGACCGTTTGAAGGAATATATGATTAAAGGTTTTACCATGGATGATGCACGTTTAAAGCAGGGTGGTTACAAATCACGCTATTTTGAAGAGCTTTTGGAAAGAATTAGAGACATTCGCTCAAGTGAAAGGATGCTATATCAAAAAGTAACCGATATTTATGCAACAAGCATCGACTATCGTAAAGATTCTGAAGAAACTGAGTTATTTTTTAAAACCGTTCAAAATAAAATGCACTTTGCAGTAACTGGTAAAACTGCAGCCGAAATAATTGCTGAAAGAGCAGATAGTAAAAAACCACTCATGGGTCTTACTAATTTTTCTGGACTTAATCTTATTAAACGAGATATTTATATTGCTAAAAATTATTTAAATCAAGAAGAACTCGAAAAACTTAATCGTATAGTCGATGCTTATTTATCATTTGCTGAAATTCAAGCTAAAGATGAGCTTGCAATGACTATGAAAAAATGGATAGAAAAACTTGATGAGTATCTATCATTATTAGGAAAAGGAATTTTAAAAAATGCTGGCAAAGTAAAAGCAATTGAGGCAGAAGATAAAGCATTGAACGAATTTGAAAAATATCGTCAGGTACAGGACAAAAATTATATTTCCGATTTTGATCGTGAAATAAAAAAACTTTTAAAAATTTCAAAAAAAACGTTAAAATAAAAAAATATGGCCGCGCCTAATTACACAACTGATTTAA
>JBBTSP010000054.1:0-8046 GCA_038064655.1 Patescibacteria group bacterium | reverse complement strand
CATATGCTGTTACCGGGGTTGCCAAAATAATTGATTTTATAAAGTTTTTGTATCAAGAAGAAAAAAAAGAAAAAGAAGCTCGGAAAGGAATAAAAAAAGGCGTTGTCAAGGATATTAATCTCGGACTTTTCATCGGACAAGCTGATTTGGAAAGAATGGAAAGACGATCTAAGGAATTTTTGTCCGAAGGACACCAGGTAAGAATAAATTTATTATTACGTGGAAGGGAGAACGCCAAACGGGATATGGCATTTGCTTTAGTTAATAAATTTATTGTCAGCTTGGGTGAAGTCAATATTTCCAAAGAGCCAAAGCTTGAGGGAAAGATTTTGAGAGCGGTCGTCGCCAAAAGAAAATGATTGTAGTGGTTTGATTTATCAAACCTAAAATATACACATGGCAAAAAATAAACAAAGAACCAGAAAATCAGCGGCAAAAAGATTTCGAGTTACCCCAAAAGGTAAGGTCCTTAATCGTGGTCAGGGATTCAGACATTTGAGAAGTAAAAAGAACAAAAGATGGTTAAGGGGAATGAAGAAAATGCGCGAAGTGACTGGATCTTATAAAAAAAAAGTGTTAAAGATGTTAGGGAGGAAATAAGCTATGGTACGAATTAAAGGTGGAGTCAGAACGAGAGCAAAACATAAAAAGGTCTTAAAGATGGCCAAGGGTTTTTGGATGACCCGTCATAAACAGTTTAGAAAAGCCAAAGAGGCCGTCCTTCATGCCGGTCAATATGCTTTTATGGGCCGAAAACTTCGTAAGCGAGATTTCAGACAACTTTGGATTATTCGGATGAATGCCGCGTTAAGGGATCTTGGAACAAAATACAGTGCTTTTATCAATAAACTAAAAGTTAACAAAATTGAATTGGATCGCAAAATCCTTTCTCAACTCGCCGTCGAGCATCCTGAGGTCTTCAAAAAGATCGTTGAAAAAGCGAAGTAAACCGCATTGTTAAATATATATTTTTCTTATATAATCTTCTTTATCATGGATAGCAAAAAGTATGAATCTGAAATAAATAATGTTAAATCGCTGGATAAACTGAACGAGTTGGAAATTAAGTATTTGGGCAGAAACGGTGAGATAAATAAACTACTTTCAGAGATAAAAAATGCTCCTAATGAAAAAAAAAGAGAATATGGACAAAAAATTAATCAGCTGAAAACTGAAATAAAGAAATCTATAGAAATAAAAAAATTAGTTGTTTCGAAACAAAAATCCGAGACTTTTTTTGACAAAACTTTGCCGGGAAAACCATATCCCAAAGGTAGTCTTCACATTATTTCTTATGCAATCGAAGAAATAACTAAAATCTTTGAAAAAATTGGTTTTATCCGAGTTTCTTACCCTGAAGTTGACTGGGAATATGGAGCTTTTGAGTCTCTAAATATGCCATCCGGTCATCCGGCCCGCGACGACGTCGAGACATCATTCATCGATGCGCCCGCTCATCCAAAGCTTGGAAAAATGGTTCTTACCCCCCATACTTCAAACGGCCAAAACCGTGAGATGAGGCGAGTTGATAAGCCGCCAATAAGAATGATAAATATTTCCAAATGTTATCGGCCAAATTGGGATGCCACCCACACGCCGATGTTTCATCAGTTTGAAGGACTATGCGTCGACTCTGATATTACAATTGCCAATCTTAAGGGAACTCTTGATTATTTTGCCGAAAAATATTTCGGAGTCGGAACAAAAACCAGGCTTCGACCTCATCATTTTCAGTTTACCGAACCGTCGTTTGAGGTGGATATAACGTGCAATGTGTGTGGGGGAACGGGAACTGTTGGGGCATTGCGCGCAATGCCCGTACATCGTTGTAAGGTCTGTAAATCCGGCTGGCTTGAACTGGGCGGCACCGGAATGGTTCATCCAAATGTCCTGAAAGAAGGCGGGATTAGTCCGGAAAAATTTACTGGTTGGGCGTTTGGATTTGGAATAGAAAGAGTGATAATGATGAAATACGGACTGGATGATATTAGAAATTATTACAGTGGGGACATACGATTCCTTGAGCAGTTTTGAATATAAAAAATTATGAATATAAAGATAACTTACGACTGGCTTCTTGAATACCTTGATACCGATGCGACGCCGGATCAGATCCGCGAGTATCTTTCTTTGTGTGGACCCTCTATCGAATCGGTGACAAAAATTGGCGGCGATCAAGTCTTTGATATTGAAGTAATTTCAAACAGGATAGATTACGCATCAGTCCTTGGCGTCGCCCAGGAAGCTTTGGCAATTTTACCGATGTTTGGGAAAAAAGCTATTTTTAAAATAAATCCTACAAAAGAATACAATTTTAAAAAATATTATCTTACCCACGACCGTGGGATAGATAATAAAAAGCTTAATGTCATTATTAAAAACAAATCTCTTTGTCAGCGTTTTACCGCTGTTGTTATTGAAAATATCTTAATTTCCCAATCTCCCAATTTCATAAAAGAACGTCTTATTGCCTGCGGAATTAAATCAATAAATAATGTTGTTGACGTTTCAAATTATTTAATGCTCGCCCTGGGACAACCGGTCCATGTCTTTGATTATGATCAAATAAAAGGGCAGACGATGATTATGCGCGAATCTAAAAATGGCGAAAAAATCATTACTTTGGACGAAAAAGAAGTAACGTTACCCGGCGGAGATATTGTCATTGAAGACGGATCGGGCCGTCTCATTGATCTTTGCGGGATTATGGGAGGATTGAATTCGGCCATCTCCGAAAAAACCAAAAATATCGTTTTGTTTGTCCAAACATATGATAAAGTAAGAATCCGAAAAACTACGATGACTACCGGAATAAGAACTGTGGCAGCCACTTTCTTTGAAAAAGGGCTCAATCCGGAAAAAGTCGAACCGACCATCGTCTACGGCGTTGAATTGTTGGAAAAATATGCTGGTGGAAAAATAGGATCAAAATTGTATGATATTTATTCTAATCCAAATAAGAAAAAGTTATTGGTTATGGGTTATGAGTTATTTGGTAAAAAAATCGGGGTAAAAATTCCAGAGAAAACCATCGATTTGATATTAGGTAACTTAGGATTTGGAATTAACCATCTTAACAACGATCGAGCAAAGATGGTAAAAATAACTATCCCATCGTGGAGGGTTAATGATATTGATATTCCCGAAGACATTATTGAAGAGGTGGCCCGTGTATATGGGTATCACAACATCCCCTCGGCATTACAACCAATCGTCTATGTTGATCAACCGAAAGAAATGGAAGATATTTTTGTATTTCAAAATAAAATTAAACTGTTTCTTAAACATCTGGGACTAAATGAAGTCATTAATTACTCAATGATTTCTAAAAGCATGATTCAAGATTCAGGATTAAAGATTGAAGATCACTTGAGGTTATCAAACAGCATCTCCGAGGATATTGAATATTTGAGAGTCAGTTTATTACCTTCACTTAAAAAAAATATAAAAGAAAATCAGGGTAAAAAAGATGTTTTAAGGTTGTTTGAGATCGCTAAGGTTTATATCAAGGACGGACCTTTTATTTCTATGGACGACCCTGTGATAAATAAGGTCCGTCCTTGTATTTCCCTACCTCAGGAAATATACCGTCTGGGCATCGCCGTCAATACAGAATATTCTGATTCGAAAGGCCTAATCGAAGCGGTGTACAGGGAATTAAATATTGACAAATTGTCTGTACCAGAAATTATTGAAAAAAACGGCATTTTCATGACTGAGATTGATCTTCAATCGTTGATTGATAACTGTCAATTGGTGCCAAAATATGTTCCCCTTCATCCTTATGCTGTCATAAAATTAGATAAAACCTTTGAAATTTCGACGACTACTACCTACGCGGTTGTGCGTATTAAAGCTTTTCAGTCGAAGTTGCTACAAAAGATTGAGGTTGTTTCGGTTTTTGAAAATAAATTCAGCCTCCGTTTTTATTATTCATCTCCTGAAAGGAACATCACGGAAGACGAGGCGAAAAAAGAACTATATAAGGTCCAACCTTAAAAGGACGGACCTTAAGGCGTAGGTGATGGCGTTAAGGTTGGTGTCACGTAGTCCCATGGCTTGTTGACTCCGAATTTGATGGTGGATTCGCCTTGTTTATCTTTTTCATTAGTCCCGATCACTTGAAGCTCATAAATCCCGTCTTCGGTGATTGAGATCGTCTCATCAATTTCCCGTTTATCTTCATTCCAATTCCTGATTTCGGAGCCGTTTAATTTGATCTTAACGTTTTTCAGTTTATCCAAAGAAACAATCTTAGCTTTTATACTGAGATTTCCCGAGAAGACAGTTGTCTGGCCCATTGGATTTTTTATGGAAACAATTACTGAATCAGAAGACGCGTCAGAAGTTTCGGTTGGCGGCTTAAATTTACTGTCACCCTGTTGAGCTGTCCAAGCATTGATCGCTTCTTGCCAGCGGTTTTTCCCGTCGAGAGAGACCGGATCGCTCTCCGTAATGACGATAAAATCCTTTTCCTCATAATTTCCGCTTTTGACTTCAACCTCATTGGCCAGTTTACCGTTGGCTTTTGAAATTTTCAATTTTTTGTAAAAAGGGGAGATATCTTTTGGATCTGTCCCTTCGATAAAATATTCCGAACGGGTCGGGTAACCGTCTTTTGGTAACCCTCCTAAAAATGCATCGATCGTCAAAGCCTTGACTTTATCTGGTTTATCCATTATTCCGTCATCATATTTCTTCAAGACTTCGCGCATAATCCGATACCAGATTGGCGAAGCGCCGGTGGCACCTGAGGCAATCTTCGGATTCATTTTGGAATTATCATTGTTACCGACCCAGACTCCGACTGTAATCGATTTGGTATATCCGATGGCCCAGTTATCCCGTTTATCATCGGTTGTTCCTGTTTTGACAGCCACGGTTTTACCGGGGACATTAAGATAAGAGTTCGGGCCAAATTCATCCAGCCGGGCATTGTTGTCAGACAAAATATGAGAAAGCAAAAAGGAAATTTCCGATGAAAAAATTCTTTTTTCCTGTGTCCTGACTTTTTTGAAAATATTTTTGTCTTTAAAATCGGAAATGTCAGTGATTGAACTAAGTTCATGTTTGAGTCCGCCGGTTGCCAGTGTGGAATAAGCGGAGGTCAAATTAAGCAGAGTAGTTTCGCCTCCGCCTAAAGTGAGAGAAAGTCCGAAACGCCGCAAATTCTCGTCATTAGGAGCAAAAGTCGTCAATCCAAGATCATTCAGTTTACTTAAAAAATCGCGTAATCCTGTCACGGCCAGAATTTTAACCGCCGGAATATTAATAGAATTACCAAGAGCAAACCGAAGTTGAACGGGCCCACGAAATTTTCCGTCATAATTTTCCGGGATATACTCTTTACCACCCTGATCGGGAAAAGTCGTTTTAATATCCATAAAAATCGTTGATGGTGTATAGCCTTTTTCAAAAGCCAGTCCGTAAGTAAATGGTTTCATGGCACTTCCCGGCTGACGAAGACCTAGAGCGGCATTAAATTTGCCGAATTTTTCATCATTAAAATCATAGGAACCAAGCATGGCCAAAATCTCACCGGTTTTGGAATCAAGAATAACCACGGCGGCGTTGGTAGCATTGAAATCCTTTAATTTACTGATTTCTTCTTTAACAATTTTTTCAGCCGTTTGTTGAACCTCCAAAGACAAAGTCGTTTTGATCTTTACTCCCTGATCAATTATTTTTGAACCATACTCGTTCTCTATTTTGTCTTTGACATAAAAAACAAAGTGAGGGGCTTCAATTAAAATTTTTGGTGAAGTAAACTTTATCTGTTCAATTTTTTTCAAACCAGCATTTTCCTGATCGCGCGTTATATATTTGTCTTCCCGCATCCGGCGTAAAACACTTTTTGTACGGTTTTTCCAGGCATTTTCCTGACCGATGAAAGGGGAGTATAGACTTGGAGACTGGGGTAAACCGGCTAAAATCGCCGATTCAACCAAATTCAAATCTTTAACCGACTTACCAAAATAGGCTTTAGCGGCTGTTTCGACGCCCCAGTAACTGCCACCGTATGGAGCTTCATTCAAATACATCAATAAAATTTCGTCTTTTTTATAGCGGCGTTCGACTTCAAAAGCCAAAATTATTTCCTGAACTTTTCGGGTGATAGTCTGGCGATTGGTCAACAAAACGTTTTTTATCAACTGTTGGGTAATGGTTGAACCGCTCTGAAGACCGCTACCCAAAAACATATTAATAACGGCCCTGATCATACCGGTTTGGGAAAAGCCTTTATGAAAATAAAAATTTTTGTCTTCGATGGCGATGGTGGCTTCCTTTAAAGCCTTAGGTATTTCTTCAAAGGTGACCGGAACACGATTTTTATCCTTATACATATCGTAAAGTACCTTGCCTTTTTGGTCAAGAAAAACCGTTGAGTAGCCAGTTTGCTGGGAAAGTTTGGAAGGCGAGGGTAGATCTTTGGCATACCAGGCAAAGACTAAAAAAGAAAAAATAAAACCGATTATAACGGCTCCGGTCAAAAAAAGAAGTAGTTTGGCAATTAATTTTTGTTTGTTATATTGCGACCGAAATCGTAGCCGCCGCGAAATATACATGTAAAAAGTATAGCAAAATGACAAACAGATTTGACAGGGTTTGTCATCCCCGTGAAGACGGGGATCCAGTCTATCAATTTCAATTGAGATTTGTTGTTAAGTTTATTATTATCATAATGTGAATAAAAATCAGTTTTGTATTTCAAAAAAAGCTTTATTCGGTTTGATTGTGATTTTATTACTATCTTTGTTTATTTTTTTTATTTCCAAAACTAACCAAAATAAAAAAATTTTATCATCCAAAGCCGCACCTCCAAAAATAATTGGCGGCCACCCGGCCGAGCCCGGCGAATGGCCATTTATGGTGGCTTTGTACGATGGTAGAGAAGAAGATTTATCGAAAATTAGAGACGCAACTTTTTGCAACGGATTTTTAATTAGTGACGAATATGTTTTAACTGCAGCACATTGTTTATATAGACCTACTGACGATACATTTCGCTATCTTATAAAAAGAGATAAATCTGAAATTAAAATTGCTATTGGATATAATGATCTTACTGATATAAAGAATGTAAAAGATTCATCCAAATTATTAGCTCCGGTAGAGGGTTATGTTATTAATCCTGGGTTTAATTATAAATTTTATTATAATAAGCAAATCGAGTCTGAAGATTTTGAAAGAGAAGCGGCATACTTTAATGAAGACATTGCATTATTACGAATAAAGAAGATAAATAGTTTTTATTTTGTTAATTATAAAGCAATTTCTTTAAGTAACAACGAAAAAATTATTTCTCCTGGTTTTCCTGTTGCAATTTTGGGCTGGGGAGGTACTGAAAGTAACATTTCTTCCAATGTTCTCTATGAAGGTTTCAACACAATTTATTCAAATAAAAGATTAGTAAATTATCAAAATAAGAATATATACGATAATAAAATACTTGTAAAAAATTTTCCATATGCATACTTTGGTGATAGTGGTGGTCCGATTATTGCTTATTCGCCTACACTAAAAAAATGGTTTGTGATTGGTGTATCAAGTTGGATTGATCCAGGAAATAAAAGCAGTTATTTTACTAATTTAATCTATCATTTATCTTGGATCAAACAAATCACCAGTATCGAGCCGAATAAAGGAAGTTTTAAAGGTAAGTCTCCCGATCGGATCACTCCGACCCCAAATCTTCGAAGAAGATAAGATTTTAGTGGTATATCAGAGAAAATCGATTGTTTTAACAATCTAAAAGGTTACTTTTGTAGGTTATATGAGGTGGACAAATTTTTTATACTTTAATAATCTTTCAATATCGATTGAAGACGTATTAGTTAACAATTACTTCAATCGATTAAACGATTAAAGTATGGCTAGAATATCTCAATATAAATTAAAGGATAAAGTTTTAGAAAAATTATTTAATATTTTTTTTGAAATTATTGGAAATCAAAACGATAAAAATAAATTTAATGAAATTATTACAGGCGTTTTTTCATATAACGAAAGAATAATGTTTGCTAAAAGAATCGCAATTATATATTT
>JBBTSP010000053.1:0-4844 GCA_038064655.1 Patescibacteria group bacterium | reverse complement strand
ATCGAGGTGGTAATAAAATGTTTTTGATCTTCGGTTTTCGCTTCCAGTAAATTCAGTCCCATTGGTCGCTCGACATCGGACGGGTCAAAGTAAATCACGTCTTCGGCTCGCTCAGGTGGAATATATTTAACAATGTCATCAATCAAATCTCCGTGAGGATCAATGACGCAAACGCCGTTGCCCGCTTTGATATCCTGAATTGCCATATCGTGAAGCAAGACGGATTTTCCAACACCGGTTTTTCCAATAATATAAATGTGGCGCCTGCGGTCTTCAACGCCGATATTAACCGGCCGCTTAACACCTCGATAATAACCATCGCCCAGTGCTGTTCCGCCTGTTTGAAGAACTTCAATTGGAACCGGTGCGGTTTTCGCTTTTAGCCATTGAATATGAGGCGTCTCGACAGTTTTATTGGGAAAATGAAAAAGGGTTGCCAGTTCATCGGTAGATAAAATTGATATTGATTTGGTTAATGAAAAATCAATTATCGGGAAAAACTTGTAAATAAAATTGATCATGAAACCTCCCTTAAAATAAATTTTTGTTCCGGTAAAATTATTTGTGTCCGAATTAAGTTGAGTAAAAGAATTTTTTATATTTTTTAGATGAGTCTCCGCCATATCTTTGGAAGGGGCTGTAACCACAAAACGGATGGTTGTTTCAAAACCCGGTTTTGAACATTTATCGTCAATTTTTTCCAAAACCTTTGGATCGGTTTTAAAAGTGGCTTTTTCCGGGTTGGCTTCATTTTTTTTGGTACTGGAGACATAGCTTTTTCCTTGTTTTTTCCATTTTGAACCGGCCGGACGAATGAGGATTTGAATAATCCCCGCTTCATTATCATTAAATTTTGATAAAGTTGATGTAATCGCCGAAAGTGAATCGGTCGGTAAATCACGATAAATCCGAATCGGCATATAGGGGGCTTCTTTTTGGACCAAACCGCCAAAAACCACTTTACCCCGCTCGGAAAAAATATTCGGCTCGTCAACTTTTTTTATATCGGCCATTGGATAATAACCATAGATTGTTTTTTCAATTAGATCGATAATACGATTAGGAGCGGAAACGTAAAATCTTATTTCTGCTTTTTTTCCAATAATCTCAAAGGAAATCACGTCATCAACTTCCAAAAATGAAAAAAAACCGGATTTTTTCAAGGAAGAAAACGAAGAAAACATCTGGTCGGCCGCGTCAATTTTGATTTCATTTTCTTTTGATAACTTTACTTCAAGAGTAATCATTTCCAAAGAGATCTCTTCTCTTTTTTTTAAACGAAAATAAATAATTACCAAATAAATAAGAATAAAAGTCAGTCCGGCGGCTAAAATCGCCGCCAAACCGGCCAGACTAATGGTAATTAATCTGTCAAGAAAAATTTGGTAATAAATCGGATCCATTAAAAAAGTATATAATAAAACATTAGGTATTTAACATGCAACATATAACATGAAACATATTTTGAAAAAAATAAGACTTTTTTTAAACGATTCAACAATAAAACAATGGCTGTATATTGGTTTATATTTGCTTACATTTTTTTATGTAATAATTAATATTATTTCTTCTCAGTTAATCTCTCGTATTTATTTTCAATTAGTCAACAGTAATAAAAGTTCAACTGTCACTTTCTTGCAAAAAATAAAAGATTTTCCTGAGTTTGGTAAAATCCTGGAAATGAATAAAAATATTTACGGGAAAACTATTGAAAAGGAGGCTTTTCAACAAGAAAATGAAAAAAAACTACTGATAAATAATCTTGAACAAAAATTACTGATAAACCCGAAGGCAAGGGATATACTATATGGTCTTTATCAGCTATATTCTGCTGAGGGAGACAGTAACCGAGCAAGTGATTATCTGAAAAGAGCGAAGGAAGTAGACCCAAGTTTAAAATAAATTATGCTAAAACAAGTTCATCTTTACATTAAAGGCGATGTCATCGGAGTCGGATTTCGGGCTTGGACCAAAATCCAGGCAAAAGTTATTGGTGTCACCGGTTGGATAAGGAATGTCGACAGTGATTGGGTTGAGGCTCAAATCCAGGGAGATGAAGAAAAAGTTAAACAAATAATTGAGTTGATTAAAAAAGGCCCACCGGTTTCTCATGTCTCCGACGTTCAAATCTTCTGGCAGGAACCGAAAGAGATTTTTGACACTTTTGAAATAAAAAAATAAATACGTAGGTCATTCCCGCGAAGGCGGGAATCCAGACTATAATAACATTCCTAATTTACCGTTGAAAAGTAGTAGTAGTAGTAGTAGTAAAATTTTTTAAATGAATGAACAGTCTGATATAGATAAAATAAATCAAAAATTAGCGGAGTCGGAACTAACCAATTATCAAATTGATAAAATACGACACCAAGACGAGTTAGATTTAGCAAAAAAAGCCGAATTAGCAAAAGGATTTGATCCTCAATTAGAATTGTTAATTGAAAATGTTTTAAAAGCAACAGATTTATCTTCTGAAACAAAAACCGCTTTTGCTAAAGCAAGGAAAGTTAAGTCGAGATTTCCTGATCGTACCGAAAATGAAGTAGGATATAATCCTTCAATATTAGACGAGCTCCCTTTTCCTCATACAGATGATGTAAATATACCACTCGGAGACCTTGCGAGAATTTTGGAAGCTATTGGAGATAAAGCTGAAATACTAATGGATTATAGAATAAACAATGGTGGAACTTTTGAACCTCTTCCCGATGGCCAAAAATCTCACGACACTAAATATATGATGGTTAGAACACCTGATTTGCCGGACATGTTAATTAGAGTAGGTGCCGTAAATGGTCTGTATCAAGGTCGAAGTATTTTAGGGAAAGATACAAAAACACTAACTCAGTATGATCTTGCAAAAAATTTGTCTACGGGATATTCACCATCTAAAGCCCCTCATGCTAAAATTTTTTTATTTGAAGCTGTTCCTGCAAAAGTTCCAATGAAACAACCCGTTCCTATTAAATAACTATTAGATATGTTATATAATCATCTTCTCCTCCTTAAAACTATAATATCCATCTTTGGTAATAATTAAATGGTCGGAGACTTCAATCCCTAACAATTTTCCTGCCTTGATTAAATTTTGCGTAATAATTAAATCATCTCCAGAAGGTTTTAATTCGCCGGACGGATGATTATGACAAATAATAATTACTGCCGCGTGATTTTTTATGGCTACTTCAAAAGTTTCCCGGGGATGAATCAAGCTGGAATTTAGTGTCCCAATTGAAATAATATCGATACTAATTATCTTATTTCTATTATCTAATGATGCAACAATAAAATATTCTTTGTGAAAATTAATAATTTTTTCTTTTAATAGCGGGTAAAGATTTTTTGGTTGTTTAATAATTTTATTTTTATGTTTAATCAAACTTTCTTCTTTTTCTAATCTTCTTGATATTTCAAAGCACGCTTTTAATTGACAAGCCTTGGCCAAACCTAATCCTTTGATTTTTTTTAGTTCTTCAGTCGATGCTTCAGATAATCGGCCTAGTGAGTCAAAAGTACTGATTAGTTTTTGGGAAATGTTTACGACTGATTGACCTTTGACACCCCGACCAAAAATCAAAGATAATAATTCTTGCAAAGACAATGATTCAACACCATATTTAACTAAGCGTTCCCGAGGGCGTTCGTCAATTGGAAGATCGTGCAAAGTATATGATTTCATAATAATCTTTGATATTTGATTTTTGCACTTTTATCTTTCTTTGTCCACCGCTTATAACCTACAAAAGTAGGTAATTAAATTGTTATATGACTGTATTCTTAAGGAATGATGAGAATTAATTACTGAGGTTATATTAATTTTTAAGAGGTCGCAGTCTTTTTGCACTACCTATTGATGTTTTTCCATATCTTTTAAATTCAAATTCTTCAAGTTGGCCATCAGTTGTTATTAGTGTTTTTGGTTCTTCATTAGTATAAAAGGATAAATTTCTAGGAAAAGAAGCCTGAGGCGTTAACTCTTGAGAAAGAATCAGGGAAAAAATCGCATTAAGATCTTGTTGTTTATAAGTAGATAAAAAATTAACTAGCTTTGGTACTTCTTTGTCTGAAAAATTATTGGTTCTTTTTTATTACGATTTGTGGCTCTTTCTCCTATTTCAGCAAGAACAAGAACTCTTTGTTCTTTTGGTAATGCTACTATAACCATAGTATTAGAATGACTATTTAAACTATCTTCTTCAGAAATTTTACGTTGAAACTTTAATAATTTTTCTACTTCTTCTTTGTAAACATCATCCAACCCAATATTTTGATAATAGTTTTGTTGGGTTGCTTCTGAAGAATGACCGAATGAAGATTGTAAATCTTCTTCACTTATATCTTTTTGCCAAAAAATATTTGTAGAGCCAAAATTAATAATAGATTGTTTATTAAGATTTAATGAGCCTAAGTAAAAAAAAGGTATTGAAAATGAGTCTTGTTCTCGAGTTAATCTAGTAGTTAGTCCCTGAAAACATAAAAATTCTACTTCATCAATAACTTCTAAAATCTTCACCTCTTCTTGAAGTGGCCAACGTTCCAAAATGTATTGCGTCGCTTGATTTGGTTTCATTTTTAATCCATCTAAATCATCTATTAAATGTTGTGGGATAACAAAGGTTTTATTTTCTATAACCTGTAGTGCTTTTGCTTCTAAAGAAGAGTTATTGGGGGGGGTAAATTCAGTATGTGGTTTTATTACAATTGACGTTGGGGCACCAGGTCTAATTTTTTCTTTATGAATTGGTCCTCTTTTTTGCCAATATGTAGGTCGTTGTGGTTCATGCATATTGTGGACCTACGGGGAATTGAACCCCGCCCTCATCCATGCCATGGATGCGTTCTAC
>JBBTSP010000052.1:0-12007 GCA_038064655.1 Patescibacteria group bacterium | reverse complement strand
ATTGGACTCCTGCATGGCGATCGCCGGTAACAGTCGGTAATCAAATTGATATTTGTCCGACACCTCAACAATTTTATCAGCATAGTCGTAGAGAGCTGAATTATATTTACGGAAAAAGGCTTTCAGATTGGCGACCCTTGAGTCACCGGGTTTTATCTCGGCCGCGTAACCTTCAGATAGATCAGCTTTATATGAAGCGGCAAATTGATAATTATTATTTTTTTCGGAAATCTCACCCAAAATACTTTCTAAGTTTTTTCGATTTTTATCATATATAAAAGCTTTGTCAATAAAAAATAAATTTAATATATTGAGAAACAAATATACAACAAAAAGAGCAACGACTTTTCTTACCATGATTTAAATATAGAGGAATGGGAAAGGAAATACAATTCTGATATAATATTTGAAGAAAAACATGCTCCCATAGCTTAACGGATAAAGTACCTGTCTTCGGAACAGGTGATGGGGGTTCAATTCCCTCTGGGAGCACATCGGGCCGCTAGCTCAACTGGTAGAGCGCCTCCCTCTTAAGGAGATTGTTCCGAGTTCGAGTCTCGGGCGGCTCACATTTTTAAATCATTCGAAGCGTAATACTTATCATTCTGCGGTCATTCGTGATACGATCAGCATTTATTCCTATTACGTTTTCTACCAACGTTGCACCTCCTCCTCTACTTCCATGAACCGAGTCATGAATTGCCTTTTTTATTGGATTATGGTCAGGAGATGTAATCATACAATATAGCCATAAAGATCCAAGCGCAAATCCACTTGTTATGTCTTTTTCAATATTTCTTGAACTTACCCCAGTTTCATTTCTTAATTGTCTTAATGACATATGTCTTGTGAGGGGGTTGAGGAAGCGAATTGAATACTTAGCATCATGAGGAGTAATTCTAAGACTTCTTTCCAGCTCGCATATTCTTTGTGCCTGTTCCACGGTATACGATAATGGATTATTTAACCCTGGAATAATCGTACTTACAAATCTATGAAAAGATTGAGCAACTGCGTGTTCAACTATTCCACGAGTGGCGAGTCTATCTGAGGTTATGACATAACGAGCAACAACGCGGATGTCAAATTTACCACCTAAAAACTCAAATATAAAAGGAACCGGCTTCAATCTAGGATCATCTCTCAATGCTCTGTTAATTGCTTCTCGTTTTTCGTTATCAATTGGTAATCGAGGATCAACCATATATATTTCGTGTCCCATAGCTCTGAAAAGAGATTATAACATAAAATTATTTTTTGGATTATATAATTATCTTCTTTAAATGATCTACTGTTTTTTCATCATAGATCGAAATTGCCAAAACATTTTTGTTAAATTTATTTAATTCTTTGATTTTTTTTTCAACTTCATCTTTTCCAGCCAAATCAATTTTTGTCAGCAAAATTATCGATTTTTTGGTCGGAAGTTGAGGATTGTATGTTTTTAATTCATTGATAACGATGTTGTATTCAGACGCAATATCTTGCGTCTCCACCGAAATACAATGTAGTATCATATCCACTTTCTCGATATGTTTTAAAAATTTTATTCCAAGACCCTTGCCCGCCGAAGCCCCCTCAATAAGACCCGGCACATCGGCGATTATTTTTCCATTATAAACTCCAAGATTTGGTTCAAGAGTGGTAAAAGGATAGGCGGCCGTCCTTACATTGGCAGCCGTCAGTTTGTTTAACAAACTGCTTTTACCGGCATTTGGCAGACCGATCAAACCGAAATTCGCAATCAGTCGAAGAATTAATTTGAAATTTCTCTCCTCCCCCTCGCGGCCCGGCTCAGCTTTTTGCGGAGTTCGGTTGGTCGGCGATTTAAAAGCGGCATTTCCCAATCCCCCATTGCCGCCTTTACAAAGCAGATATTTCGGATTTTTTTCATCGACGGTTGTTTCCAATTTTGTGACGACGTCTATAATCGTTGTCCCAATGGGCATCCTAAGATACAGGTCTTTTCCGTTTAGTCCGGTTCTTTTGTTTTGTCCACCCGGGCCCCCATTTTCTCCGATGTATTTTATAATTTCGGTAAATGGCTTGAGATGAGTAAGGTTGGAGGTGGCGATAGCATAGACGTCGCCCCCCGGCCCGCCGTTTCCGCCGGAAGCCCCTTTTTTATTCCGGAAAAAGGCCACTTTTCCAGCGCCGCCATGCCCGCCTTTGACCATAATTTCTGCTTCGTCGATAAATGACATATAGATATTATACACTTAAGAAATTTTCAATTTTCATTTTTCATTTTTCAATGAATTTTCAATTAATAAATGTTTAACGAAAAATTTAATAAGAATTGATCAAAAAAGATTGCTTTGTTCTTGTTTGTTAATTTTTAGGTGAGTCAACGCCTTTTGGGTTAGGAGCCTGCCTTTTGAGGTTTTTTTAATAAAACCTAAGCGTAATAAATAGGGCTCGATGAACTCTTCGACCGTCCGTTTATCTTCGGAAATTGAAGAGGCAATCGTCTCCACTCCAACGGCGGAATTATTAAATTTCTTTCCTAATATTTCCAGATATTGCTTATCAATATCCGTCAATCCTATCTCATCGATCTCAAGTAACGAAAACAGTTTATCCAACAAATTTTTATCAATCACTTTATGTTTATCAACTTCAAAGACATCACGGGCCCGCTTTAAAATCCGGTTGGCCAATCTTGGGGTTCTGCGGGATCTCAGGGAAATTTCTCGGGCGGCCTCCGGAGTGACCGGAATTTTTAATAATTTTGAAGAACGGATAATGATTCGTTCAATCTCCGCTTTATGATAATAGTCCAGGCGCAGTAAAAGTCCAAAGCGGTCGCGGAGAGGAGCTGATAAAAGGGCCAGTTTGGTCGTCGCGCCGATGATAGTAATTCTCGGGACGGGCAGACGGACGGTCCGGGCCGATGGTCCCTGTCCAATGATAATATCAAGCGAATACTCTTCCATGACCGGATAGAGCATCTCCTCAACTGGTTTGGGCAGGCGGTGAATTTCGTCAATAAATAAAACGTCGTTGTCTTTAAGATTGGTTAAAATCGCAGCTAAATCACCTGTTTTCGTGATAGTCGCGCCGGATGTAACTTTAATCTCGCCTTTTAATTCGTTGGCAACGATATAAGCTAAGGTCGTCTTTCCTATTCCCGGCGGTCCGTAAAAAAGAATGTGCTCCGAAGGTTTGCCCCGCTTGTTGACGGCATCGATAAACATCTTGAGAGTCTTGATCACGTTCTCCTGTCCGATGTAGTCCTTCAATAATTTCGGTCTCAGATTTTCTTCGTTTTTGGTTATAATCATTATAATTATTATAACAGTTATAACGTTTATAAAAATCAGTTGAAAATTAAAAGAACCTATAGTATAATCTGGATTATGGAAAAAGGTAAAATGGGAATGTCATCCATTATAGAAGAAGGATTGAGTAGAAAAACTGAAACTAATAGAAAAAAAGGCTGGTGTTTACCAGTTGCTTTAGCTCTTCCGGTTTGTGCTGCTCTTTTTGAAATGATTAGAGTGATGGATTTTTCTGCTTTGAATGCCTATTTAAGCGCAGCGGCTAAAATTCTATCAGGAAAATGATTTTAAATTTATTTTTTAGCTAAAGCTTTTTTTATTTTTTCCTCAACACTTAAATCCTTAGGTAGTTTTGAGAGAAGTTTTTTGGCGTCATAGGATTTGTAACCCAGAGAAACCAAAGCTCCAATGACGGTCTTATCTTCATCAGAGAGCACCATCTTACTCATATCAAACCCGCTCTTTAGTTTGGAAGATAGTTCCAGTATTATTTTCATCGCTGTCTTTCGGCCGAGTCCCGGAACCTTAAAACCATCAACGTCGTTCGATTGGACTAATGAGACTAATTGGTCTAATTTAACAAATGAGATGACATTAAAAGCCGTCTTGGGGCCGACTCCGGAAACAGACAAAAGCAGTTTAAAAAAATCATGATGTTTTTTAGTTTCAAAGCCAAAGAGAACCAAGGCGTCATCGCGGACTTGTAAATACGTATACAATTCAATTAAGGAGGGATTAGGGACTAGACGGTTAGGGATTAGGGAGGGTGGTAAAAAAACCTGATAGAAGACGCCACCCGTTGTCTCAATTAAGCCAACATTGCCATCGACTTCAACTAATTTGCCTTTGAGTTTGCCAATCATATCTTTAAAATTTCTAATTTCTAATTATTCTAATTGACCTAAATAATGACCAATATTTAACCTTCCAATTGATTATTGGAGCTTGGTTATTTTTTAGAAATTAGATCAATTAGGTTAATTAGGTTAATTAACTTAACTTGAGCTCTTTCTCTATATCCAACAATCTATTATACTTTGTCACGTTTTCCGAGTGGACGGGAGGGCCGAATTTGATGAAGTCGGCCTGAAGAGCGACGCTTAGGTCGGCCACAAAATCGTCATTGGTTTCGGCGTGACCGGTTGAGATGACATAGGTCGAACTATTATTTTTTAATTTAATTACTTCTTCAAAAAACTCACTGATTGTGCCAATCCGATTGAGTTTTAAAATAGCGGTTGAGACAACTTTAAATAAACTATTTTTTTCGGTGGCCAAATAAAAATCCGTCTTAATATCTTCGGAAAAATTTTTATTCGCTAACCAATCGTTTTCCTCCAGCGGATCAATAATTACCAAAAGCAGATATTTTTTGATGATTTCTTTAATAAATTTAATGTAATCTTCCGTCGATAAGGGTTGCTCTTTATCCTTTATTGTATAACGCCTCTGATTAAAATACGACTCGGCCTGGAAATTAACACTGGCAAAAATATCCTGGCCAAAACGGAGATTCATTGACTCAATTGACTGTTTGATTGCGTCCAGGACATCAAGATTGGAAAAAAATTTCATCTTAAAAAGTTCTCGGAGATTATGATATAAATCAACGCTGATTTGATAAGACTGATGATAAGGAAAGGCTGAGGAGGGAAAAATCAAAAATTCCTTAAAGTCCAAGTCCGTCTGACCGCCTTTAGCACCGGTTAACAAGGTAAAAAGCGGAGTTGGCAATTTTTTCAAATCAATGGTTAAATGGGAAGCCTGAATAAATTTGGCATTAAGATAAAGATAGAGAGGTTGACCGGAAATCAATGCTCCGGCATTGGCAATTAATTTAGAAACAAGACTGATCGTATTAACTCCCAATCGGCTCTTATCTTTGGTACCGTCGGCTTTTAATAACCAAGAGTCTATTTCCGTTTGCTTTGAAGGTGAAACGCCGGTTAATTTAGGACCAATCAGATCGTTGATATAAGAGGCGGCTTTTTGGACACCAAGGCCGTTGTAACGGCTTTTATCTCCGTCGCGTAGTTCTTTTACCGGAAGATTGGTTTCCGGATCAAGAGAAGAAATATTTGAAGTGACATAACGTTCGTCATCCAAAAATAATTTACCCTGAAGGGTTGGGTAACCGAGGGAATTGATGATTTCATTAGCAATAATTTTCTTAATGGTAGGCATATATTTCCTTTATTTCATTTTATCACTTTTTTTCTTTATAAATTTTTTTCTCCACTTCAAAGACCACCTGACGGGTTCGGTTAATTACATCCGGAGTGACTGACAGGCTGGTAATACCGGCCCGGACTAATCTTTCGGCAATTTCCGGATAATCGGAAGGCGCCTGGCCACAAATAGAACTGGTAATGCCATACTTCCGGCAGGTTTTGACGATATATTCCAAAAGATTTAAAACTACCGGAGTCCGTTCGTCATAAACACTGGCCACTTCTTCGGAGTCGCGGTCAACTCCAAGTAACATCATCGTCAGATCGTTGGTGCCAATCGAAACTCCATCTATCCCGATTTTTATAAACTCTTCCAGATTTAAAGCGCATGATGGAACTTCAACCATGATCCAAAGCTTAAATTCTGGATAGTTCAACAGGCCGGCTTTTTCCACCATCTGCCTGATTTTTATTAATTCCCAAGGGACACGGACAAAAGGAATCATCAGATGAAGATTCCGGTAACCTTTTTTCCAAATATTTTTAATGGCGGAGAGTTCCATTTCAAAAACATCGGGGTTGGCGATGTAACGGTAAGCTCCCCGGAAACCAAGCATCGGATTTTCTTCCATAGGTTCAAACTCCTTGCCTCCGGTCAAATTCCGGTATTCGTTGGTCTTAAAATCGGTCGCTCGGTAAATCACCGGTCGGGGTGAAAAGGGAGCAGTAAATTTTAACAACTCTCTTGACAGACGGTTTATAAAAACGTCCTGTTTTTTTTCTTTGATAAACTGTTTTGGATGAACGCCGATTTCGGCGATTATAAACTCTGCCCGTAAAAGTCCGATTCCGTCAACATGCATTTTGGCCACCCGGGAAACTTCGTCAGGTTGAGCAAGATTAGTATAAATCTTTGTGGCGGTGTGGAGTTTTTTAGTTTCATGTTTTATGTTTCTTGTTTCATATTTTTGGATAGTTTTTCCTTTAAAGATTTCTCCCGTCAGACCATTAACGGAGATAACAATCCCCTCTTTTAAAATTTTTGTTGCTCCTTCAGCTCCAACTACGGCCGGAATTCCCAATTCCCGGGAAACGATGGCGGCATGTGAAGTCCGTCCGCCTTTTTCCGTGACAATTGCGGCTGCTTTTTTCATCGCCGGCACATAATCGGGATTTGTTTGGGGTGCTACTAATATATCTCCTATTTTGATTTTGTCAATTTCTTTTGGCGATCTGATAATTTTCACCGGACCGATACCGATTCCAGGCGAAGCCGGGGCACCGGTTAAAATCGGATGATTGTTCGGATTGCTCAAATTAGTCCCATTGGTCAAATTAGTCTTATTGGTCGTTGTAATCGGCCTAGCTTGAACGATATAAACTTTATTTTTTTCAATCGCCCATTCGATGTCCTGGGGAAAATAATAATGATTTTCAATATCACGGACAAGGAGGGCGATTCTGATAATTTCTTCTTCGGTCAATTTTTGTCTTGATCCTGATATCCCAAGTTTAACTTCTTTATTGGCAATATTGGATTTGACAAATTTGATCGCCTGTTTTTTTATTTCTTTTTTTGTAATAACAAGTGATCTTTTATCTACCTCGTAGTGATCCGGAGTGACTTTTCCCTGAACAATATATTCACCAAGACCAAAAATAGCTTCTATAACAATTTTATTTTTATCGTTGGTGACCGGGTCAATGGAAAAAGCCACTCCTGATTTTTCCGATTCAATCATCCGTTGGACAACTACTGCCAAACCGACTTTGCCATGGTCAAACTTTTGTTCGTGACGGTAATAAATCGCCCGTTCCGTAAAAAGCGATGCATAACATTCTTTAACTTTTTTAAGCAGGTGGGCTTCGCCGCGGACATTGAGATAACTTTCCTGTTGACCGGCAAATGAAGCAGTCGGTAGATCCTCGGCCGTCGCCGACGACCGGACTGCCACCAGCGGAGTTTTATATAAATTTTTAAATTTGGAAATACTTGATTTTATAAAAGAACCGTTATTTTTAAAATATTTATTTTCTTTAATTTCCAAATCATCGTAAAAACGGATAATTTCTTTGACAAGACTTTCCGGAAAATCCGATGAAATAATAATTTCTCCGATATGTTTTGACGCTTGCGCCAGTTCATAGGAACTTTCATAATTGAGTTTTGAAAGCAATGACATGATTTTATTTTTTATTCCGGCGCATTCTATGAAATCAAAGTAAGCTTGGGCCGTGATGATAAAACCGTAGGGAATTGGTAACGAAGCGTTAACCATCTCACCTAAATTAGCTCCTTTCCCGCCAACTATCCCAACATCATTTTTTCCAACTTCCTCAAACCAGACGATGGCTTTTTTTTTGATCATAATTTTCATGATACATAATTTTTTTTGTATTGACAAACGAGTTTTACTTATGATATTATTTGAAATCCTTTATGATCAAAAAATATATATATTTTTTTGGTGGAGGACGAGCCGACGGGAATGAGGGTATGAAAAATCTCCTCGGCGGGAAGGGAGCAAACCTTGCCGAAATGTCCGGTCATAAAAATCTTCGTTTACCGGTTCCCCCCGGATTTACAATCACGACCGAAGTCTGCACTTATTACTATGCCAATAAACGCACCTACCCCAAAAGCCTTAAAGAAGATGTCCGAAAATCGATAAAAAAAATTGAAGATCTTATGAATAAGAAATTCGGTGATGTTAAAAATCCTTTATTGGTATCGGTCCGCAGCGGAGCCAGACGGTCAATGCCAGGGATGATGGAGACGATTTTAAATGTTGGCTTAACGACAAAAACTATTCCAGGATTAATCAAACAATCGAAGAATGAACGTTTTGTTTACGACGCATACAGAAGATTAATTACCATGTATTCAGACGTTGTCATGGAAAAAGCAGCCAGGATAGAACCTGATCATGACGAAGCAGGAATCAGAAAGCAACTGGAAAAGATCATGGATCAAATAAAAAAGAAAAAAGGAATAGAAAACGACACAGATCTTGGTACCGAAGATCTCAAAAAACTATGCGTTTTATTTAAAGAAAAAGTCAAGGAAGTTTTGAAAAAAGATTTTCCCGACGATCCCTATGAGCAATTATGGGGAGGGATTGGCGCCGTCTTTGCTTCTTGGATGGGGAAAAGGGCTGTTTCCTACCGGAAGATTGAAAAAATTCCGGAAGAGTGGGGAACGGCTGTCAATGTCCAGTCAATGGTCTTTGGTAATATGGGGCCCGATTCGGCCACCGGCGTTGCCTTCACCAGAAATCCGGGCAACGGGGAAAATAAATTTTACGGTGAATATCTTGCCAACGCTCAGGGCGAAGACGTGGTTGCCGGCTTAAGAACTCCGGCCCCAGTAAACGAAGATTCGAAAAATGATCATAATAAAAATCTGGTTAGTCTGGAAAAATTAATGCCACAACTTTACCGGCAACTTTTTGAATATGAAAAAAGACTGGAAAAACATTACCGGGACATGCAGGATATTGAATTTACCATCGAAAAAGGACGGCTTTTTATGCTTCAGTGCCGGATTGGAAAAAGAAACGGACCGGCCGCCGTCAAAATGGCCGTTGATATGGTGAAAGAAAAGTTGATTACTCCAAAAATGGCCGTCATGCGTGTCACTCCTTCCCAAGTCGATGAACTTCTCCATCCCATCATTGATCCCAAAGAAGAGATGAAAAGCAGGCCAGTTGCCCACGGACTTCCGGCGGGCCCAGGAGGTGCAAGCGGGATGATTGTTTTTAGCGCCGCCGACGCAGTAGCTTGGGCTCAAAATGGAAAAAAAGTAATATTAGTCAGAGAAGAAACCAATCCTGAAGACGTCGAGGGTATGAGAGTAGCTCAGGCAATTTTAACTGCTCGCGGAGGTATGACATCTCATGCAGCACTGGTTGCTCGAGG
Source organism: Patescibacteria group bacterium (assembly GCA_038064655.1). GTDB lineage: Bacteria > Patescibacteriota > Microgenomatia > UBA1406 > GWC2-37-13 > GWC2-37-13. Next base: position 2,637 of record JBBTSP010000052.1, on the reverse strand, counting down.
TTGGGGAAAATGTTGTATAGTTGGCTGTGGAGCAGTCCATATTGACTATTCAAAAAAAACGATGACCGTTGGCAGTAAGATTTATAAACAAGGTGACTTGTTTACCTTAAACGGCACAAAAGGAAATCTATACGAGGGCTGTTTAAAGATGATTGATGCTTCAAGCGAAAATAAAATACTTCTGCAATTTTTAAAGTTCTGTGATGAGAGCCGCCGGCTTAAAATCCGCACCAATGCCGATACTCCCGAAGATGCCAAACGAGCCCGCCTGTACGGCGCCGAGGGCATCGGACTTTTCAGGATTGAGCATATGTTTTACGGAAAGGGCAGTGATAAGGCTTTATTTCTTCTCCGAAAAATGATTGTTTCAAAAACCGAAGCAGAAAGAAAGATCGCTCTTGGCGAGCTTTTTCCGTATATGAAGGCAGACATTAAAGGAACTTTAAGAGTCATGAAAAGTTTGCCTGTGACAATCAGGCTGATCGACCCGCCTCTTCATGAATTTGTCCCGCGGGAGGAAAAACAACAGGAAAGTCTTTCAAAAAGTTTAAAAATAAATTTAGAGGAATTTCAAAAAAGAGCCAACCAACTTCATGAGAATAATCCAATGATGGGCCACCGTGGTGTCCGTCTTGGGATCACATATCCGGAAATTACGGAAATGCAGGTGCGGGCTATCTTTGAAGCGACTGCCGAGTTACTAAAAGAAAAAGTCAAGGTTGAGCCGGAGATTATGATTCCGGTTACCTGTGATGTAAAAGAGTTAGCTCATCAAACAGTAATTATAAAACGAGTTTATGAGGAAGTTTTGAAAAAATTTCACCTGAAAAAAATTGATTATTTGGTGGGAACGATGATTGAAATTCCCAGGGCGGCATTAACTGCCGGCGAGATGGCAAAAGAGGCAGAATTTTTTTCTTTCGGGACCAACGATCTGACTCAGATGGGATTTGGTTTTTCCCGGGATGATATCGGTGGGTTTTTACCTGACTATCTGACCAAAGGAATACTTAAATATGATCCTTTTCAGACTATTGATTTTGAAGGTATTGGTGAGTTGATTAAAATAGCAATTGAAAGAGGAAGGAAGACAAAAAAGAATCTTAAAATTGGAATTTGCGGAGAACATGGAGGAGATCCAGAATCGGTGGCCTTCTGTCACCAGGTCGGAATGAACTACGTTTCCTGCTCGCCTTTCCGGGTTCCAATTGCCCGCCTTGCCGCCGCTCAGGCGAATGTGTAATAAATAAAATTGACAACTATCCCTTAGGAGTAACTAGGAAAAAAGACAAGAGCTTGTCTTTAAGATCTTGAATAAGTTCAAATAGTTTTTGAAATTCATTCAATTCAATAGAATAATCAGAATCCTTTTTAGCCATAAAACAAATTTCTCTCATCTTTAGAGAGTCATTACGAAAGACTATTATTTCTTGTGCGCCTCGTTTTGTAAATTTCATAGTCTTTAGCCTCTTTATAATAATTATCCTTACCAAAACTACTTTAATGCAAATGTAAAAAAACTTCCTTTAATTTTTTAATATTCCATATATACACAAAAACCCCAGACTTTATTGGTCTATACAATTGACCTATAAATTCTGGGGTCGGTTTTTCCGTTCCCTGAACTATTACTATTAGTCTAATTATATCAAAAAAATACAATGTCAAATAGAGATTTTTTATTCCTTATCTTTATGGTATATCTACCAACTTACTCACAGTCTTTCATCAATTTAATTATTTCTTTTTTATCAACTCCTTTTTGAACCAATTCGGAAATATAACGACTACATTCATGTTTATCAAATTGTTTTTTACCCATTTGCACAATCATAAAAGGTTTAATTCCCAATGGTACAATAATTTTCTTTGGAGGATAAAGTTTTACATGACTACCTTTTTGATGATCGTTTGTTGTAAAACCAAGCTTTATAAGAGCTTGAAATAATATGAGGGAACCAAATAGCTTATGCTGTGTACCCATATTTTTTAAAGTAGTCTGGGGAAGCCAACATTTTTAGCAATCTAATATTTACTATGTTTTCCGTTTGTTTTGGTTTATAAAAAATCTTATTTTTTATTGATAATGGAACATCAAAATAACAAAAAATTAAGTCATTAGCTAATCTTATTATTTCGTTTTCATTGTCAGCTTCAGTATGAGCAGAATAATCGGGAAGATCAATATGGTATTTACCCTCATTGCACTTTGACACACTGACACGAATACTTAAAGGTAGGCTCATGTATTTATTAAAAACTTATAACTATCATTTTCTTCTTTTCCTAACGCTCTATATTATAACAGAAAACCTATTAATTACTATATAATTATATAACTTTATATTCCTCTAAAATTACTTATTTGTCAATAGCAAAGTGTTATAGGGTATAGCTTTCAGTATAAAACAAATTAAAAATGTATCAGACAAAAATATTTACTATCTTTTTAAATTAATATTTGGTCTGGATTCCCGCCTCCGCGGGAATGACAATTACAAAATTTTTTGTATAAAATAAATATTTCCTCAAATATCTTAAAATCCCCGTTGACAAAGTTTTTTCCTTTTGATATCATTTCTGTTACCAATGATAAGACAACTTTCGTAAAGGCATTTTGGATGCACAACTTGCACT
>JBBTSP010000051.1:0-35699 GCA_038064655.1 Patescibacteria group bacterium | reverse complement strand
GTATATTGATTATTTATCATAACTTAAAATAGTTTACCCCATTTTTAAAAATTTGTAACCCCGGCCCGAATTTTGGAAGCTTTTTACCTTCACGTAAATATTTTTCTTTTAAATATGGCCAGTTGGGTAACTGGGTAAAAAACATTGCTCGTTCTGGGTGGGGCATTAGGCCAAAAATTCTTTTGCTTTCATCGGTAATGCCGGCAATATTTTGCATCGTTCCGGTTGGATTAATATTTGAATATTTTAAAGCAATTAAATTTTTTTTATTTATCTGTTTTAAAACTTCGTCAGATGCAAAAAACTTACCTTCGCCATGAGCGATCGGTAGAGAAATTTCTTTGATTCCGAAAAGCCATGGTGTGTCGCTGACGATTTTTAGATCAAACCAGCCGGTTGTGTACCTCGCGGAATCATTTGGTAAAAGAGCTACTTGGCGTTTGCCATATTTTTTATTTAGGGCGGGTACCAATCCCAAGTTAACAAGAATTTGAAAACCATTGCAAATTCCGATGACCAAGCGGTCTTTTAGTACAAACTTAGAAATATTTTCCCAAAGATGATTTCTCAATTTCAAACCATAAGCATTTCCGGACCCTGTATCGTCTCCATAAGCGAATCCGCCCGGAACGGCCAAGATCTGAAAGTCGTTTAACTGATTTTTATTTTTTATTAGATCGTTTATGTGAACAATTTTTCCTTGACCGCCGGCCAATTCAAAGGCGTATTTTGTTTCATCTTCACAGTTCAAGCCGTAACCGGATAATATTAAAACCTTAGGTTTTATCATATTTTTAAATTCAAAATTTAAAGCTTGCCACTAAATTTTTAATAATTTTTAAATGTCGACTTATAAGCTTTTTCAATTTTATCAAGACTCAAATCGATAACTATTTTATTATCTAATCCCTTAATTAGTAACCGTTGATTATCTATTACGTTGCCAATCTGTTTGAAATAATTTTCTTTCATTATTTTTTCAAATGCCTTTTTATTTTTTTGATTAATAGTGACCAGTATTCGACCTTGGGATTCGGAGAATAGGACAAAGTCATTGCGAGTCACTTTACCGGGTAATTTATCAAGCGAGACTTCAAGGCCTAATTTTCCAGCCAGTGAAGTTTTTATTAATGCAACACCTAAGCCACCTCGGGTAACACTGATTGCAGATGAAATTAATTGTTTTTGGCTGGCTTTATAAAAATTTTGGTAAAGTTTTTTATTTTTTTCTCCGTCGACTTTCGGAACTTTATTTCCAATAGACTTATTCATGGCAAAATATTCCGATCCGCCCAGCTCCTCTTTTGTTTCACCCAGTATATAAATTAAATCACTGGAAAATTTAACATCGATTGAAACTGTTTTTAAAACATCTTCAATTAATCCAATAGAGGAAATTAAAAGAGTTGGGGGAACGGATATTTTTATTGGATTACCTTTTTCATCATATCCTTTAAAATCATTAAACATACTGTCTTTTCCGGAGATGTAGGGAGTTTCATAAATTTTGGCAAAATCATAACAAGATTGAGCCGCTTTCTTTAACTGATACAATCTTTGCGGGTCATTGGAACTGCACCAACAGAAATTATCAAGTAAAAATATTTTTTCAACATTAACTCCGGTAGCAACCAAGTTCCTGACAGCCGTATCAATACTGGCACCCGCCATTTGGTAACAATCAATCTCGCTATAACTTGGATAAAGTCCTTGAGATATGGCAATTGCGTGAGATGAATCAAAAACCGGTTTTACAACTGAAGTTTCACCGTTGACTTTACCTTTTCCTTGTAACGGTTTGATGACGGAATTGACCTGCACCTCATGATCATATTGTTTTGAAATAAATTCAAAACCGGTAATATTTAATCTTTGCATCATCGTCAGTAAAATTTTATTGAGATTTTTTTGCTGAATAATAACCGGTTCTTTAAAGTTTGATTTGAACGGAACAGTTTTCATTGGTCGAACCGGTAAACCATTGTGAAGAAATTCCATATCAATATCCATGACAGTTTTCTTATGATATTTAACAACACAACTACCGAAGTTATTAAATTCTCCAATTACAGTTGCTTCAACGTCGCGACTTTTCATCAACTTTGAAAATCTTTTCCATTTATTTTTTGGCACAGCGAGTGTCATTCTTTCCTGAGACTCTGATACCCAAATCTTCCAAGGCTCAAGCCCGGGATATTTTAAAGGAACTTTTTCTAAGTTAACCAGACAGCCGCCTGATTCTTTCGCCATTTCAGCGACCGAACAGGAAAGACCTCCGGCGCCATTATCAGTAATACTGTTATAAAGTTTTTTGTCACGAGCTTCTTTTACAATTACATCGCTTAATTTTTTTTGCGTGATCGGGTCACCGATTTGGACGGCTCCGGCCGGACTGCTGGAAGTCAAAGCTTCGGAAGAAAAAGTAGCGCCATGAATACCGTCTTGGCCAACCCGGCCACCGATGACGACGATATAATCACCGGGTTTAGCTTTTTTTACAGCAGATGATTTTATTGGCAGCAAACCCATCGTTCCTACAAAAACTAAAGGTTTGCCCTGATATTTATTATCAAAATATAAAAATCCCTGGGGAGTCGGGATACCAGAACAGTTGCCGCCGGAGTTAACGCCGGCAACCACTCCGTCTAAAATTCGCCGGGGGGAGAGTAACGGTTGTTTTTTTTCTTTATCACGAAAAAGTGGGGATTTTAAATTTGGATCGGCAAAACAAAATCCGTAATAATTTACAATCGGTTTGGCGCCCATATCAAATCCGATCGTATCCCGGTTAACGCCAACAATTCCGGTAATCGCCCCGCCAAACGGGTCAAGGGCTGATGGGCTATTATGAGTTTCAACTTTGTGTGAAATTATATAATCTTTATCAAATTTAATACCTCCGGAATTATCAGTAAAAACTGAAGTGCAGAGATCTTGTTTACCTTTTTTCTTTCTGATTTCGACGGTAGCTCTTTTTATAAAATGATTAAATAATCCGTCTTTTATTTCATCAATCGGGTCGGCAAAAATTGTATGATGACAGTGCTCGGACCAGGTTTGGGCAATCGATTCAAGCTCAATGTCAGTTGGGTTTCTGCCGAGTTTATCAAAGTATTTTTTTATTGCTTTCATGTAGGAAAAGTCTAGGGCAAGGGGACCGCGACTCGATCCATCTTTATTTTTTATTCCTGATTTTCCAATTCTGGTTAATTCTTCGTCGGATACATTCAAATCTACCTCATCGATTTGATTAGCCAATGTTAGTTTTACTTGGGGAGCAATTTTGTCCATTCCTTTATCTTTAAAATATTCTCTTTTAGTTTTAATTTGGATTCTTTGAATCAGAGGATTGATTAAATTATCCGATGGGTAATCATTAGTAAAAAATAATTTTGAAGTGTAAACTCCTTCATTTTCAAGAAATTTTATATTTAATTTATCTTCAATTATTTCTTTGGTGGTGTTAGCGATATTATCAGTTACCCCCGGGAGAAATCCTATTTCAAACGCCCAATTAAATTTTTTGACTAATGTTGGCTGATTAATTTTAAAGATTTGGTAAACAGGATTAATTAAAGATAGCGCAATTTCATTCAGCTGATTTTGATTAAGACTTTTTACAATAGTATATACATCGACAGCCTGATTATTAGAAATTTTTGAGGAAACCTCAATTCGGTTAATCATATCTGTCTCCAAATAATAATCCTTTTCTCCCAATATCGCGTCGGTATTGCATACCTTTAAAATGAATTCCTTTTTTCCCAATCAGTTGATAAATTTTTTTGATTGTTTCCGTTAAAGATTCTCCGTGAATAGTGACAGCTAAAACTCGTCCGCCGTTGGTAATAATTTTTTTGTCCAACTCTTTTGTACCGGCATGAAAAATTTGAACCCCTTCGTCTCTTACTTTATCCAATCCAAAAATTTGATCTCCTTTTTTATAGTCACCGGGATAACCCTTTGATGTAAGAACAACTCCTACAGAAAAACCTTTTTTAAAAATAATTTTTTTATTTTTTAATTGTTTTTTTTGTTGGGCGAGAAAAATTTCAACCAGATCCGATTCCAATTGCATCATCAATGGCTGGGTTTCCGGGTCGCCGAAACGACAGTTATATTCCAGGACCTTTGGGCCTTCTCTTGTTAAAATTAAACCTGGGTAAAGAATTCCTTGATAAAGACAACCTTCCTTGGCCATTCCTTTGATGGTTGGAGCAACGATTTCCTTTTCAATCTGTTTAATAAGTTTTTCATCAACAAAAGGAACCGGTGTGTAAGCGCCCATACCTCCGGTATTGGGACCCCGGTCACTATCAAGAAGTCTTTTATGGTCTTGGGAAGTCGAAAAAGATTGGAAATCTTTTCCATCGGTAATAACCATAAAAGAAATTTCCTGACCATAAAGACATTCTTCAATGATTATTTTTTCCCCGGACTCCCCAAAAATTTTGTCAATGATTAATTGTTTTAAAAATATTTTAGCTTCTTTTTTGTTTTTACAGACGGCCACTCCTTTTCCCAGACAAAGACCGTCGGCCTTAATGACGACGGGATATTTAGTATGTTCCAAATGTTTTTTGGCTTGATCAAAATTATCAAAAGAATAATACCGGGCGGTCGGGATTTTATATTTTTTCATTAATTGTTTGGCGAATATTTTGGAGCCTTCTATTTGACTAGCTTTCTTAGATGGACCAATAATCTTAAATTTTTCTTTTCTGAAAGCATCGGCAATCCCTAAAACCAAAGGAGTTTCCGGACCAACGACCGTCAAATCAATTTTATTTTCTTTGGCAAATTTCAACAATTTTTTAATTTCGGTTATTTCAATATTGATATTTTCTCCAATTTGTTTGGTTCCGGGATTACCGGGGGCAAAGTAAATTTTTTTCACAAGAGACGACTGTTTTATTTTCCAGCCCAACGCATGTTCTCGGCCACCTGAGCCTATGATTAAAATTTTCATATTAATTACAAAGTTTCATTAACGACTCAACGTAAATTTGATTCTCTTTTTTCTTTAATCTTCTATAAAGGCTTTTTACCGTATCGTTAGGTAAAACTTTTTCAAAGCAACGGGCAAGAACCGGTCCGAAATCAAATTCTTGACTCAAAAAATGCACCGTTGAACCGGCATAGGTGTCATGATAGTTTAAAAAATTTTGGATGGCAAAGACAGTCAATTTTCCCCGGTTCCAAAGTCCATCGGTACCATCCGGATTATGGACAACCCCGTCCATTGTATCGGGGATAAGTCCTGGATGAAGATTGAGAATTTTATTTTTAAATGTGTCTATTAAAGACTGAGAAATAATCAATTTCCATCCGGCCAAAACAATCAAATCAACCTGATGATCTTTAAATATTTTTTCTAAATCGCTTTTTTTGTTCACAATTATTGTAGTAATATTATTTTTTTTTGCCCTTTGCAAACCATAGGCATTTTCAGAATTACTGATAACTAAAACAATTCTTGCCTTTAATTTTTTATTTTTAATTGCATCAATAATAGCTTGTAAATTTGTACCAGTTCCCGCATTAGAAATTAAAACAGCCAAATTTTTCATAGTTCGACTTCGCTCACTATTAATTAATTGTTTCAAAGACATCTTTTCTAAAACCACCTTCAACAGGTGTTGGGTATTTACCGGTGAAACAAGAATCGCATAATTTGTTTGATTTAATTCTTGATGCTTTTCTTAATCCGTCCAAACTTAAATAAAATAGAGAGTCCGCCCCAACAAATTTTTCAATTTCTTTCGTTTTCATTCGGGAAGCGATCAATAATTTTTTGTCAGGTGTATCAATACCAAAATAACAAGGATCAGTGACCGGGGGAGAACAAACACGGACATGAACTTTTTTAGCTCCGCAGTTTTTCAACATCTTAACTATTTTTTTAATAGTTGTTCCCCGGACAATTGAGTCATCAACAATAATGATTCTTTTTCCTTTGACAATTTCTTTTAAGGGATTAAATTTTATTCTCACACCCATCTCTCGGATACGTTGTTCCGGTTGAATAAAAGTTCGACCAATGTATCTGTTTTTGATAAGAACTTCACCGTAAGGAATTCCGGATGCTTTCGAGTAACCGATTGCCGCCGATGTCCCCGAATCAGGAACAGCAACCACTAAATCAGCACAAATAGGAGACTCATAAGCTAATATTTCTCCCGACCTTTGTCTGACCTGGTGGACTAATTGTTTGTTGAAAATACTATCAGGACGAGCTAAATATACATATTCAAAAAGGCAAAAGCTCTTTTTTCCTGATTTAACTTTTCCGGCAATATGTATTCCTGTTTTATCAATAACAAGCACTTCACCGGGCGCGACTTCCCTGATAAATTTCGCTCCGACGGTATCTAAAGCACAGGTTTCAGAACAAACAATAAATGAAGAACCATTCAATTTTCCCAAAACCAAAGGTCTAAAACCGTACGTGTCCCGGAAAGCAATTAATTTATCTTTAGTCAATACAACCATACTGAAAGCACCTTGAAATTTTTTGAAGGAAGAAAGAATTTTTTCTTCCCAATTTTGGCCTGTCGAATTTTTTATCACCCAACCCATAATTTCCGTATCACTGGTTGAAGATAACTTAATATCAGAATGTAGTTCACGAGCCAAATTTATTGCATTGATGATATTGCCATTATGGGCTAAAGCAAAACCTTCGTTTTTAGAAGTGACAACAACCGGTTGGACATTGCAAAGTTTATTGCCGCCGGTTGTTGAATAGCGCGTATGACCGATAGCGGCAAAACCTTTAAGAGATTTTATTTTTCTCTCATCAAAAACCGAAGAAACCAACCCTAATCCTTTGACGCTTTTTAAATTTTTTCCATCAGTGACTGTAATACCAGCCCCTTCTTGTCCTCGATGTTGGAGACTATATAAACCAAAAAAACTAATTCTCGCTACATCCTCACCTTTACCATAAATTCCAAAGATTCCGCATTTGTCTTTGAGAGACTCTTGTTGTTTAAGTAACAAAAAAACCCGCTCTGGGCGGGTAGTAAATTTATCTGAGAAAAAAGCATTTCTCATTGAAATAAAATTATACAAAACCAAAAAGCGTTTTGCAATGGATTAATAATACATCTCCTGCCAGTGGGGGTCGACTTCGACATTTAAATCAAGAAAGACTTTTTTATTAATCGCCAAAGCAATTTCTTTGCGGGCATAACTACCGATTTCTTTAATCTTCCTTCCTCCGGCACCAATAAGCATTTCCTTATAACGATCATTGGTCGTTAATATTCTGGCCTTAACATAAGTAACGCCATTTTTTCGCTCTATTATTTGATCAACCATAACGGTAGTTGTATAAGGTATTTCTTCACCTGTCATTAAAAATATTTTTTCCCTAATTAATTCGCTAAGAAAAATTTTACTGTCAAGATTAATAATCGGATAGGCCAAATCAGGAGGAATTTTTTCTGAATCAATATCTTCTTCGGGCAGGTATTCAAAGATTTTATCAAGAAGTGGTTTAATATGCATATTGTTAATAGCCGATATTTGAAAAACATCTTTAAATTCTTCTTCTAAAAATTTATATTGCGGTAAAAATGATTTTCCCGGGTCATCAATTTTATTAATAACCAATATTTTTGGTTTATTAATTTTTCGAACCAGTCCTAATACTTTACTTTCTTCAAAATCCCTTTTTCTCGTTTGGTCAACCATATAAATAACTACATCAACCTGTTCATTTAAAATCTGTAAAGTTTTTTCATTAATTCGCTTTGATAGAAAGTCTTTGGCTTTTCCCACAATTCCCGGTGTGTCAACAAAAATAATTTTTCCTCGTCCTTCTTCATATAAAGCCCGGATAGAAAATCTAGTTGTTTGCGGCTTTGGAGAAGTGATAGCTACTTTTTGCCCAATTACATTATTGACAAAAGTCGATTTACCAACATTGGCTCTTCCAACTAATAAAACCTTGCCGATTTTTATCATGATATAATTTTATCAGAATATGGCGGAATTATCAGACAAAGACATAGTTAAAAAAATAAAGAACGGCGAGATAAACTATTATTCTTATATTGTTAAAAAATATACTGCTTCAATCTATCGATACATCGAAAGAAAGCTTTTTAAAAAAAATGAGGTTGATGATCTCGTTCAAAACGTTTTTATTTCTTTTTATAAAGCGATTGAAAAATTTAATGAGGAGAGGTGGATCAAGCCATATTTATTTCAGATCGTTCAAAATGAGTTAAAAATGTATTTTCGCTCTTACAAAAAAAGCTTGCCTCTTGATGAAAGGATTATCGGTGAAGAAAACCAAGAAGAATCCAATATAGAAGATTTTAAATTGTTAAACAGTCAAGAGAAAGGAATTTTTAAACATATCATTGAGGGTTATTCTTATGAAGAGATTGCCAAAATTTTTAAAAAACCTATAAATACGATAAAATCTATTGTGAGGAGAGCAAGATTAAAAGTCAAAAAGATCTATTAATATTGAGCGAAGTCGAAATATGAAAAAACTTGAAGATAAAATAATAAACAAAATTTATAAAATAGAAGTAAAGAAAACAATTGGACAAATTATTGGTGAAGTGCTTTTAATTATAATAGTAACTCTTTCCTCTGTATTTATTTTTTCCGTTATTGTTGAAATACTTAATGAACAGACATCTTTTGATCTGTTTGATTTTTTAAGAGATGATTTTGAAACAATCAGGGATAATTTTTTAAACAATTTATTATTATTTATCCGGGAATTACCTTCAATATTGACTCCTATTTTAATAGGATTATTATTATTATTGATTTGGTTATTATTTATTTCGTTTAAGAATTCTAATAAAATTAAAAATAAATTAGTTTCTTTTTATAAGTTTTGGCTTAAATAACTATGGTTAAAAAAATTTTTCCGTTTTTTTTAGTTTTTATTTTATTATTAATTATTTTTTCTTATTATCAGAAAAATAACCGAGTCGCCGTAAAAAAAATATTTGATTCAAAAAGGGTGGAGACACAGAAATCAACTGATAAGCCAGAAAAAATTTTTCTACAAGTTGATGAACCAAAAAATAACATTATTGTCAATAATCCAATAATTAATATCAGCGGTAAAACAATTGCCAATGCCTTTGTTTTTATCAATGAACAAGAACTAAAAGCCGATTCAAAAGGAAACTTTTCAATAACCATGACATTGGAAGAAGGGGAAAACTATATTTTAGTGGTTGCCTCAGATGATTTTGGAAATAGTGTTGAAAAGGATATCTTAGTTAATTTAGAAACTAAACAGTAAATGCAACCTTTTTGAGTGGCGATGCATATATATCATTAGAATATTAAAAATTAAAAATTAAATATCAAAAATATGAAACACGCTTTAATTAATTTGATTATTCTTTCGGCTGTTTTATCATTTAATCCTACTTCAGTTCAGGCGATTTCTCCTTCGATGCGTCGTGACATTAGAAATACAATTAGAGAAACGATTGACAAAGAAGATAAAATCAGCATTACTCCTGGTGAATTTAGAAAAGAAATAAAAAAAGAGATAAAAGAAAAAATTAAAAATAAAGGATTAATGAACAAAGTTAAGAATTTTTTGAAAAAAAATTTAAAATTTGAGGCGAAAGTTAATGGAAAAATTACAGTAATTGGAGATAATGATTTTTCTTTAACAGGAGAAGATGGAACTTATCAGATAAATATTACTGATAAAACACAACTTTTAAGAAAATTTGGTGGAAAAAGTAAATTAGGCGAGTATTCTGTCGGCGATGATGTAATGGTAATAGGCAAATTCACTGATGACACAAAAAAAATAATTGAAGCTAAAGTCATTCGCAATCTTTCCATTCAGAAAAGGTTTGGAGCTTTCTTTGGAAAAGTAACTGTTAGGAATGCTGACAATTTTGTTATGGAAACTGCAGAACGGGGGACGCAAACGGTTTATTTCGGAAGCGCGAAGTTTGTTGGAAGAAACGAAAAATCAATGACTTATTCGGATATTAAGATGGGAGATAGGGTTAGAGTTAAGGGAGTTTGGGATAAAACCTTGAGCAAAATTAATGAAGTAACGCAAGTAAAAGACTTTTCAATTCCTGTTATTGTCCCAACTCAAACCACCGAGGATTGAGTTGTTTTTTTTAGACCAGTCAAAAAGGACAAAACTCGTTATTGCTTTGATTTTTATCACTTTAACTTCTGGCAAATTATTTACCCCAGCTTTTTTCCAGATATCAGCGACTAGACTACCGCAATAAGTAGTTTTAATTGTATGTTTGAGTTTTTTAGTAATGACTCCTATTTTTGTTTTTAATTTTTTTGGGTCAAAAGACTTAACGTAAAATTTTTTTAATAAAGGAATAAAAAAAAATGAATAAATAGCTGGTTTGCCATCAATCAACCCGGTATCAGCGATATTTTTAGCGATTAATCCCGCCTTATTAATTGTTTCTTTCGATGCATTTGGTGGAGGACCAACAAAAATTTTTTTGTAATATCCTTCTTTGTATAATTCAATATATTCGCAGGCAGTAATAATCCGCAGTCCTGATTTATCAAACTGCTCGTTTGTTAATGGACCAATGCCTATTCCCATTGGCGATGGAGAGGAATTTAACAAAACTGCATCATAAAGATTTAACATCACATGATCTTGTTCATAAACAATTGCAACATGGTCAACATAATCATCTTTCCGGATAAAATAAACCGCCCAACCCGGTTTGACTGAAATAGTTTTTGCTTTTTCTTTAGCCTCATTCCATGATTGACAATAAATAGTTAGAACATCAGAAGTGATGATTTTTAATTTTCGGATAATAAATTTTTTAATTTGATCATGGATTGAAACGAGACTCATGGCTAATAATGATACAATAAATTTAATTAATTTGTGATACAATATTATTCATTAATCCACCGTATTTGATGGTGGATTTTTTATCTTATGGAAATTAGAAATGTCGTTATCATTGCCCACGTTGATCACGGGAAAACCACTTTGGTCGATGCCATCCTAAAACAAACCCATACTTTCCGTGATAATCAAAAAGAAATGGGTGAAACCTTGATTATGGACTCAAACGATTTGGAAAGGGAAAAAGGAATTACAATTTTAGCCAAAAATACAGCTGTTTTTTACAAGGACACAAAAATAAACATTATCGATACTCCTGGACATGCCGATTTTGGGGGTGAAGTTGAACGGGTTATCAATATGGCTAGTGGAGCAATTTTACTTGTAGATGCCGCAGAAGGTCCTCTTCCGCAAACAAAGTTTGTTTTAAAAAAAGCCATTGAAGCTAAGTTGAAACTAATTCTTATTATTAATAAAATTGATAAAAAAGATGCCAGACCAAAAGAAGTTTTGAGTCAAGTTGAAGACTTAATTTTAGAAATGGCTAAGGATGAATCTTTTCTTCATTTCACGACTCTTTATGCCGTCGGTCGGGACGGTAAAGCATTTTATGAATTGCCGGAAAAATATTCCTCGGATCTTAAGGGTAATTTAGCTCCTTTATTTGAAACAGTGGTCAAAGAAATTGAAAATAGTGCTGTAAACAAAGACAAGCCTTTTCAGATGTTAATTTCAACTTTAGATTACGATAACTACGTTGGCAGACTTTGTATCGGAGAAGTTTCTCAGGGAGTATTAAAGAAAGATCAGCCGATTATTCTGGTTCAAGATAATAAAATAATCGGTCAATACCGGGCCCAAAAACTTTATACCTTCGAAGGTTTGCAAAAAAAAGAAGTTGATAAAGTAATGAGTGGCGATATTATTGCCATTGCCGGAATCCCCCAGTTGAATATTGGTCAGACAATCTGTGATCCGGCTAACCCGGTCAGTCTTCCGTCAATTAAAGTAGAAGATCCGACCATTAAAATTACCATCGGTCCAAATACCAGTCCCTTTTCCGGAAGAGAGGGAAAATACTGCACGTCCCGTCAAATCAATGAAAGATTGGAAAAAGAAAAGCAAACAAATTTAGGATTAAAGATCAAACCGGATCCCGAAGGCGTTAATTATTTGGTTTATGGGCGGGGAGAATTACATTTGGCCATTTTGATTGAAACGATGAGGAGGGAAGGGTTTGAGCTTCAGGTTTCCAAGCCGCAGGTAATTTACAAAAAAATTGACGGAAAAATTCACGAACCGTTTGAAGAAGTAACCGTTGATGTGGATAAAGATTACATGGGTCTGGTATCGGAAGAGTTTGGTAAAAGAAAGGGAGAAATGATTAATATGATTACGACCGGGAATACAACAAGATTGATCTATAAAATTTCCGATCAGAACTTACTTGGAGCAAGGAGTTCTTTGATGACAAAGACCAGGGGAACCGCAATTTTAAGTTCGTATTTTTTAGGTTACTTACCAAGAGGAATTAAAATGGAGTCAACGAGAAACGGTGCCTTAATTGCCGTTAAACCAGGAGAGGCGGTCACCTATGGACTGGTAAAAAGTCAAAATAGGGGAATACTTTTTATTGGAGTTGGAACTCAAGTTTATGAAGGTATGGTGGTTGGTGTTTCCAGTCGGGAAATGGACATAGAAGTTAATGTCTGTAAAGAAAAACAATTGACCAATAACCGTTCAGCCGGTGAAGGAGTTTCAGTACCTTTAATTCCGGCTTCACCTTTATCTCTTGAGCAAGCCTTGGATTTTATCAATGATGATGAGATGTTGGAAGTAACCCCTAAAAATATCAGGATTAGAAAAACCCACCTTTCCTTGACTAAAAGAAGAATCGAAGGTCGCCGTCAAGAAAGTTTTTCTTTATAAAAAAACACTACCTGCATTATCAAGTTTTTCAACCTTCAAAAAATCAGATAGTGTTTATTTTTTTTGCTAAAATTAATAGCTTCTTCGATCGTCTCTGTATCCACCACCACCTCCACCGCTTCTAAAACCACCGCCTCCGCCTGGTCGCCTTTCCTCTCGTGGTCGAGCGACGTTAACGACGATTTTTCTTCCTTCGATTTCTTTTTCATTCATCTGTTGAGTAGCCGCTGCGGCTGCCTCTTCAGTGGCAAAAGTGACGAAACCAAAACCTTTTGATCGTCCAGACATTCGGTCTGTGATGATGACGGCTTCAGTGACTTCACCAAATTGTGCAAACATTTCTTTTAACGAATCATTAGTCAATGTCCAAGGTAAATTACCTACGTACAATTTTTTGTTATCCATTTATGTTTTTCACCTCCTTTTGATTAAATATGAATGTTATCCAGAAGTTTACAAACTGAATTGTTTTCCAACAGCAGTTTTTCTACCATACTGAATTAACTTTAATAAGTATATCATAAGAAATGATTTTTTTGATGTCAAATGGATTTTTGTTTTAAAAGATTTTGAAATAATCCTGGTTGATGGGAGAGTTCTTCAAAGTTTCCCTCTTGAATAATCTTTCCATTTTTAAATACTAAAATTCTATCACTGTTTTTTAAAGTCGTTAATCGATGGGCGATAGTAATGATAGTTTTATTTTTAAATAACTGTTCGACATTTTTTTGTATAACGGCCTCGTTGCTATTGTCTAAAGCAGAAGTCGCCTCGTCAAATATAAAAAGTTCTGGGGACTTTAGAATAAGCCTGGCAATGGCCAATCTTTGTTTCTGTCCACCGCTTAAGTTATTGCCATTTTCAGCGACTTTTCCTTTGAATCCGCCAAGAGAATTCATTATTTCATCATAAATGTTGGCTTTTTTTGCCGAATAAACTATTTCATTAGATGTAACTTTTCTTAGACAACCGTAGATAATATTCTCTTCTATTGTTCCAAAAAAAATATGGGTTTTTTGAGGTATGTAAGCAATCTTTTCAGAAATTTCTTTTCTTGAAATATTTTTTAAATTTTCGCCAAATAAATATATCTCTCCGGAGTAATTATGTATTAATCTAAGAAATATTCTAATCAGAGTAGACTTACCACTGCCGGAAACACCAACCATGCCTATTTTTTCACCAGTTTTTATTTTAAAATTGACATCGTCTAATATTAAATTACTTTTACCAGGATAAGAAAAAGACAGTTGGTTAACTTGTAAAGTTAATCCTTTTTTATCTAAATAAGAACGAGATTTTTTTAGATAATTTGATTTGAAAGATTCGTCGATTGGTTCATTCAATAAACCATACAAATCATTAACTAAAATAGAACTTTCATGGGATTGGTCAAGGATACGGTGGATCTCTCTTAATGGTCCAGTGATACTGAGAAAAAGAATCGAGTAGACGAGAATATCTCCCTGAGAAATTATTTTTTGAGTTGAAAGTAAAATTGAAAAGCTAATTACCAGTATATAAAAAAATCCTTCGTTTAAATATTTTCCCGAATCAAATAAAGCCATAAAAATGTGATGTTTAATTTCTTTTTTCCTTAATTCTTCAGCTACTTGCTCTACTCTCGCTACTTCTTGAGTTTCCGTGTTGAGGGCCCTGACGGTTTCTATGCCGCCAAGGGTTTCAACCACCGTACCATCAATTTTTTCTTTTCCGCGAATAAGCGCTACTCTAATTCCTTTTTGTGAAGAAATTTGTTTAATGACAATAAATAATCCTGTTGGTATAACTAAAGCCATAATGGTTGCCAATATTGGTTTTTGGGATAGAGCAATAAAAAAAGCCGCTCCGGCCGTAAATAAAGTGGGAAAAAACTCAAGAAATCCTAATTTTATAACTTGGATTAAACCTTGGATCGAACGAAAAATCCGACCGTGTAAAGAACCAATTTGTTGTTCATTTAAAAATGAAATGTCAGTTTTAAGAAGATGGTTTATTACCATAACAGTCTGCTTTTTCTCTGTTTGAGTAGCAATATTTTCAACCAGATATTTTCTTAAAATAGTTAACGCTTCTCGAATAATAATAATTAGGATTATTATTCCAATAAAAGGTAAGGCAATCATGAATTGAATATTTTTTCCAACGAGTCTGTCGACTAATTTTCCTAAGATAACGGCTGGAAGATTAGTCAATATTCCTGTAATAAGCATTAAAAAAGTAGCTAAAAATAAAGAAATCTTTTCCGGCTTTTCCATTAACCCAATAGTCCTTTTGAAACCTAAAAGTATTTCCGATAGTTCCTTATTCATTTACAGAATTATACAAAATTTGTTTTTATCTGTAATTACAATTACATTTATTATCTTATCGACGATCGTCCACAAGATATATCTATCCTCAAAAAATCCTTCCATTCTTACCATGATTATTGATAAAATATAGTATGACAGTTAATAGTATTATCAAAAATAAACCTTATTTAGCCTGGTATGTAAAAGATCCGGAAAATCTTTCGGAGGAGTCTGTTTTAGAACATGTATTAAATTATGGCAACTGGGATGATGTCCAACAATTCATTAGAATTAAAGGTAAGGATAAAACCACCATATTATTTAAGAAAACCCTGACAAACAAAAGAACGAACTATCAACCGGCAATTCAATCTTATTTTTCCCGTTATTTTAATCATCGTACATGAACAAACAAATACTTAATAATGACCAGGAACAACTGCTTCCTTTTATAAAATCATTTTTATCGAATTTTTATCTTGTAGGAGGTACGGCAATAGCCCTTCATTTAGGACATCGAAGATCTATTGATTTTGATTTATTTACAGATAATATATTTGATCCTATGAAGATACGTAATAAAATAATGCAAGATAAAACTATCGACCATACTTTTTCTCAGGGAACTGGTGAATTAACAGTCCTTATTGATAAAGTTAAGATGACTTTTTTCCATTATCCATTTATTATCCAAAGAAATATTGCTTTTGAACAAACATTGAAACTTCCTGACTTAATTACACTTGGCGCTATGAAAGCATTCGCCCTTGGAAGACGGGCTAAATGGAAAGATTATGTTGATTTATATTTTATTTTTCAAAAGCATTCATTTCAAGAATTAATTGTTAAAACAAACAGTATCTTTAAAGCCGAATTTAATGAAAAATTATTTCGTACCCAGCTTAGTTATTTTGATGATATTGATTACTCCGAGCAAATTAAATACATGGATGGGTTTGAAAAAAACGATGAAGATATAAAGCAATTTCTTGAAAAAATAAGTCTTTCCTGATTGTCTGCTTAGTTTATTTAAACCTGAATTTTGGAAAAGAGATAACTGTCGATAGTTAAAATTACTAATAAAAGCATGCTTAGAACAAAAAAATCAGCCACAAACATTGGAAATTAATGACTCTTTTTTTATTTTTGTCATTTTTTTAATTTTAAACTCTCTTTTTAATATTTCATTGATCGTTTTGTATTTTTCAAAATAAACCAGTTTTACCGGTCTTCTTGTACGGGTATATTTTGACTTTGAATCATCACTGTTATGTTCTTTAATTCGTCGTTGTAAATCTTTTGTCTGCCCGCAGTAAAGAGAGTTATCCGCACAGCGGAGGATGTAGAGATAGTACATAGTTTTTTATAATAACACAAAAAACGGATTAAAATATTTAAATCAAAAGACCTATTAATAGGTCTTGACAAAAAACCTATTGACTGATAATATTACTTACATATGAATACAATATCTATTTCCCAACTAAAAATTAATCCATCAAAGGCAATCGGCGAGGCATTATATTATCCACTTGCAGTTGAAAATCGCAATAAAATTAAAGGTTATTTATTAGGTAAAGATCTTTATGAAAAGATCGTTTCTTTCATTGAAGATAGTATCGACAGAAGAGCCGTAGAAACAACTGACTTTAAAAAAGGTAAAGACTTTGAAAAGGTTGCTAAAGAGCTTAATATATGAGAATAATAATTTCTCCGAGAGCAAAAAAAGAATTAAAAAAAATCTCCAAAATTGATCAAATCGCTGTTGCCAAAAAAATTAGATCTTAGTAGAAAATTTAATAGTAAATGAAGAAAAACTTTCGGGTTTTAAAGGCATTTTTCGTATACGAGTTGGAAACTATCGGATTGTTTATAAAAAAACTTCACAAGAAATTTATATTATTTTAATTCATCATCGTAAAGACGTCTACAGGATCGTTAATCAACTTCTAAAATGAAAGTAAAAATAGCGGGTTATTCTTAATGTTGGGGAGCTTGGATTCGAACCAAGAGTCGCGACGCTCCAAAGGCGTGCGTGTTACCATTACACCACTCCCCATACCCCATATATTTTACCAAATAAGCCAAGCTTTAGGTTTTGTTATAATCTTATCTATATGGATGATCAAAATTTAGTGATAAACTGTCCTCATTGCGGCAAAAAAATTTCAGTCGAGGAAGCTTTAGGGCAAAAAATAAGAGACGACATTTCTATCAAAGCAAAAGAACAGGCAAAAAAAGAAGCTGCTCAGGAAATAAAATATCTTCAGGAATTAAACGAAAAAAAAGAACAAGAATTAGAACAAACAAAAAAAATCGAACTCGAACTTCGAAAAGAAAAAAACCAATTATCAGAAGACAAGAAAAATTTTGAATTAGAAAAACAACGACAGATTGATGCTGAGAGAGAAAAAATCCGTCAGCAAACAGCCAAAGAAATTCTGGAACAACAACATTTTAAAATAGCGGAAAAAGACAAACAAATAGATGACATGAAAAAACAAATCGAAGAATTAAGAATAAAATCGGAAAAAGGCTCGCAACAACTTCAGGGGGAAGTCCAAGAACTCGATCTGGAAAAAGAATTAAAACTATTATTTCCCACCGATGTAATTGAGGAAATAAAAAAAGGTGAAAAAGGAGCAGATATCAGACAAATTGTCAAAACTCAAAAAGGCAATCTTTGCGGAACCATTTTATGGGAGTCGAAAAGAACCAAAGCTTGGAAAAGTGAGTATATTTCTAAATTAAAAGAAGATCTGCGGGCCGAACATGCCAATATTCCAGTTATTGTCACGACCGTCATGCCAAAAGAAAGCAAAAATGAAATTGATAATATAAATGGAGTTTGGATTTGTACTTATCCCTTTGCAATGATTTTGGCAGAATTAGTTAGGCAACGATTGGTCGAGGTAGCCAGGGAAAAATTTATTATAAAAAATCAGGGAACAAAAGCAGAAGATCTTTATTCCTATATCATGGGTCACGAATTCCGTCAGCAGGTAGAAGCTTTAGTCGAAACATATATTTCGATGAAAAACGAATTAGATAAAGAACAGACAGCATTTGAAGCCATATGGAAAAAAAGAGAAACGCAAATTGAAAAAATGATAAAAAATACTGCCAGGATTGTTGGATCAATTAGCGGTAAAGCCGGTTCAGAATTTCCCCAATTAAAAGGGCTTGATCTTTTAGAGCCGGGAAAATAAAGATGGATGATTTTTTTTCTTTTATCTCCAAAACAGTCATAATTATTCCAGTTGTTGTTATTATTTTGTCTTTAATGTTTAAATTCAATCAATCAAAATCGGGCTTGATAAATCAAACCCCTACAGTAATACCAATCATTCCGTCAATAATTAACAAAATTCCCATTGATTTAATTGGTCCCTGGTTCTGTCATTATCAGGATGGTCAAAAACAATATGACTTATTTATTAAAAATAAAAATGTTGTTTTGCAGGTAAAAGAAAATAATCAATCTAAAAAATATGACCTATCTCCTTACATACCATATGCTGAAGGTCTTTTGAAAACTGATATAGCCAATATTCAAAGTATGGTTAATCAATATTCCGGGCGAAAAATTGATGTTAAAAAAGCCCTTGATTCATGTAAAAAAGGAGAATAAAAAATAGAAACAAACTAAAGCGCCCCGGCTACGACCTACTTTCCCTTCATCTTTCGACGGCAAGTATCATCGGCGCTGACTCGTTTCACTTCCTTGTTCGGGATGGAAAAGGGTGGGACCAAGTCGCTCAAGTAACCAGGGCGATTAGTAGTATATAATATAGAAAGATGGAAAACAATAATAAAAAAAGTTCGGTTTTCTATTCTTACAACCTTAATCCACAGATAAATTTTGATACGCATGAAGAAGGCGAGAAGATAATTTTATTACTGCGTAGTCATCCTTTTACTCAAATTGGTTGGATTTTAAATTCAATCTTTTTCTTTATTCTTCTTTTTGTTTTGAATTTATTTCTTCAAAGTTTATTGAATTTAGGACAAATATTAATAATTAATTTATTTTTTATTGTTTTTATTCTTAGTTATATCTGGTTTAATATTTTAAGCTGGTATTTTAATGCTGGGATTGTTACTAATAAGCGGGTGATTGATATTGACCTTCACGCTGTTATATATAAAGAGATTACCGATGCTCAGTTAAGTAAAATTGAGGATATTACAGTCAAAAGCGGTGGTTATCTACAATCGCTTTTTGATTATGGATCGATTTTTATCCAAACTGCCGGCGCTGCGGTTAATATTGAATTTAATAATGTTCCTCGTCCGACTGATGCGGCTCAAGTGATTAATAAATTATTAAGTAAAAAACATGGATCTTAAAAATTTTTTTACGTTTATAAATATCCAAGGGATAAATAATATTTTTTTCAAGATTATCATGATATTTTTTGCCCTTTTTTATTTTTTTTATACCTTAGTAATTTCCAAGCAGGTTCAAATCATGGACAAGACTCTTCAAGATAAATATAACTGGGTGATTCTTTTGATTACTTCATTACAGGTGACGGTTTCATTAATATTATTAATATTGGCTATTTTTCTAATTTAAATTATGTTTAAACAAGATATAGGTTTTTATTTAGGCCACGAAAGGACCGATGGGTTTTCCGGTTTTGTCAGCGAAAATAATTTATTTTTATCTTTAGAAATTGAAGCGGGTATTACACCGGATAAAGGTAGGGAGTTGACGGCTTTTATAAAAGAAAAAATCAGTTCGATCATAATTGAGAATTTACAGCAGTTTGATTCTTTTATCTCCGGCATAATTAAAGATAAAAATCTTCCGTCAGGTTTTTCCCTATCTGCCGGATATTTGAAAAAAAATATTTTTTATTTGAAAACTGTTAATCAGGGCCAAATTTTTATCCGCCGAAAAAACAAACTCGCCCTTCTTATTAAAGGTGACGAATCCGCTTCAGGATATATTGAGGAAAGCGATATTTTTATTTTTACTTTCAGCAGATTTATGGTTTTGCTCGGAGAGGAAGAAGGGTTAAATAAAAAATTTGATCACCGGCCGATCTCGGAGATCATTGATGAAATTACTCCCGAGCTGCTTACAAAAGATGATCAAGGAACAGCCGCTTTGTTTTTACAGTTAAAAAAAATAGGGGAAATAGAAAAACAAGTAAGCGATCTTTTTGAACAGCCGAAAAAAAAATCCCAGAAAACTTTGACATTTATAACGGTTTTTGTTCTTGGAATAATTCTTTTTTGGAGTGTTGGTCTGGGCTATAAAAGGCGAACTCAGGAAATCGGCCGTGAGAAGATTAAACTGGCAAAAGAATTAATTGGACAGAAATTGGATAAAGCCGAGCAGGTAGCTTTTTTAAATATGAAGAGCGCCTTGAGTTTGATTGCGGACAGTAAAACGGAAGCAGATAAACTAAAACAAGAGTTAGGTGTTGAGAGTTATGAGTTAAGCGGATTAGGGAAAATGATTACGGATACTGAGAATAAAATTCTCAAAAAAGAGGAAAAAAAATACAGTGAATTTTTTGATTTGACGGTTGATGATAAAAAGGCCAAAGGCGATAAATTTTATCTTGAAGACGGCCGTCTACTAGTTATAGATAAGACAAGAGGAGTATTGTACGAACTTTCATTAGATAAAAAATCTTTGGATAAAGAACAATTTGGTGCTGTCAAAAAATCAAGTTTGATTGCTTCATATGATGACAAAAAATATTTTTATGTAGAAAAAGAGGGAGTATACCGGGTGATGGCCGGAAAAGCGGATAAGGTAATAGAAAATAATAAAGATTGGGGAAAAATTATTGATATGACGGTTTATAACGGCAATATTTATTTATTAGATCAAGGCAAAGACGAGGTTTGGAAATATACGGGTACGGAAGATGGGTTTGGAAGCGGGACTTCTTACTTTCAGTCAGGGCAGGCAATTGACCTATCCGCGATCAACTCCTTAGCTATTGACGGCTCGATTTATCTATCTGGCGACTCGGTGATGGTCAAATTTACTTCAGGCCTGCGTGATGGTTTTAAGGTCGATCTTCCGGATAAGAATATTACTTTCAACAAAGTCTTTACTTCGAAAGATCTGGAAAAAGTTTACCTTTGGGATAAAAGCAAAGGAACAGTCTATATGTTGGGTAAAAACGGCAACTATCAGGAGCAGGTGAATGCAAAGATTTTGAGTACAGGAACGGACTTAGTTGTTTATAAGAATTCTATTTATGTGTTGGAGGGGAGTAAGATTTATAAGATCAATTAAAGATAAAAACTGGAAGGAGGGTTTGGAAACGGGTTAGGAAGATGGAATTAGAAAATAGTAAAAAAAAATATGGACATTGTTAAAAAACCAATAATTAGTTTTCGGGACTTGGAAGTTTATAGAAATAGTTATCAATATTCAATTATTATTATGACTAAAATTATTAATAAATTACCCCAATCTGAGAGATTTGATCTCAAGGATCAATTATCAAGATCTTGCAAAGCTATTCCTAGGTTAATTGCTGAAGGATACGCTAAGCGTCATCAGAGATTTGGATTTCAAAAATATTTAGACGATGCATTAGCTGAAAGTAATGAAACAATAGTTAGTTTAGAGCAATCAAAAGATATCTATGGATATTTAATGGATAAAAATTTGTGTGATGAGCTAATAAAAAAATATGACATTTTGAGTAAACAAATTTATACTCTCAGAATGGCTTGGAAAAACTTTAATAAATAATTCCAATTTCCATCTTCAATTTTCCTAACTCGCTTCCATACCCATTCCCATTTTCCATTTGACTTTAGTAGACTCCCTGCTTTAATATTAAATCAATGAGGAAAATTCCTCAAGTTAAAAATTATTAAAAGTCTATTGAAAAGGGGGTGGAAACATGAAAGACAACAAAATTTGTTTTAGTAAGACACTGTTATTTTTAGTTTTAATCGGAGTAGCTATAGTGGTTGGACTAATGGCCACGAGAACAGGTCTTAATAGTGATACGAAAGCGAGTGGTAAGATTGGATCAAGTTGTGCCGTAAAGGATTATTGCGATGTTTATAATTTTAATGGAAAATATCTCAAAACAGGATTAATATGTACTGAAAAAAATGGTGCAAAAACATGGCGAGTAGATACTGGTACAACTTGTATTCAAAAAGTTTGTTTATATAATCAAACAAATGTACTTGATCAAAAAAATCCAAAATATACTTTGAGCGATACTGGTTTAAATGGTAGTATCTGTGTTGTTGAAAGGAAAGTAGGAGGAGGTTTTATTAATCAAGGAGCAACATGTGTTAAAGGTTATTATAGAAGTCAATATGATAGGGTTAATTGTGCCGCAGTAGCTCCAGCAGCCATAACCTGCACGTCTACAGGATTTAAGATGGTTAACAGCAAATGTTACAATATGGGTTCTAAATTATTTAATGCTGGAACATCCAATCAATACTGTGGAAACGAAGAGGTAAATGCATCAAATTGTACCGCAGCGTCTTTTAGCTGTATGTATGACGGACAAATAGTTACCAATACATCAGCCCCATATAAATGGGTTTATAATAGAGCCTATAAATGTATTCAAACAGCGGCAGGGGCTAACAATGGATATCGTTGTAAAACAGATGTAAGCGGAGTAATTATTGCAACAGGTAGTGTAAGAGACACCGCGAATTGTTCAGTTGCAGCACCAACACCAATAACATGTACGTCTAAAGGATATGGAGTTAATGGCGGTTATTGTTATAAGCTAAATACGATAATCAATTCTGGACAAACGAACCAATACTGTGGAAATTTATTACAGGCGGACTTTACATGTTGTAATGATCCAAATGCAGCTGGATGTTAATATTCAAGAATTTAGTTGACGATTTTTAGTGTTATAACACCCCGGGACGTCGGGCAAAAATACCCCGCTGACGAGCGGGGTGTTTTTTGGCCTAATCGAGCCATCCGACGCACAACCGCGGCGGTTATGTCTCGGGTTGGCTCAACAGTCCAGAAAATAACAAAAAATAATAATCTTCATAAAGCGATTTTAGGGGAAGAGGTCAAAGGTACAACTATTTCAAAGTAGGAATACCAATACTAAAACTTCCATCAGTGTTATATTGGACAATTCCAAGTATCCGCCCGGCAAAAACATTAAAAACCACCAGAACTATAAAAATAAGAAGCATCCCGATTAAAGCATTGGTAATTTTATTTTGGGCCTTAACAAGTTTTTCTTTTTCTCCGCCCGAGACAATCCAGTCAAAAGTGCCCAGGAAAAGATAGAGGAGCATAAATATACCGGCAACAACGATAAACATCTGGATGCCAAAACCGATAAATTTGGCTAAGCCCTCAATCGGTTTGTCCCCGCCGACGTTCATAGCATCAGGTGGAGAAATGCCGCCGAACAATTCTTTTATAGCCGGATCAACAGTTGGGCTCATTTTGGTATGATGTCTGTCTTTAAGACAACTCCTAATAATTGAATGGCTAAGTAACTGGCAATGACAATAATTAATCCGAAGACGGCGGTAGAAATCGAGCCATATGCTTTTTTTAAAGCTTCAGGATTATCACCGTGAGTCAAAATATCAAAGGCCGCTTTAAGAGTAATCACCAAAAAAATTAATCCGGCGCCGGTTAATGCCAGAGGCAAAGCCAGATTCATAATATCACTTATTTTACCAACTTTTGCCGCCGGAAAACTAGTGGGATCAATAGTAAAAGCGTAGACCATAACAAAATTATAGCAGAAATTCAAAAGTCAAAAAGGTGTATTTAGTCTGGATTCCCGCCTACGCGGGAATGACTTTAGTGTTATAATTATTAGTAATGTTTAATCCGACTTTTGTCATTACCAACAAGATTTTAACCAACATTTCCAAAATCGAAGCGGCCGAGGAAGTGATAAAACATTCTCCCCTTTTACCTCTCTGGGAAAAACAGTTTAAGGAAGAGGCTTTAATCAAATCAGCCTATCACGGCACCCACATCGAAGGCAATAATCTTCACAAAGATGACGCGAAAGATATTTTAATGGGTAAAGACGTCATCGGCCGGCCGCGTGATATCCAAGAAATTATTAACTATAGAAAAGTAATTGAGTTTATAGATGATGAAGCCAAAAAAAAGATAGACAAAATTACCGAGATGTTGATAAAAAAACTGCACCGGATATTGACCGACAAAATTTTAGTCGGCGAACAGTTGGGGGAATACCGGACAAAACAGGTTATTATCAGAAATTCGGCCAATGGAGAAGTGACTTTCCGGCCGCCGCCACCTATCGAAGTACCTTTTTTAATGAGGGAGTTTGTTTATTGGTTAAATCACGATGATAAAGATAAACTGCATCCAATTTTGAAAGCGGGGATATCTCATCATGAACTGGTTCGGATTCATCCGTTTTTGGACGGCAACGGCAGAGTTTCCCGGGTATTGGCAACATTGATTTTATTTTTGGGAGGCTATGATATCCGCCGGTTTTTTTCGTTGGAAGAATATTACGATAAAGATGCAATTACTTATTACCAGAATTTACAAAAGGCCTCAGCAGGAGATTTAAGCAGTTGGTTGGAATATTTTACGTTGGGAGCAGGAATTGAGTTTGAAAAAATCAAAGAAAAGATTCTTAAATTATCAAAGGATGTGAAATTAAAGGAAAAGTTCGGCGGTCAGCAGATATATTTGACGGAGCGTCAGATGAAGATGATTGAATATATCCAAGAAATCGGCTATATCCAAAATCAGACCTTTGGTGATATTTTCCCTGAAGTGTCTGAGGATACGGTTTTACGGGATCTTCAGGAATTGATAAAAAAAAGACTGATTAAAAAAATCGGCAGCACAAAATCGGCCAGATATACGATGGTATAAAAAATAGATTCTGTCACTTGTGACAACTATTCCCTTGCGAGGCTCTGCGGAATATCTCCGCAATCCGCTTCTCAGGGAACCTTTTCACTTCGTGACACCTATTTTTTATTTGTGTCATTCCCGCGTAGGCGGGAATCCAGTCTAAAATTACCATATTAAAAATATCTTATGCTTTTCTCAGAACTGGCACGTTATTTCGAAAAAATTGAAAAAAATTCTTCTCGTTTAGAAATCACAAGAATTTTGGCCGAATTATTTAAGTCTTTGAACCATGATGAAATAGGAAAAGTTGTTTATCTTCTTCAAGGTAGAGTCGGACCGGCTTATGAAGGAATTGATTTCGGTATGGCCGAGCGAACCATTATTAAATCGGCTATATCTGCCCTCAATATTGACCGCAGTTATTTTGAAAAAGAGTTTAAAAAAAGTGGGGATCTGGGGACTACGGTTGAGAATTTTAAAAAGCAATACAGGTCGTTTGAAGAAAAAGACATGGAAGTATTGACGGTCTTTGATTTTTTTTACCGGCTGGCGACGGCTTCCGGAAATGGATCACAGGAAGTAAAAATAAGTTTGTTATCACAATTAATCCGCCAACTTGATCCTTTATCCGGCCGTTATCTGGTTCGTTTGCCAACGGGAATAATTCGTTTGGGTTTTTCTGATATGACAATATTGGATGCATATTCTTGGATGCTCACGGGTGATAAAAGTCTACGGCCGGTTATTGAAACCGCCTACCATGTCAGGCCGGACCTGGGATTTATTGGAAAAATATTGAAAGAAAAAGGATTAGATGGTTTAAAGAAAATTGAGCCAGAAGTTTTTACGCCGATCATCATGATGAAAGCGGAAAGAATGTCATCGGCCAAAGAAATAATCAAGCAGTTGGGAAAATGTTTGGTTGAGCCGAAGTTCGATGGGTTTAGATTGCAGGTGCATTATGTAAGGTCCGACCCTAAAGGGACTGACCTTCCTAAGGTTAAACTGTTTTCCCGAAGCCTCGAAGATGTCACTTTCATGTATCCTGACATTGTTGAAGGGGTAAAGAAAGAAATTATTGCAGACGAACTAATTATCGAAGGAGAGGCGATTGGACATAATCCTAAGACCGGAGAGTTTCTTTCATTTCAGGAGACAGTTCAACGAAAACGAAAATACGATATTGGCAAAAAAGCAATCGAAGTACCCTTAAAACTTTTTGCCTTTGAGCTTTTATATTTAAACGGAAAAAATTTTATAAAAGAACCATTTGTGGAACGTCGTCATGCGCTTGAAAAAATAACAACAAAAAATAAAAAGATTTCCGAACAAATAATTGTTGTTGACCATCAGGAAGAAGTGGATAAAGAGGATCGGTTGGAGAAAATTTTTGATCGCGCGATTAGTAAAAAGTTAGAAGGAGTAATCGCTAAAAAAATTACTGGTATTTATCAACCAGGCGCCCGTGGTTGGAACTGGATTAAATATAAAAGGAGTTATTCTTCAAAAATTAACGACACGATTGACTGTTTGGTGATGGGATATGATTTAGGAAAAGGAAAACGGACCGGTTTTGGTATGGGCGCTTTTTTAGTTGGTGTTTTAGATAAAAACAAAGACCTGTTTGTCACTGTTGCTAAGATTGGGACTGGGTTGACGGATGAAGAATGGAGATTTCTCAAAATCAAATCCCAAATATCAAAGATCAAAGATAAACCAATTAATTATTTTGTTGATAAAGCGATGAATTGTGATGTATGGTTAACTCCCTCAATTGTGGTTGAGATAAAAGCCGATGAAATTACTAAATCGCCCACTCATACGGCCGGTTTAGCTTTGCGTTTTCCCCGATTGGAACGATTCCGTGATGACAAAAATCCTCAAGAGGTGACAACTTTAAAAGAAGTAGAAAAAATGTATAAAGGTCAGTGATTTTTCAACATTTTAAAAAATCTCAAAGGATACTCGATAAAAAAAGATAAAGGATTATATTTAATTCTTCTACCTGATATTTTAACAATAATTGATTGATCTAAATATATTTGACCATATTTTGAGATATGAATAGCCAGATCAACATCTTCATGGACGCTTTCATCATCAGAACAAACTTCATTTTTTATTTTATTCCAGATGGCTTTTGTGATAACCATTGATGGACCAATTAATGAAGGTATTTTTATAATCAACTTCGAAAAAAAATAAAACGTTTTTGAAGGTATTAACGATTTATTAACTAAGGGAATGTCGAAAATATAAAAAGTAGGAGTAATACCAACAATTTTATTATTTTTTAGAAAATCATTTTTTATTTTTTTTATCCAGTCAACCGGCATAATGGTATCAGCGTCGCAGCGTGCCAAAATCTCACTGGTTGCCGCGTTAAAGCCGGCGTTTCGAGCATGAACAATTCCTTGCTTTTTTTCTTGAATAATTTTTACGTCTTTAAATTTTTTTACCATAGAAATGGTTTTATCAGTACAGTTGTTATCAACAACAATAATTTCATCAGGTTTTTTTTCCTGCTTCATCAAAGAATCAAGGCAGTTTTTAACATATTTTTCCTCATTATAGACTGGTATAACGACAGATACTTTCATTCTTATTATTATATAATTAATCAAAAGGCTATGAAACAGTTTTTTTCCGTTGTCATCCCAACATTAAACGAAGAAAATTATCTTCCCAAACTACTTAATGATTTGCTAAAACAGACGGAAAAAGACTTTAAGGTAATTATTGCTGATGGTTATTCAAAAGATAATACAAAGAAAATAGCTGAAGAGTTTAAGAAAAAGTTAAGTATTAAATTTTATCAAACAAAATTTAAAAACGTTGCCGCTCAGAGAAATTATGGAGCTAGTAAATCATCGGGAAACTATTTGGTATTTCTTGATGCTGATACAAGGATTAATCCAACCTTCTTTAAAAAAGTAAAAAGAACCATTGAAAAAAAGAAAGGCCTGATATTTTTATCATACTTTTTTCCAGATAGAGAATATAAACAATATAAACCCCTATTTGATTTTGCTAATTTATTAGTGGAATTATCTCAAAATTTCCCAAAAAGGTTTTCCTTAGGCGGTTCAATGATCGTTGAAAAAGAATTTTTTAAGTTAATTGGCGGCTTTAATAAAAAACTATATATTTCTGAAGATCATGAATTAATTCAAAGAGCTTCACAATGGGGGGTTAAACCAAAATTTATCAAAGAAGCAAGAACATATTTTTCTTTAAGACGAATGAAAAAAGAAGGTCAATTAAGATTCTTTTACAAATCTTTTATTGCTCTTGCCTATCGTTTATTAAGCGGAGAAACAACGAAGAAACTTTTCGAATATAAAATGGGTGGACATATCTATAATAATGAAGAAACTAAAGTAAAAAAAGAAGAGTTTTTCAAGGGTTACTTGAAACAAATAAAGAAATTATTTAATAAATTAATTGAAGATTAAATATCAAAAATAGAAATAATCGGATAATGGTCGGAGGAATGAGTTTCAATTCTTTCAGTTTTTTTTAGTCTTAAGACCCGGTAAAAAACATAATCAATCTTTAGACCGTTGGCAAACACTTTATTAATAAATTTGGAAAAAAATCTTTGAAAAAAACTAAACTTCTCAGATAACCCATCATAAGAAAATTTGATTGTTTGTTCAATGTTTTTAGTGGCTTCTTTTAAATGGTATCGAGCCATCATTCTTTCAAGCCGTTTTCTTCGATAAGGAAAGTAATTAAAATCGCCGCAGATAATTAACGGTTCTTTTTTAGAAAGATTGACAGATTTTAAAGCTTTATTAATATGTTTGATTCTTAGTTCATTGCTGCCAATAACATAGAGATGGACATTGCAGATAGCAATTCTTTTCTTGGTGGATTTATGGATGAAATCAGTTTTTAAGATTGTTTTTGGTTTATTGTAACCGAGAATTACTTGAAGTAAATAAAAAAAATATTCAATAGGGTTAATTCCTAAATTTAATGTAAAAGAATCGTTAAAAATTAAAGTTTTAGGATTATAAAAAGTAATTACTCCGAAGATTTTTCCGAACTTGATAAACGAGTTGGCAAAATCAGCCAATTTATAACCTAGTTTTTCAATATTTTTTACATTGTTGTCATTAGTTAGCGCTTCTTGAAGACAAACGATATCTGGATGATATTTATCAATAACTTCATCAATTTTATCGGCAGCGTTGTTAAACAGGGTATTGTAGGTAAGCAAGGATAGATTCATAAGAATATTATACTGGATAAGTTTATTTAAAAGTATAAACAAGGTTATCCACCAATTATGGATAACTTTTTTCATATTGTTCTAATAGTCTAAATGAGAACAATAATTCTATAAGATATCCTATAGACTATATGTTTTTATCTATAGGACTTGACAAACCATTTGCATTTGTTTATATTAAGAGTTATGAAGAACATTTTCTTTTCCCAGAAGCCCAAATCATATAACTTCAGAACAAAATACCAAAGGAAGAATGAATTGATTGGATTTGTAGCCGATCAGTTTAAGAAATTAGCCAAGAAGAATTTAAAGATACCAGTTCAGTTATATCATTTGTAACAAAAAAAGAGCATCACTACCGCTCGTATTTGAGGGAACGACGAATAGTAATGCTCGGTTACTACGATAGCAAAAAAAATTTGGTTTGTCAAGCCCCGCTAAGCGGGGCTTTTGCATTCATTGATTTACTTGATATAAAGCTCCAAAGCCATTAGAAGACTTAAAGATTAGTTTACCGATTTTTGACCATTTTTCCTCGAACAAATTTGGGTATTTTTGCCGTTCTAATCGAGAGATTATCACATATTTTATTTGGTATTTTTTAATCAACGATTTAGTTTCATTTATATCTTTTGATTCAAAAAGGGTTAACACTTCGGGTATCCTTTTCCCAACCACGTCAGAGCTTCCCCGCCATAGCCACTCATGTACCCACCAACCGGCGACCGTGGGCAGACCAGTGAAGGCAGAGATCCTTTCATAGTCAGTGTACGAGTCTCCTTGGGCCTCTAAAATTACAGATTGTCCTTTTTCATTTTTATTTAGGTAATCAATGATCTCATTATCTTCAAGAAAACTTGTCTTTAACCAATCTTGACCATCTAATTGCACTGGACGATTAAGTGAGCCATAGTAAGAAGGAATGGAAAAATACGGATAGATGGAGGGGAAAAAGAGAAAAATGACAAAGATGATAGATATTAGATAATAGATGATAGATTTTTTGATGCTCTTTAATAAATAAAAAGTAATAATTGAAGCGATTCCCATCATGGAAAAAGCCTGGTAGCCGAGTTTGAACATGGTGTTGGCGCGAAAATGAGCCGGGTAGATATCTTTGATATAAAAAAATTCTGGAATAATAGTGAGGAATATTCCGAATAAAAATAAAATCAAAATGAAATTGTCTAATCGTAGAGACGAGGCATTGCCTCGTCTGTACTTTTTTATTATTAAAAATATAATAAAGCTGATCCAGAAAAATCCCCAGAGGATAAAAAGCATCCAAAAAGGTGAAATCTGGCAGTTGCCGGCTTCAAATAGGAAAGGCCCGATTTTCCCAATATCAGTTAAGAATTTAGGAGAACAGTTGACGCCAATTCCAGAAACAAATGGTTTGAAATGCCAGGAAAAAGGTAATGAAAAAATGATAAATGAAGAAATAAGAACAAATGAATTTAAAAATAATTTGTAAGAAAATCCAAACATCACGAGAAAAATAACAAGAGTTAATAATAAATAAATCGGGCCGTCAAAAGCATTGGTCATGTAATGAACGGCAGTGAGGAAGCCGAGGAAAATGATAGGGATTAGGGAATAGAGGGTAGAGACGTGATTAATCACGTCTGTACGTAGTTTTTTGGTAAACATTATAAACAATATAGCTATTGTTAATAGTACAAACGGAATATCAAATACGTGTCCATGCAAATCGGCAACAACATACGAATATGAAGGAAACTCATGAATGGTAAAGGGAATAAAACGGGTGGCGTTTGGATACCAATATGCAGTTGGGTTAAAGCCTGACAGTATTTTCCAAAAAGGAGCAGGAGTTTCGTTTGGATAGCCTTTGGTGAATAGATATATTGTGTGGAGATTGCCGCCCAGATTAACCAAATAGGCGCCGATTAAACCAAAAAAGATTACTTTCAATTGTCTTATTTTTTGGCTGTAGCGTTTAATAATATTTGTGACAAGTGAAAATACTTGGGTAATTCCTTGGGCAAAAATAGTGGCCAGAATCAAATTGTAGCCGATCGAAGCTTTTATATTACTAAGTTTTATAAGTAGCGCACCTGTCAAATGGCCAAAGTAATAATAATTAATGGGTAAATCCGTATACCAAATATCCTTCGGTGGAAAGAATTTTGCCCGGAGTATAGATTTGATAAATCCAAAGTCCATAAATTTTTCCAAACCATGGATCGATGGCTCCTGACTACGAATAAAGGTCCAGAAGAAAAGGCAAAATAGGAAAAGAAATTCTTCGAGGATTATCATTGGCAATGGGTTGGCTGTAGAGACGTGATTAATCACGTCTTTACGTTGTTTTTTATAAATAAACCAATTAATAATGGCAAATAAACAAAGAGAAAAGATAAGGCCGAAGCGGCTGAAGGGCATGATTTTAACGATTCCCAAAACAAAAACAAAATAACTTAACAAAAGAATTCCTAAGGTTTTGGCAAATGGATAGCCAAAATCAAAACTGAAACTTTTGAATATTTTTTTAGTTAGAGGAGTAAAAACGACGCCGATGATTAATAGGGTAATGTACCATTGAAGCGTAATCAAAATCCAGTCCATAAGAAAATATTATATAATAATGGGCACTATTATGGATTCCAAATATCAACCTCAATTAGTCGAGGAAAAAATTTATAAAGAATGGGATGAAAAGGGACTGTTGAGACCTTCTTCTGATGAAAAGCCATTCACGATTCTTATGCCTCCTCCAAATGCCAATGCGTCGCTTCACGCCGGTCACGGTATGTACATGATCGAGGATATATTAATTCGTTATAAAAGGTTGATGGGATTTGCCAGTCTCTGGATTCCGGGGACCGATCATGCCGGTTTTGAAACCCAATTTGTCTATGAAAAGTATTTAGCTAAGCAGGACAAATCAAGATTTGATTTTAGCAGACAGGCCTTATATGAAAATATCTATCAGTTTGTTCGGGGCAATTCAGGTTTGATCTATAACCAATTTAAAAAACTGGGATTTTTAGCCGACTGGAAAAGAAGTGTTTTTACTCTTGATAAACACGTTTTGGAAACTGTTCTTGATACTTTTATCAAAATGGAAAAGGAAGGATACATCTATAAAGACGAATATATTGTCAACTATTGTACTCACTGTGGAACTTCATTATCAGAATTGGAAACAGTCCACGTTGAACGCAAAGACCCTCTTTATTATCTTAAATACGGTCCATTTGTATTGGCGACGGTTCGTCCGGAAACAAAGTTTGGAGATACGGCCATTGCGGTTCATCCTAAAGATAAACGTTATGAAAAATGGGTGGGAAAAGAAGTTGAAGTTGAGGGATTATTGGGTAAGTTTAATATAAAAGTAATTGCCGACGAAATGGTTGATATGAAATTTGGAACAGGCGTTGTTAAAATTACTCCGGCTCATGATCCAGCGGATTTTGAAGCTGGAAAAAGGCATGGACTTGAAGTAAAGAGGGTAATCAATATTGATGGAAGGCTTAATGAGTTAACAGGGCCTTATGCGGGGTTAAAAGTAAAAATTGCCCGGGAAAAAATAGTGACGGATTTAAAAAACAAAGGTTTAATTGAGAAAGTAGATAATGAATATCTTCATGCGGTCACAGTTTGTTATAAATGCGGCCGCGATCTTGAGCCAACAATAATTCCTAATTGGTTTATTAAGGTAAAAGAGCTAAAAAAACCAGTGATTGAAGCAATAAAAAAAGACAAGATAAAATTTTATCCAAAAAGATACAAAAAACAAATACTTCAATGGCTTAAAGTAATGCATGATTGGCCGATCAGCCGACAGATTGCCTGGGGAATCAGAATTCCAGTCTGGTATCTTGTCAATGGAAATGAAAGCAGAATTTGGTTGAGTTTTATTGATCGCGAAGGGAAGTTTAAGATAGGAACGATCCAACAATATTTAGATAAAGGACACAATCTTGATGAAATAAAAAAAGGATTGCAACAGATCACAGTTCCTATTTACGAGCAAGTGCAAGTTAAATATTTGGTATCAGTTAATGAACCAAAAGACAGACAAAATTGGATTCAGGAAACAGATACATTCGACACCTGGTTTTCGTCAGGTCAATGGCCTTTGGTGACCTTGAAAGAAGAAGAATATAAAACTAGATTTCCAACCGATGTGATGGGAACTTTATCAGATATCCTGCCCTTCTGGGTTTCAAGAATGATAATGTTTTCGCTCTACCGGAAAAATGAAATTCCATTTAAAAATGTATATTTATGGTCAAAGGTAGTTGATTCAAAGGGCCAAAAAATGAGTAAGAGTAAAGGTAATGTAATCAATCCTATTGATTTAGTAAACAAATATGGAGCGGATGCGTTTCGGGCGTCTTTGATCTTCGGAACAGGAGAAAATAATGTTCCCTTAGCTGAGGAAAAAGTGATAGGGATGAGGAATTTTGTAAATAAGATTTGGAATATAGGAAGGTTTATTGAGATGAACAATAAAGTCAAAAGTCAAAAGTCAAAAGTCAAAAGTTCAAGTGAAAAGTTAAAAGTTTTAAAAGAATTGGAAAAAGAATACAAGAAAGAGAAAAAACAATATCTAAAATACATGGATTCGTATCAATTTTTCAAAGCTTTGGGGCTGGTTTATGAGTTTATCTGGCATCGGTTTGCCGATTATTATATAGAGCAATTGAAAGATGAAGTAATTAATGGTAATATAGAAGCTCTTGGGAAATTGAAAGAAGTTTATTTAGAAAATTTGAAGATGTTACATCCGTTTACTCCATTTGTAACAGAGATGATATGGAAGGTGTTTAAAGGAAAGAAAAAATCAATTTTAGAAGTTAGAATATAGGTATAGAAGCGAGTTAAGAAAATGGAAAATTGAAGTTAGATATAAAAAATTCTACCTTCTTTTTTCAAACATCCTGACCCGTTTCCAAGCCTATTTTCTATTTTTCAATTATTATGAAGCGTACCTGGCAGCCAAAAAAAGCTAAAAGAATGAAAAAACACGGATTTTTGAAAAGAATGGATAGTCATGCCGGAAGATTAGTTTTGAAAAGAAGAAGAGGAAAAGGAAGGGCGAAACTCACAGTATAAATTTTAAATTTTTATGCAATTTTTTGTTCAATATATTTTTGATCCTTTTTTTGCCCATCCAATATTAAATCTTCTCGTTATTTTTTATAAATTGTTTTTATTAATAAAACTTCCAGGAGCATTTGGATTTGCAATTATTGCGCTTACGGTGGCTGTCCGCTTACTTTTTCAACCATTTTTTCAAAAACAGATTGAGACGGCCAAAAAAATGCAAGAGTTGAAACCTCATTTAGACAATTTATCCGCAAAACATAAAAATGATAAAAAACAACTGCAGGCGGAACAGTTAAAACTGTATCAGCAGCACGGAATTAATCCGACCTCCGGCTGTTTGGTAATGATAATTCAACTGCCGGTCTTTATTGCTTTATATAACACTTTAAATCTTTTTTTATTAAACGGTCAAGCAGGAAAAACCATCATGGCGATTAATAATGTTTTATATCTGCCGATATTGAAAATTCAATCGATCGATCCTTGGTTTTTCGGTTTGGATCTGGTAAAAACTCCAAAACAAATGGGTACCTGGCTGTATTTGCTGGTTCCGCTAGTGACAGGGATTCTTCAGTATTTTCAGGCTCAGGTCTCAATGCCCTCCTCCGCCAAGGCTACGGAGGGTAAACCGCCAATTGTTGGGAACAAAATCGCGGAGGTTAAGAATAAAAAGGATGGAAATAGCGGCGGCGGAGATTTTCAAAAAGCGATGAATACCCAGATGAAATATATGTTCCCGCTTATGATCGGATATTTTTCCTATACTTTGCCGGTCGGACTGGCCCTGTATTGGAATATTTTTTCGATAATGGGTATAATGCAGTACAGGAAAGTAAATAGCAAATTAAAAGTTAGTAAATAATATGGATAAAATTGCCACAATCAAAACCGAGACTGAAGAACTTTTGGGGAAAATGATTACTAAATTTGAGGTGGAAGTAACCGATGACGGAGGGATTTTTCAAGTAATTATCAAAACCGATGAGGAAGTCTCAACAGTGATTGGCCGCCATGGAGAAACTATCCGCGCCATTCAAAAAATATTGGAAGTGATTCTTTACAAAAAATTTAATGAAAGAGTTGAAATTTTAGTGAACGTCAACGACTTCCGGGAAAAACAAAAAGAAAGGTTGGAAACAATGGCCCGCGAATACGCCGATCAAACCAAATCAACCGGAACAGCCGGGTATATCCGCTCACTTTCGTCTTTCGAGCGAAAATTGATTCACGAATTTATCACCGCCAACTATCCCGAGCTGACCACGTCCTCAGTCGGAGAAGGACGGGAGCGTCAGCTCGTTATCGAGGTCAAAAAATGAGAAATTGGAAGAAGGGTTTAGATGCGGGTTAGGAAATTTGAAGATAGAAGTTAGAAAAACCCATTTTCTTATTTTTGTTTTCTTAACCCGCTTGGTACCGTCCCAAATTTGTCAGTTAGTTAACCAAATAAAGTTGGTAGAACAATAT
>JBBTSP010000050.1:0-24858 GCA_038064655.1 Patescibacteria group bacterium | reverse complement strand
TATGTTTGTACCGGCGGTTGCAAGTTAGTCTCTCATAATTCCGGTAAATGTACGACGTCCGGATGCCTGCGCGCTCGTAATCCACTTACAGTCTGCAGATGCAGAAATGGCAAGCACGGTGACCTTCTTACACGTCATGCGGCATATATTGCTCGATAATTTTCTCCTACATCGCATATAAAACAAGTGAAATAACTATATCAAATAGTAACTTTTACGGTGAAAATAGAACAACTTGCTAATTCCACTTGACAATGTATCTCCCTCATTCATATACTGATATATCCACTATGATAAGCGACGATTTTACAATAGATTACGTCAACAAACGCGTATATCATTTTAACGGAACAACGATTTATACTGTCAATGAGCTCTATTCTTACCTAATGGATACCTTCGACGAGCTCGCCCAGATGGATGATACTATCCCGATGAGCGCCCAGACCCCGACAGAGTATACTCTTATCAATGGTTGGTTCATGGATGACACTTCGTTTAAATTCCTCAAGACGGGTGCTGTTCAAACAAATGGCTGGGTATCAGGCGGAGTTCGCATAAAAGCATACGATGGATCTGGCACCGGAGTTGGTTTTGTAGCAGGTGATATTGGAAAAGTAATTACAGAAACTGTTACCGGTCAAACAGGAACAATTCTTTTTTATGATGAAAGGACGGCTACCGAAATTGGATACGTCTGGATCAGACCTACAACAGGAAGCGATACTTTTGCGAATGTTAGTTCTGCCTATACGGTCGCCTCAAGTACAGCTGCCGGTGTTTTTACAGCCGCATCCGCATCTGGTGAAAATCTTTGGTCAAACATCTACACCCTAGGATCTATTGAGGAGGACGATAGTCAGCTTATATATATTGAACAGAACGGCTCTCGTATTTTTTCCGGGTCTGAGTGGTGGCCATTGGCTGGCACTCGTCATATAGACGTTTTGATCAAGGTAAAAGAAGCAGGAACCGAGATAAATGGAGCGCAGATTACCGTATTCTTACGACACTATCCATCAGGTGGTAATGCCGATCTTTACGATCACTTCGGTATCGATCTAACGGCTGGTGGACGTAACGCTGTCCCTCTGGCTACTTCGCCCGATTTAAATAATACGACCGCCACAGTCACGGTTTCTGGTTACAGCGATATTACAGTTGCCTTTGTCAACGGTACTCTTACCTACAGCGCAACTTCAGGATCGTTTACTAATCTTGAAGCGGTCTCTCAAGCGGTATCTGGAGCCACTGGAATTTTTTTAAAGCAGACGACAACGACCGGAGCCGGAGTAATGACTCTTGGTAACGTCGTTGGTACTTTTAATAATATTAATATAATTACCGGCGGCACTTCAGGAAAGACCGCAACCTCTTCATCAACTTTGACCGCGGTCTATACAATGGCTAAAGCCTTTACCCAGGGAACTGACTATAACTACTCTGTTGTCATCGGTTGTGCTACTCGTGTGTTGAGTCAATCTTATGAATATTTAAAGTATGTAACTAGGATCGGATCAACTTTTACCATGTACCCAACAGCAACCGCCCAGGGTGGAGCAATTACTCATACAACAAAACAAGGGCAACTGTATATCCGCGCCCATGAGGATAATCAAACCACACCCACAAACACGTATTCACCAGTAAAAGCTTCACCTTTCGGAACATTCGCCGGAGGTAAGTTCTTCGGCGCCCAAGGTGTCTGGATCGAAAACATGGCCGCAGCCGATGTCCAAAACTATCAGTTAATTGATGCCACGGGTGCAACCAGAACTCCTCCAAATCAGCAGGCTATTACAATTTCCAATTTGTTGTCAGGTGATCGTGTAGCCGTCTTTAGAACAACCTCGGGAACCACGATTGATAAAGCTATGTATACAGCTGCCGCAGGTAACCTTTTGGGCAACAGTACATTCGTCGTTAATGGAGCTATTCCTTCAGATACACCGACCAGCGGATCAATTAGAGTCGTTGATATTTCAGATACTTCGGCTACTCGTGAAGTCCGCTATACCTATGCTTCATGGAGCGGATCAACATTTTCCGGGGTATCTCCGACTCTTGATCGAGGTTATACCGCAACCGACGATACGGCTTATGTGCCATTTATCGATACAACTGCTTCGTCAACTTCGCAGGCAGTGACTGTCGTCTATAGTGCTAACAGAACCATTCTACTTCGTGTAAGAAGAAAAACCGTTACTCCAATTTTGCCTTTTGAAACTACCGGAACTTTCGGATCAACCGGTTATTCAACCTCGGCCATCCGTACGACTGACTCCATCGTTACTTAATAAAGATTTAAGAATATAGATTCAAGATTTAAGAATAAGAATCCGTAATATACTATTTACGATTAAAGAATAAAAGATTTTGTTTTTTTTATTAATCCTTGTAAAAGTTGATGGGTGAAATTTGCTTTTTCAGATAATATTAAATATGTTTTTTCATCAAAATATTTTATATCTCTAGCAATTAATAATTGATTTTTTAGTTCAGTTAATGATCCTTGAGATAGATAATAAAATTGAGTTTTTTCTCTATATGAATGTCTTCCAAAACCTTCGGCAATATTACTAGTAATTGAGGTTACTGCTCTTCTCATTTGATCAATCAGAGAATATTTTTCTTTCATTGGAAATTTTCCAGTAATTTCATATATTAATAAAACTAATTTATGACCTTCTTGCCAAACAATAAGATCAGTAAATTCTTTAATCTTTGTTTTAACATATGGTTGTTGAATCATTACCTAATAATATAATATTATTCATTAATCTTAAATCTTAAATCTTAAATCTTGAATCTTGAATCTTAAATCTTATATAATGAACTATGCCCCAGCCTTTAACCTTTGATTTTTATAATTCAATTATTGAAGTCCCCTCCCCTGATACCTCAGTCGATCTACAATATCTGATCAATGAAATCCGTGATACTGAGGATGAACTAACACCGGCGATGGGATATGGTCAGATAGCCGATGCTTTTGGCAAACAGTCGCTTGGAGGCGGATCATACGTCGGCTTGACCATGCAGCTGCGTGGGGATTGGAAGTTGCGTTTCCAAGCACGTCCAGGACCGGACACAGTCGCCTGCATAGTCACCGGTGGGAATTTAGTTGCTGAATCGGGAAACCCTATTGCGGCATCTGCCTTTACCCAGATTACAATTGCCCAATCATCTTCGCCAACCATCGCGACTCCTGATGACGATACTAATATTAAATATTTGATCGAGTCTCTACGGAGCACTCAGGTTGGAGGAATTGGCAACACTTTTTATTGGGATCCTGTCAACGGGAGCAACTCAAATACTGGGACGCTTCCATCAAAAGCAGTTGCCACTTTTGCCCAAGCTCAAACACTGGCGACTGATTCTAATTTTGATGTCATCTACTGTCTTGCCTCAGACCCGTCAGGAATTACTATAGTGACCGAAACTCTATCAGTTACCAAAAATGCTCTTAAAATCCGCGGACCAGGCCATACTTTTCAACTGAAGCCAACATCAACAGTCAACGATACAATTAGTATCGGCGCTCATTCAGTTGAGATAAGCGGAGTCTATATTGAAACGGCCGCAACCGGTACGTCTGACGCCATATCAATCACCGGAAACCGCAATCTAATCAAAGACTGTTGGATCACCAATGTCCGTGGGCAAGGGATTAACTTGATTACTTCCGGATTTTCTAAAATAACCGGCTGTGCGATTGAACACTGCGATGATAATGGTATTAAAGTAAATGATGGCGTTACTCAACTTAATATTTCAAAGAACATTATTTTTGATAATGTAAACGGCGTATATTTTGCTGGAACCGGAGTTGCTGATAATTTGATTGAAAATAATTTAATTTATAAACATACAGGTTATGGAGTTAGCATTGGTGCAAGCGTTACCAGAACTAATGTCCGTGGCGGTAATACTTTCAGCAAAAATGCCACAGGCAATACTCTTGACAACGGCATCGATACTTATATTGAAACACAGGCTGGAGGCGCCAGTGCTACAGAAATTGCTGATGCTGTCTGGGACGAAGTACTGTCCAGTCATGTCACGGCGGGAACGGCTGGACGGAATTTGAAGGATGCAAAAATCAAAGCCACTCTGGCTTCTTTAAAATAAATCAGTTGATTTTATTTAAGAAGTTTATTAATATTTTATCTATGCTTCAAAATATTGGATTACCGGAAATTGTTATAGTTCTTTTGGTTGTTCTAATTTTTTTTGGTCCGAAATATTTAAAAGATTTAGCCGGACAGTTAGGTGAAGCCGGTAAAGAATTAAAAAATATTGATAAAGAATATAAGGAAACCATTACGGAGATTGCAAAAAAACCTACCGGCGAAGATAAAAAAGAAAAATTAATTAATAACAAGAAAAGTAAAAAGAAAGGGGGTGACAATTAAATATTATGCCTAGAATTGGATCACCAGAAATAATTATTATTGCTATAGTTATCTTGTTTTTTTTCGGCGCCAAAAAAATACCAGAATTTATTAAAGGAATCGGCCAAGCCATTGTTGAATTTAAAAAAGCTTTAAAAGATAAGTCATAGTTCTAATGAATGAAAATCAAAACAAAATAAATGTTTTTTTTCCCTTTCTTATTGAGATTAGAAGGAGGATCATAACAGTCTTTTTGGTGTTTTCTGTTGCCGCCGTAATAGGTGTGGTTTTTTATGAAAAGATTGTAACCCTTTTTATATCTTTGCTCGATCTTAAAGGAGCTACAATAATTTTTACTTCGCCTTTTGAGTATATGAATCTTTCGATAAACAGTGGTGTCGTTGTTGGTGTAATTGTTACTCTACCTTTGATAATCTATCAACTGGTTAATTTTTTTGAACCGGCGATGACAAAAAAGGAATTTCAGACTTTCAAAAATGTTATTCCTTTATCTCTTATTCTTTTCGTTGCTGGCTTTGCCGTTGGTTTCATTATGATGAAATATGTAGGCGTTTTATCTTATCAGACATCACTCAAATTAGGAATAAGCAGTTACCTTAATATCTCCAGTCTTCTGTCAACCGTCTTGGTTACTTCTTCTCTGATGGGCATAGCTTTTCAATTTCCAATTGTTCTCATATTTCTTATCCGTTTTAAAATTATTTCCTATAAATTGATTGCCGGAAAAAGACCGATCGCCTATATCTTAGCGATTGTTTTTTCTTCAATAATGCCTCCAACTGATATTCTTTCTCTAATTTTACTAACAATTCCCCTTGTAATTCTCTATGAAATCGTGTTATTATTTACGAAGAATTATCAATAAAAATTAATTATAAAAAAGGCAGGTGATTTAGATGTTAAATAACGTAGGAATAACAGAATTGATTGTCGTTGTTATAATAGTCTTAATTCTTTTTGGAGGAAGAAAACTACCGGAACTTGGTCGCGGTATCGGTGAATCTATCCGGGAATTCAAAAAGT
The DNA here is from genome assembly GCA_038064655.1 of Patescibacteria group bacterium. Classification (GTDB taxonomy): domain Bacteria; phylum Patescibacteriota; class Microgenomatia; order UBA1406; family GWC2-37-13; genus GWC2-37-13. Next base: position 19,417 of record JBBTSP010000050.1, on the reverse strand, counting down.
CATTAAAAAGCAAGGAATAATTTTAAAAAGTAACATCAAAATAATCGTAGGTTAAACTTGCTCTGCTTGACCAGTTGCCAGAAAAATTACCGGTTCCTTTGTTATAACGATATGATCCATCGTTATTTTCTTTGGTAATATACCAAGCCCCTTCTTTATTAACAAATCCATAGTAAGCCGGCGTAGAATCGTCAATTTCGGTCACCCCATATGCATCGGTTGGCGATTTAATGGCCGGATCAATTTTATTGTCATTACTATCTTTTATTGCGACTGTGCCGGGGCCTGGAACACTGCCAAAAAAAGCTGCTTCGGCGTTCTTTGGTTTAAATACTGCCAGTAGTAAAATCCCCAGTCCGCTTCCGCCAATTATTTTGAGGAATTTACGCTTTAAAGGGTCGCCGATTGGCTCTGAATTGACTGACTCAACTGACTCTTTTGTACAGACACCCAATTTGGGCGTCTCTATCGATTCCACCTGTGGAACCAAGACTTCAACTTTTTCCTTATAAAATACCGTCAATAAGAAATATAGGGGTAAGGGAAAAATAATGATGATAAAGATGTATTCAAAGCTAAAGATTAAGCCGAATGTAGCGATTATTAATAAAATAGAAGTTGAAACCAAGCTTATTATCTTTAACCAGTTTGTAACTCTATTAAATTTAATATATTTGCCAAAGATTGCTGTTAAAAAATACAGGGCTGATGAAGATATCAACAAGATTAAAGCCAAATCAGACGATGATTTGAACTGCCTTATTCCCTGATAAAGCAAGGCTGATATTAAAACAAAATTATAGCCAAATAGGATTTTTTTTATTATTTTCATTATTTTTACAGTTCGTCAACTAACGATTTCTGGATCCAACCGTAGAGGCCAAGATCATATTCTATCTTGTACCAATTAGGGTCCTCATCGTAAACAAAATAAAGCTTATCTTTGATTAATTGGTCAATGATCTTCGATGATGCCTTCATATCTTGATAAACTTCTGCTTTTTGCCAATTATTTTTTAGTTTTATAATTCCTTTAATATCCGCCGACGCCTGGATTGTTGGCGTGGGAGCACTCTCACCAAGAACTTGGGTCCGGCTCTCCTGTTGAGATTTAAATCTAATCAATTCCTCTCGCAGTAAGGCTAGTTGTTTTTTTAAATCGTCACGGTCAGATATTTGCGAAGTTTTAAGACTGTCAAAACCTTGACGCAAATCATCCTTCATGGCTTTTAAAGCCTTTGTTTGTTCGACAAAATTGGAACCAGCTACAAAAACAGCCGTGCTGAAAATGAAGCTAAAAAAAAATGTTAATAAGAATTTTTTGTTTCGGGTGATATCAAACATATAATTCGTTCCCTTCCTTTATATTAAGGTATTAAACTATATCATGTCAAGGGGTAAAGTAAAAATCCGGAAAAAAAATGTATTTTTTATCGATAAATGAAGTTACTTATTATACCATTGCTCTATCTATTGTCTAAATAATATGAACAAGTTTTTAGTTTCAGAGGGTTTTTTTTGACAAAAATAATTTAGGAAAAAATATTTTTTTGTCAAAATTGACTTAAAAAGTATCTCTTGAGGCTTAATAGAAAGCTATTAAATTTATTTTTTATTAAGTAGTTGATCATAAAAGTTATTAATTTTCAATAAATTCTCATTTTTTGGAAAAAGTCTTAAAGCTTCTTTTAAAAACTCCTCCGTCTTTTTCTGATCTTTCCCATAAAGCACTAATAATTTGGCCAAATTTTCATATGCCAAATAATATTGACCGTTATTAACCGATTTTTGATAATACTCCATCGCTTTTTGATAGTCTTTCTCCTGTTCGTAGATTGCGCCTAAATTATTCCAGTTTACCCACCAGTACGGCGCCAATTTTGTTGAGATTTCAAAATATTTTTTTGCCTCTTTATATCGTTTGACTCTAAATAATTCAACTCCCATATTGTTTTGTAAATCAAAACTGCTGTCTTTTTTAATATCATGACTAAATAAAGTTAAACCGCTCCGCCAGTCTAAAGTCCTGACAAAACTTCTGACAGAAAAAAGGGAAATAACAGCTAACGTTAATCCCATAAAAATAACTTTTAACTTTTCACTTTTAACTTTTAACTTTCCCATTGCGCTTCCTATCATTCCCAGCAATCCGATCATCGGAAAATACAACCAACGTTCGGCCACGGTCATATTCAGAGGGATAATCTGTAAGTGAGGTAGTAGTCCGATCAATAACCAAATGAAAAAAATAGCGAAAACCCTGTTTTTACTTTTCAAAACGTATATTATTGCTGTCAATAATAATAAACATTCACCAATTAACGGTAGCCAAAAATTCCTCAAATCAACTGTCCTTACCACCCAATGCTGAGCAATGGCTAAGTTCATCGGATAAAAAAATTTTGTAAGATAAAACAATATAATCATCGGAATATTTATCAAACGGGTTGTCAAAGATACGCGCATAATCGGGAAAAGTCCCTGACCTTGAACGTAAGTGCTGCCGCCTGACAATCTGAATAAAAAATATGTCATCAAAAAAATCACCGCAAAAATAGAATAATTAACCAAAACATTATTCGGTTTTTTTTTGAAAAGAAGTAAATAACCAAAAACTAAAATAAAGAAAACAATCGCTGTCTCCTTCATCAGTAGAGCCATTAATAACAGAAAAGTTCCAAAAAAAACTTTAGTAATTGATAGATTTTCTGTGCTGACGAATAAATATAATCCGATTATTCCTGTTAAAGTAAAAGCGACTTCCTGCATGGCCGAGGCAAAAGAGACCGCTTCAACAATGACCGGATGAACAAGAAAAATAATCGCCAGAATAAATGAAATCGTTTCTTTGAAAAAACGTTTGAACAAATAGTAGACCAATACCGCCGTTGCAATATGAAAAACTAATTGAAAAAAGTGGAAAGAAAACGGCCGCGGCCCGAAAACATTGTAAATAGTCCAGTAAACAGTTGAAATTACCGGCCGGAAATAAACTGTGCCTGGAATTGAACCCGCATTTTGGAACATCACTTCATCATCCCAGACAAAGCCATTAAATAAGCCAAAACTGTAGACCGCCAAACCTAAGAAGATGATAATTAAAATCTTTTTCACAATATCAAAATATCCGTGTTAATCCGTCAACAATCCGTGGAAATCTTTACTTTCAAATGGACCGATCATAGCAAAGTTAAGTCTTTTCGGTGTAAAAATATCCTTTGCCAATGCGGCTATTTCATCAACTGTGACTGCTTCAATTTTTTTAATGATTTCCTCCGGTGTCTCAATCTTATTTTGAAGAATTTTCTTGGTGCCAAAAAATGATGCAATATTCATTGAGTCTTCCATTGAAAGCATTAGGCGACCTTTGATCATCTCTTTGGCTTTTAATAACTCTTCTTTTTTGATATTTCCGGTTTTAATTTTGTTATGCTCATCCATTATCGTTTTGATTGCTTCTTTAATTTTATCCAAGTTATTGGTGACGCCGGCCTGGGTGACAAAGTTACCGCAGTCGTGATAAAATTCGCCACCTGAGGAAATATAATAGCAAAGACCACGACGTTCCCGGACTTGAATAAACAAGCGAGATGACATTCCTCCACCCAAAATCGTTGATAATAAATTCATTGCATATTTTCGTTCATCATTGAATGAAAAAGTCCGGAAACCCAAAGAAAAATGTGTCTGTTCGGTTTTTTTATACTTGACCAACATTTGAGGCCTTGTCTGACTTTCTTTAATTTTTACGAACGACGGCTTTTCTCCCGATTGCCAATTGCCAAATTTGTTTTCTATGATATTGTAGAGACGCCCCAATGGGGCGTCTTTACCACCCGTTAGCCCTCCGGCAACAACTAATACGATATTATTTGGATGATAAAGACTGTTAATATAATTTGTGAATGCCAATCGATTAAACGATTGAACAGTCTTTTTGGTTCCGGCAATATCAAATCCTAAGGGACTACCTTTGTATAACAAGGTTTCAAATATCTCCCCCACTTTACGTTGCGGCATATCTTCATACATATTAATCTCTTCTTTTATCACTCCTTTTTCTCTCTCAATTTCCTCCGTCAATAATTTCGGGGTCTGAATCATATCAGATAAAACATCAATCGCTGTTATAAAATGCTCGTTCGTCGCTTTTATCCAATAACCTGTGTGATCTTTTGAAGTAAAAGCATTAAATACTCCGCCCAATCCTTCGACAGTTGAGGAGATAGCAAACGAATTGGGATATTTTTTACTGCCCTTAAATGCCATATGCTCAAAAAAGTGGGCAATCCCGTTATTTTTTTCGTTTTCATAACGGCTACCAGCCCCGACCAAAAGAAGAGTCGTTAACGTCGGAAAAATTTTTGTATCAATAAAAATCACTTGCAGACCGTTTTTTAGGGTATAAGTTTGTGGATGCATAGTCTATTTTGTTTTGTACTGTCCCTTGATATCAGATAAACGATCTGCTAAGTATACCTTAATTAAAGACTGATAAGGAACATCTTTTTTATTTGCCTCCATTTTAATATTATCTAGCATCCATTCTGGAAGTCGAATGCTTATAGTTTTGGTTGATAATTTAAGATTAGGAAAGGATATTTTGACAGCATGGCGCATGTCAAAATAATCAACTACGCTATGAGTGGACCAAAAATCTCTTTCTTCGTCTTCGTTCTTAAAAACCGGAAGTTTTTTAAGTTTTTTTTTCATATTTATAATTATTTTGATAATTTATAATAATTATTTTTGTAGAATACTTTTTCTTTTTTATCTTGGTTCCTTGCTGTAATTATTCTAATTTTTCTATTCCTAATTGTAAAAGTAATTATGAGCGATCTCTTTTTAGTTGTTTCTCCAAATACATAAAATCTTTTCTCTAATTTCGAATGTTTATCATCTTTAAAATATAACGGCTTATCAAAAAACACCTGCTCACATTCTTTGTAATAGACTTTATGTTTAATCTCATTTTTTTTGATGTTGGCCTTGTCCCAATCAAAACCTTCAATATCATCCAAATTTAATTCAATAAACATATCGTATATAATGGTAATATACAATTAAAAATTTGTCAATAGGTTTTTTTTCTAAATTTTTCCAGATAAGTAAATAGTAAAATTTGAAGACAACTTAAAATTAGAGGAGAAAAACGTAAAGAATTTTCTGTACCATAATAGATTGCTATGAATAAACAAACAGATAACGAAATGATTCTACCAACATCCAAAAAAAATTCTGAGTCCAATATATAACTAAATCTTTTTTCTTCAACCTCCCTCGTTTCCAAATCAATGTTTTTCAAAATCGGAGGAATGGCCGTCAACCATAAAAAACTGATAATCAAGCCATTCAAAAGCGAATAGATTACAACGGTGAATCTGTTGTAAGCCAGAGCAATCAAAAGCGATATCATTAAAGCTGACACTGCACTAACGATAAAATAGGTTCTATGATCTTTTGAGTTAGATTTTCTGCCGTAATAATAAATAAAAATAGCTGAAATAACTGATGCGATGGCGGTCAGCGTCCCTAGAACTCCTTCGTTTCCAAGAACTGTTAGAATAAGCAAACCAGGAATAATATATGAAAGACCTTCTACCAGACCAATCCCTAAATGAAGGAACCTTTTTCGTGTCCAAATATATGAAGAATTAATAATAAAAAATTTCCCGACTGTAGGTGTGTCATGATCGTTTTTGAACACAGTTAAACCCGAAAAAATAATAAGAATAAATGCAATTACAATTAATAGTTGATATGATATTCCAAATACAATCAACCAACCAACCATGAAGGTAATGATAAATCCGATCAAGGTTGAAAATGAAAATAATAAACCGAAAAAATAACTTCTATCTTCATTGTTAGTTTCTTTTATTGTTAGATGGTTCCTATTGACCCAATACAATCCTGCTCCTATGCCTAGTAACATTCCCATATAAACAAATGCTAAAGGCGAATCATTTTTTAAAAATATTATTAGAACACTGCTTCCGGCAATAAGAAGTGTACCAATGAAATAAAGTGTTTTAATTTTTATGACTTTAAGTAAAACCCCGCCTAATAAAAAGGCAAATGGAGTAATAAGAAATTGACTGGCACGAAAAAAAATTAAAAATAAAATATTGTTGTTATTTTTCCAGATAAAGGCACTGATAAATATTGAAATCATCGGATAAGCAGTTGAATAAAAGAAGAAAGAGATTAATAGCTCTTGGGCTTTTCTAGGTAGATTTTTGAAATGAGTTAGTTCGGATTTTATAAAGTTAAACATAATTTATTATCAAATTGTCCTCCATGTCATTCTTGTGAAAACGGGAATCCAGACAAAAAGCACTGGATCCCCGACTAGATCGGGGATGACAAACATATTATCTCAGTAAAAATACCCCAATAACCGCAATAACTCCGGCGAGAATTTTTTTGAACAGATGACTTTTTTCTTTCAATATAAAAATGCCAAAAATTACAGTTAAGACGGTTGACGTTTGAACAATAGGAATGACCTTAGTTGTTTCTGCTAAAGACTGAGCTTTAAGATTAAGAAAGTAACCAAAAACATTTAAAAAAGAAAGTAAAATTAAACTCCATTTATTAATTTTTATTTCTCTTTTAATATCGGAAAATTTAACGCCCGGAAAATAAACGATTAAAAATGGTAGTAGCCAAACAAAGACATTGTAAGTTTCCAAATTAAAGTAATAAATACCTTTCTTATCAAGCGACCAAGCAATCCCAACAAAAGTACTTGTTAGTGAAGCTAAGCCTATCCCCCGCCAACTAATCTTTTTAATTCTTTCAAAAGATACTAATAATAGAGAAGCCATTATTAATAAAAACCCAAATATTTTATTGGTTGTCATAGATTCGTTATAGAGAAATAAAGCAACAATAAAAGCTACGACTACTGAAATATTACTAATAATTGCAAAAAGCGATGCTTCAAGATATTTACTGACATAAAACCTTAGTCGTTCGTTTAAACCATAAAATAAACAGGCCAAAAAGAGATAAAAATAAGGAGAAAATCCTTTCGGTAAAGAAAAATTTTTATAACCCGAAGAAAAAATAAAAATTATTAATGTCATCAAAATGGCAATAAAATTAAAAACAACAGACATTGCTCTTGGATTTTTGCTTTTTCGAGAAACAACTCTTGATAAAAGATTTAGATAAGTAAAATTTAAAACTGAAGCGAGTGATAAATATAGCCAGGTCATAGAAGTCATTTAGCCAGGCTAATTATTATTGCGCCGGCGGACATGAGGAGCGCTCCAAAAACAATTGCGATATTTACTTTTTCTTTAAGAATGATTGCCGCCAAAATAATCGTAAAAACGAGGCTTAATTTGTCAATCGGGGCTACTTTTGAAGCCTCCCCCATCTGCAGGGCTTTAAAATAAAAAAGCCAGGAAAGGCCTGTTGCTACACCTGACAATATCAAGAATATCAGGGAAAATTTAGATATTGAATGTATTTCTTTTCCTAAACCTTTAAAAAGAACAATCCCCCAGGCAAAAAACAAAATAACAACTGTCCTAATTGCCGTTGCCAGATCGGAATTAATATCTTTGATTCCGATTTTTGCCAAAATGGCCGTGGCGGCGGCAAAAATCGCTGACAAAAATGCATAAAAAAGCCAAGTCATATTAAGTCATTGTAGCAAAATTTTTAATTTAAAATTTTTGAATTATCAAATTGTCATTCCCGCGTTTACCCTGAGACCCATCGAAGGGGAGGCGGGAATCCAGACAAAAAGCACTGGATCCCCTTCTTCCAGGTTACCGTACGGTACCTGATCTTCAAGGGGATGACAAACAAGAAACAAGCTTCTTTAATTAAGATATAATGAATTATTAACAATTTATTAGCTTATTTATAGTGAGCGAAGTCGAACTATGAAAAAAACTTTTACTGCTGAAGAGTCAAAAAATATTGGCGAACAACTTGGGATTGATTGGAGCAAGTTTGATGTTGAACAGTTCCAGATGGGTATGGACGTCGAATTGGAACATGGGACAGTTGACCCTGTGACCAATGTCACCAATGATAATTCGTTGGTGACCGGCAAAATTGCCCTTGCCCATCTCAATGAGTTGCCCGATTATTACACCAGATTGAAAAAAATGGAAGTGGAAGGCGAAGCAGCTCTAACCTAAAATAATCCTGAATTTTCTGATACCATTTTTTTTACTGCTTTGTTAAATAGAGATCGAATTTTTAAAAGCGCATCTTGATATTGTTCTGGTTTTATTTCAACTATGACCGCACTGGTCGGGTAGTTTCTTAATCCCCCAACTTTTCCAACAAGCATCCCCAACCAACTATGATCCCATCCTAATTGCTTAATTATATGATCCAACAAATATGCTTGGGGGATTTTTAAACCTTGGTCATTAGTTAATCTCGCTGTGGATACAAGAAAAAGAGGTTTTATTGGATTTTTCATACCCCAATCAACAAGGGCCATTGCCATTCGAGCTAAACTAACAACAGTAGATCCGTGATATACTTCATAAACTTGTTTTTCCATTTTATCGTAAACTTTCTGAGTAACCTCTGATGTGTTTCTTCCAATTCCGGCAAGAATTGCAACTATTTGTTTATACGCATCTTTATCAACTTTGTCGTTTAATTTTTTTTCTATTCCTTCTTCAATTATTCTGCTTAATATTATCTTAGACGACTGTTTTGGTTTTTCAGGATATAAACAGTATGGATATTCATTAATAAATTTTATCTCTGCAGGATATCCCCATTCTTTAATAACAGATTCTGTTATATCAACTCTATCAAGAAGACGTTGATAATCATTGTCAGTACTTATAATTGTTCGCGGGCAATAAGCAGGAATTGACTTGCCTACTTTTGTTGGCGTTAAAGTTAAAAAATAAGATGATATTGTTGTTCTCATATCTGGACCTAATACACCAGAAAGTAACGCAATTGCTTCTGCAACGTCATACGGTTTTACTGCAACCGAAATTCCTGCTTTTTTAATGTGGAAACCAAGTTTACCAAGCTGATCACTCACTTTTTTTGCTTCTAAATAACAAAATGGGTAATAGAAATTGTCTTTAAATTCTCCTTTTGGACTACGACCTTCTGAAGGCAACCATTGTTCAAGCATATTATTGTTTTTTGATGTACGTTCAACTTCACTCATATTATTAATGGAAATATCATTGTAATAAGACTTCGTACACAAATTATACTATAGCTTGTTTTGTCAAAAAGTAAGAAATATTTGTATAATGTAATGACTATGGCAAAAATGGAAGTGGAAGGCGAAGCAGCTTTGGAAAATCAGATGAAATAATGAACTTTAATTGTTAAAATATAGGGTTTACCCTGAGCGATTCTGAGCGAAGTCGAAGAAGAGTCGAAGGGCCCGTAGCTCAACTGGCAGAGCAGCAGCCTTTTAAGCTGTTGGTTTCGGGTTCGAGTCCCGACGGGCTCACAATAAAAATAAAAGAGAGAAGAATTATTTTATTGAAGAGTTTTCAAATAATCTTTTGTTGCCGCCTGTATTTTTCCCAAGACCGCTGACGGAGGGAAGATAATCGGATGAGCCAGACCAATTACCTCTTGACCAACTGGTCTTGATTCACCAAAGACAACTATACCAACCGGCCATCCTTCTTGAGCAAAAATACCTCTCGCTCTTATCCACTCTGCCTCACTAAAAGGTGGAAATATTCTATCTCTTTCAAGCAATGAATCCAAATTTAATTGCATAATTCTTTTCCAATATTTAATTCCTGGCTGATCATCAATAATATCGGCGAATAGAACATCTCTTCCACTAGGGCCAGGAAAAACCGCTATAGCAGCTCTAGCAGTAAATTGTTTTATTCCACTATCTTCACCTACCAGACTTCTTACGAAGATTTTACGATATATTCCATTAATTATTTCTCTTGTCCTTTGACCGTGTTGATAAGATAAATCATATTCAGACATAAGGATCGATTATACTATTTAGCCTATAATAGTTCAAGTCTTTTTCTAATAAATTTGTTATAATTGTAACAATGGAAAATTCCTCCCTGACAAAATTTGCCTGGCTTTCGATTTTTACCGCTATTGTAACCATCACTCTAAAATCAATCGCTTTTATTTTAACCGGGTCAGTCGGTTTACTTTCCGACGCTCTTGAGTCATTGGTTAATTTAGCTGCTGCCGTGATTGCCCTTTTGATGTTGAAAGTTGCCGAGCAACCTCCGGACGAAGAACATAGATACGGCCACGCAAAAGCCGAATATTTTGCCAACGTTACGGAAGGACTGTTTATTTTTATTGCCGCCATTGCCATTATTGTCAGTGCCGTTGACAGAATTATTCATCCGAAAATTATCGAGCAAGCTTTTCTTGGACTGGGTATTTCAATCATTGCCTCCATCATTAATTATGTCGTCGCCAAAAAACTTTTGAAAGTCGGGAAAAGGCATCATTCAATCACTCTTGAGGCCGACGGCCATCATTTAATGACGGACGTGACTACATCAATCGGCGTTATCGTTGCCGTCTTTTTGGTTGCCACAACCGGTTGGCAGATACTGGATCCGGCCATCGCCATTTTCGTTGCCTTTAATATTATCTTTACCGGGTTAAAATTGATAAAACGCTCGGTTTTGGGTTTGCTGGATACTTCTATTTCCCGCGACGAATTGGATATTATTAAATCTATCTTCGATAAATACGAACGCCAGGGTCTTAAATTCCATGGTCTTCGGACGCGCCAGTCGGCTCAAAGAAGATTTGTTTCTTTTCATGTTTTGGTTCCGGGAAATATTTCCGTCCAAAAAGGTCATGATTTGCTTGAAAAAATAGAGAAAGAGATCCGCGATTTAATTGAAAAAGTGACGATCTCGACTCATCTTGAGCCGGTCGAAGATCCCCGATCTCTTGAAGATATTTCGATTGAGAGAAAGTAAATGTGATAAAATCTATGCCTTATGGGTGTAGAATTGTTTAGAAAATTTCCTAAATATTTGAATCTACTCAATCAATATGCAGAACATTTTAAGCAAGAAACTTTAGTTAAATCTGTTGGAAACAAACTTTTTCTGGAAGGATTGGATTATAATCATTTAGTACAACAACCAAAGATGTTTATGGCTCCAGAAGGTTCTCATCATCTAAACTACGTTCTTCATGATGAACAAATTCCACCTTTTATCTCGATTCATTTCCGAAGTGGTTTAAAAGAACTGACCAAGGGAAGTTTGATGAATGCAGGAAGAATGCTTCTTATAAATCTTGAGAAAGATTTTGAAAAGCTGGTTAAAGAGTTTGAAGATAATCCGAAACTAAAAGATGTTTCTCTTATTATTGGTCTGACCGATCTTTCAGAAAAATGGGGAAGAAATCATGGGTTCAGTACTATAGCATATTCCCACGACACAACTTTACTTAATTTACATAATGAATCACTTGGTATCCCATCTCGACAACCTAAAACACAATTAACTCTTTTTTGGATGACAAAAGAAAAAGCCGCCGAAGTATTCACAAAGCCTCTTGAGGAAAAATCATAATCAAATCTCTTCTCACGATTTTTTTATTGACTCAAAAAAATTTGATAAATTTTTATTTATAAATTTTACGTCTATGACCTAAGGTGAGAATTATGATTTTTACTCCTTCTACATCAAATATCACCCTATAATCGCCTATCCGAAATCGATATTGGCCAATTTCAAAGTTAACCAAGCTTTCGGCAAAGTTCAGTGTATTGTCAGATACGACAAAATAGTCGAGTTTCGTGAGAATTCTTTTTTGAATATCTTTTGGCAGTTTTTGAAGATCTTTTAAGGCTTGTTTCTTAAAAACATAAAAAAACATATTTTTATAATCCTAACTGTTTTCTTACTTGAGCACTTGTATAAATCTTTTTGTCTTTTCTACTTAAAGAGATTCTGTTTTTATAGCTTGGTGAAGAAAGAGCTTCCAGATCCTCGACTAAACTCATCCAGATATTTTCGGGAATCAATACTCCCAAAGACTTGTCATTTTTTAAAACACGGTAAAAACTGGAAGTGTTTTGGGCATCAATAAATAAACGGGTTAATCCCGCCTGGGCTTTTTGGATGTTGGTAAATTTTTCGTCATTAATAAGCTGCTGTATCATAATGACAGAATTATATAATAATTCTATAATCCTTGTCAACAGACAAAATCCGCTTGCAAAGAAGAAGAAGAAGAAGAAGAAGAAGAAGAAGAAGAAGAAAGATATACACAATATGAATCCTGAGGCTACAGTAAATACTTTAAGATGTGTTTTCGTTGGAGGTGGTGTTGTTGGTGTTGCTGTGGTCTCATTGGCAATTAATAGACTTATTCAAATTTGGAAAGTTGGAAATTTATCTTCAGGGCTTAGTGATGCAGCACATAGCATACAAAAAGAAGTATTTAACAAAAATAAATAAAGCAAAAAAATTATAACCCAATTTCTAGAGCAATTTTTTTCATTGATTCAAGACAGATTTCAATAAATTTTTCTATCGATAAATTTAATCCTTCGGGATTGACGCACATCTTTATCTCTTCCCGCCTGGTGCCGGCGGCAAAGCGAGGTTCTTTTAATAATCTTTTAATAACTGATGATAATTTAACGTCTGCTAATTTTTTTGACGGATAGACAAGAGCTGTTGCTACGATTAATCCTGTCAAACTATCGGCACAAAATATCGCCCATTCGGCTTTATTTTGCGGTTGCCGGTCAGTCAAACTTGGCGCGTGGGCTTTAATAATATTGTGAACTGTTTCGGAAATTATTAACCCGTGTTTTGCCAATACCTCCAAAGTTTTTTTCGGATGATCCGGTTTAAATTCTCCAGAGAAATCAATATCATGTAACAATCCAGCCAACATCCAATCTTCTTTTACCCCGAGCGGAGTCGAGGGGTTTGTTTGTTCAAAATAATCATATAATCCTCCCATACAGGCTTCTAAAGCTAAAGAGTGATTAAAAATATTCTGCTCTAATTGTTTTTTTAAAGCATCAACGTACTTTTGTCGATCAGGATAATCAATCATAGGTCTGGATTCCCGCCTTCGCGGGAATAACATTAAATGATAAAATTAATAATTTTTCCTGGAACGTAAATGATTTTTTTTGGTTTGCCTGTTAAATATTTTTTTATTTTTTCTTCTTTCAGTAACCTATTCACGACGGCCGTTTCAGTTAGGTTAACATTTGATAGTTTAATCGTCGAACGAAGCTTTCCGTTAACTTGAATTGGCAATGTTATTTCTTCTTCAAAAATTTCGCCGGAAACAATTGGCCAAGATGATAAATGAATCGAGGTTTTTTCTCCAAAAACATTGTGCCAAATTTCCTCAGTCATAAATGGGGCAAACGGAGCTAAGATTTGAAGAAATTTCTTGGCATCGGAAATGTTTAATGTTACATGTTTCGTGTTATATGATGTCTCCCACTCATTCAAAAACTCCATCATTGAGGCAATTGAAGTGTTGAATTTAACTTTTGGAATGTCAGACGTGACTTTTTTAATGGTTTTTTGTAATTTTACAACTAATTGTTTGTTCTCATGCACGGGACGAATAAATTCGTCCCCTACAAAAATCTGATATAAATCCCAAACGCGTTTGATAAAACGGTAAGAACCCTGGAGTGATTTCGTTGACCACGAGATTTCCGCATTAAAAGGCGCCATAAACATTTCATAGATCCGCAAAGCATCAGCACCAAATTCTTTTATTACAATATCAGGATTAATCACATTACCAAATGACTTACTCATTTTCCGGTGATCTTCTGCCAAAACCATTCCTTGATTTCTCAGTTTTAAAAACGGCTCATTAAAATTTAGAAGTTTTAAATCATACAAAGCTTTGACCCAAAAACGAGAATATAAAAGATGTAAGACGGCATGTTCCGCGCCGCCTAAGTACCAATCAACAGGCAGAAATTGTTTCATTGTTTCATTGCTCCATGGTTGTTTGTCATTTTTTGAATCAGCAAACCTCAAGAAATACCAACATGATCCGGCCCAGTTTGGCATCGTGTCAGTTTCTCTTTTGGCTTTTCCTTCACATTTTGGACATTTTGTATTTATAAATTTAGGAATCATTGACAGTGGTGATTCACCTGTTTCAGTTGGTTCGTAACTTTTTATATAAGGAAGTTTCAACGGCAATTCACTTTCCGGAATCGGCTGCCACCCACATTTTTCACAATTAACCATTGGAATTGGTTCGCCCCAATAACGTTGCCTTGAAAAAATCCAATCACGCAAATGATAAGAAGTCACTCTTTTTCCCCAACCTTTTTCCTCAAAATAATTCATGATTTTTTTTGTGGCAACATGAATATCCAAGCCATTTAAGAATTCTGAATTAATCATCGCCCCCTCTTCTTCCTGGACTTGTTCTTTTTTGGTTATTTTAGATTTATCTCCATCTTTCCCTACCACAACACGAATAATATCAATCTCAAATTCTTTGGCAAATTCAAAATCTCTCATATCGTGACCCGGTACACCAACTACTGCGCCTGTTCCAAAACCGGAAAGAACAAAATCGGAAATCCAAATCGGCATCTCTTTTCCGTTTAAATTGTTTATTGCATAATATCCTGTGAAAACACCGGTTTTTTTCTTTCCTTTATTTAATCTTTCTTGTTCTGATTTTAAGGTTGCTTCTTCTACGTATTTTTTTACTTCCGCGGTTTTGATTTTCTTGACAAATTCATGTTCCGGTGCAATAACAATAAAAGTCGCACCAAAATTTGTGTCCGGCCTTGTTGTAAAACATTCTATTTGATATTTGATATTTGATATTTGATATTTTATATTTATTCCTTCTTTCTTCCCAATCCAATTCCTCTGCATCTCCAAGATTCCCTTAGGCCAATCCAATCCGTGTAAATCTGCTAATAATCTATCCGCGTACATCGTTATTCTAAAGGCCCATTGAGGCAAATCCCGTTTTTCAATCTTATTTCCACATCGTTCATGAGTTCCGTCGGCCAAAACTTCTTCCTCAGCCAGTCCGGTTTTACAAATCGAACAATAATTAATCGGGGTATTTTTTTTGTAAAGCAAACCCATTTTATAAAATTGGATAAAAAGCCACTGGGTCCATTTATAATAATTTGGATCGGCAGTCGAAAACTCCGTATCCCAATCATAAGAAAAACCCAAAGATTTCATCTGCTTTTTAAAAGTTGCAATATGTTCTGGGACCATATCCATTGGGTTTTTTTTCGCTTTGACAGCAGCATTTTCTGCAGGAAGTCCAAAAGCATCCCAACCCATCGGATGAAGAACTGAATGACCTTTCATTCGAAAATAGCGAGCAACAACATCTGTGCCTGTATAATTACGGATGTGACCTACATGGAGACCGGCTCCAGAGGGATAAGGAAACATTGATAAAATATATTGCTTGCCCTTCGAAGCTTTGGCGAAGGAGAGTTTTTTTGATGAATATACCTTTTCTTTTTCCCATTCTTCTATCCATTTATTTTCAAATTCCTGTGGTTGATAATATCTGGTTAACATAGCAAAAATTATAACAAAAAATTTAATTAAATTTTTTAATAATTTTTCTTATTTTATCTTTTATTTTTTCATCGATATGAACGGCTATGACCCCATACTCCCAATGCCCGTACAAAACCAATGAATTTAATGGAGCAAATAAGACTGCTGGAAGTGCTAATAAGTCTTCTTCACCATCAACTGCAATCCATGATTTTTTCTGATGATATAACGCATTTTTAATTTTTTCTTTTATTATTTCTGCAGTTTTTATGTTTATTGTTCCTGGCTTGTTATATAAGGTCTGACCTTTTTTCACATGCAGAAACTTTGCAAAAAGGTCAGACCTTTCTCGTCGGGATCTAAAATCAATTATCTTCACGTCCGGATCGATCCCCGACTTTAACAATGCATCAACGATAATATCTCCAACGGCGATAATAATCACTGACTTTTTGGGCGATTCACGAATCGCCCCTACAAGTTGTTGTGTCATTTTATAAATCTTTCCTAAAGGTTTTTGTAATGTTGGTCTCAAACTTTCCGGCATTGTTAGGTTGTGGGTTGTAGGGGGTAGGGTGTAGGAAAAGCCATTACGATCGATTTCGCCAGTGCGAATTCTTTCCGAACTAATTAATTTTCCATCTTCCGCCAAAACATCATTAATTGTTATTATTTTCAATAAAGGAAGCTTGTTTTTCTCTCTCAGCTGATTAATCTTCAAAGCATTGAGATAGGTTTCTTTTGAAACTACAATCGCATCAATATTTTTTATCTTGTCAGCTCCTCCCGTGAATTCAGAAAATGGGATTATTTTTACCATCTTTACTCGATCGTTGTTAAGATGGTAATTAATATAATCGGTAATATTTTTTTGCCTTATGTTGAACGGCTCAATTGTTTCTGATAGAAATTTGTTTTTATAAAGCTTTTCTGTTGCCAATCCTATTGTTATTTTTTTCCCAATTTCAAAAGCTTTTTCTAATAAAGCTTTATGACCTGCATGAAAATGATCAAACGTTCCGCCTAAAACAACATGGTTGAATTTGGAAATTGGTTGTTGGAAATTGGAAGATTGTTTAGAAATTAGAAATTCGAAATTAGAAATTAAATAATCCGGAATCCTGTCCTGCCATTTCTTTTTTTCCTTAATCAGCTTCCTAATCCTCCAACCTTCATATAGGCCCCTTTTATAATAATCTATTTTCATGACTTTATAACCGGCTTTCCCCAAAATTTTATTAGTCCAGTTATTATTTCCTAAAGAGATATTAAATTTCCCAACTTGTTTTTTTAAATTTGTCAACCATTTTTTGTCATCAAGAAAATCATTTAAACGAACAGTTTTAATTAATTTGTCTTCAAATTTTTCTTTGTAGGCGACTGCTTTAATAATCTTTTTTCTAGTTTCAAAATCAATCGGATTATTCACGTCCATGATATTTGCACTGCCAATTCCCACAATTATTTTACCGGCCTTTTCCAAAGCTTTTCTGATCAAAAAAAGATGGCCTTTGTGAAACGGCTGAAACCGGCCAACGATGAGGGCGACTTTATAATTCATAGCTTAATTAGTATACTATACCCATGAAAACCTTGCTTCTTATCAATCCAAAACAGGAAACGAAAAAAATTGTGAAATTTTTGAAATCGGTCCAGAAAAAAACCAAATTAGACAAAGTAGTTATTGGTTTGTCAGGCGGGATCGATTCTGTGACAACCCTTTATCTTCTAAAAAAAGCTTATTCTAAAAAAAACATTTTTGTTGTTTACTTGCCTTATGATATTTTTATTTTTCCATTTCTTGACGGACAATTAAGACAAATTAAAGATGTGATAAAAAAAACTAAAATTCCGGAGAATAATTTTTTTGTCGTTCCTTTTAAAAAACCAGCTAATAACATTATTAATCAGATGAAAACCTTGGGTAAAAAAGGATTGGACAAAATAATTTGCGAGATAAAAGAGTGTTTTACCTGCCCAAATACTGATTATCTAAATAAAATCAGAGTCGGCAATATGATGGCCAGGCTCCGGATGATCACTCTTTTTGATGTTGCCAAAAAAATTAATGGTTTAGTCTGCGGCACGGAAAACAGATCGGAAAAATTACTTGGTTATTTTACCCGCTTCGGCGACGCTGCGAGCGACATCGAACCAATTTCTCATTTATACAAAACTCAAATTTATCAACTAGCTAAATATCTAAGAGTTCCTAAAGAAATAATCAATCAACCTCCCAGCGCCGGACTTTGGGACGGGCAGACTGACGAAGGAGAATTCGGTTTTACCTACAAAGAGGCCGATCAAGTACTTTATCTTATGGACGATCGTCGCATAGATATTAAAAAGGTGAAAAAAATGGGTTTTCCAAACGCTGAAAAAATAATTAAACGTTTTCAAGATAATCAATTTAAGCTTAAGACTCCTTATAAACTCGACTAATATCAAATTTATAATCTTGAATTACTTTTTTTCTTAATAGTTTATCTGTCCAGGCAGCGATCGCTAAACGAGTCAAATGATTTTGACCATTATCTCCCATTTCCAAAGGTTTATCTTCATTATTCAAAAGAATTATAACTTCTGTATTCGGATAAAGTTCTTTTAATAAATTAGCCATATTAATTAGTTGTTCTTTTGTTGTCTTACCATCTCCGAGAAGTAACATCGCTTCCCATGGTATAGTCGAGAGTTGTTTATCCGATTTTATTACAACTTCCGAGCAATCAGCTTGTGCGCCGTAATGAGGATGACTATATATTTGATTTGGATCATATAATCTTTCAGCGAAAGCTTTATATATTTCATCAGGCTCTTTTCCTAGAAAAAATAGTTTCTTTGCCATCTTCATAAAAAGTTCAGCTACTTCTTCCAAGCTTCCTTCCTCACCTGATAACATCCTCGCTAACTTTAAACGGCCAAATTGTTCTAAAATATATGTATAAAGAACCTCGTATAATCTACTTGATCCTTTGTTATTTCTTCGCCACTCCTCTGTCAACCAGGGAATTTGACCTTTGATCCGATCTAACGCTTTTCTCATTTTTGGAAAAAAATTGCTAGTAGCCACCACTCCCTCTGCTGCAGAAGTAGCTGGAACTAAATAAGCTTCCGCATTATTATCTTTAACCCACTGGAATAATTTTTTTCGCCTAATAAGAGGAACTACTGCTCCTAAACCATATTTTATTATCCAATCTTTTGTTACTTTGTCAGTATTTTCTGAATATTGGTGTAAACCTCTTGCTAAATACCCAGAAGAACGATCAATAGCCGCTAAAGGCCCTCCTCGACTAACGTCAAAATATCTGGTATTAGGATATGCTCCAAAAAGCATTTGATCTATAGGTAAACAGGTATGCTTGTAAGGAGGTAATTTTTCGATATTTCCTCCCCCCATATCAGTAAAAGGTTGAGCAACCATTTTTAACGGAGTAGTTATATATGTGGCAACTTCTGCTCCTATTGGCGATTGATACATTTGCTCAAAAGCAGTTGTTTGATGAGGTAACCAACCTTGATCAACTTTTGAGATGATCACACCACTGTTTAATATTTCTATGTCTGATAATATTTCTTTAGCTGTAGGTATTCTTGTTGGCCGTTCTTTTGTCATAGAGGTTAATTTTATCATCCAAAATCATTCCCCACAACCGATTGAACTTCACACCATATTTACTCTAATAATTTAATTAGTTTTGCCTCAAGTTTAACAAATTCTGGTGAAACTAAATCTTTAATTTTTCTCGGTCTGGGTAAATCAACCTTTATACAATTAATTATTCTGGCTGGTTTTTTGCTTAAAACATAGATTCTGTCTGAAAGAAATATTGCTTCACGAATATCGTGAGTGGTAAAAATAATCGTTAATTTTAACTTTTTCCAAATTTCAAGCAAATATA